>NZ_CP186283.1:2327500-2677500 GCF_049331905.1 Pseudomonas cimarronensis | reverse complement strand
TTTTAGCCTCTACCACCAGCTCCCTCAGCATCAGCTCAAGCTCCTCCTCGGTGGGGATTAGGAGCATGGTTCTCCAAGTCGCCCCGTTTTTACCCTTGTTCACCGTCACGCAAAACCAAGGCCGATGCTGCTCAAGCTCGACGAATCGCCATAGCTGGTAGTGACCTCCAAATACCGGCGCAAGCGGGATTTCGGCATGCCTGTAGGTGGTGAACATCGAAGTATCTCGTTATTTAAGCTATATACAGCATAGCTCATTCGTATCCAAAAAGGCTTCATCGTTCCTTTTGCGAGGATGCAAAGTGGAACTGAATGAAGCCCTTGGCTTGGTGATCAAGGAGACTCGACAGAGGAGGGCGCTCTCTCAAGAAAGCCTGGGGGCAAGCCAGAGCTATATCAGCACTATCGAGCGCGGCAAATGGAACCCTACCATCGGCAAAATCGAGCAGATAGCCGCCATTCTCGGCGTCGAGCCGGCGACGCTCTTCGTACTTGCACGCTTGAGGCAAGCCTCAGTATCAGAGCCCAGTGCCATTCTGAAGCTGGTCCAGGCAGAGGTTGCCGAGCTAACAAATCCTGCATGAGAGGTCACAGCGCTTGCAGCGATCACGTTAATGGCGGAGATCATTCTTCGCTGAAATCCCGCCTCAAATGGACGAGCTTCCGGACTTCAACCTAAAGCAGAGCCTATCCAAGACTCCGAAAGCAGGGCTCGAACAGACTGGTGCTTCTAGCGGACAAAATCAGGGGCACAAGGGAATTCTATAATCGCTCTATAATCACTTTATAATCGTCTATAAAGCCCATTGTAGAGCGTTCAGACAGCCTTAGCTTTTGCCCAAATCGCAAGCTATGCAGCCATCTAGCTTCATCAGAAGACAGACGGCATCCGTGCCTCCCGCGAAAGACACGGCTGTGTAGGAAGTAAAAAAGCAAAGCGGGGAGAAAACCCGCGATTTAAACCATTAGTACACAGAAATTGGGATATTCACTTCCGGGTACTGCAGGGATTGAATCCTGTTGTCAGCTGCCAGCTTTATATATTTTATTTAACATAATATACATTATGCGAACTATCATGTTACGAGCAGTGAACCCAGATCACTCAGGATTCACTGCTCTCGCCCTAATTCGGGCTTCGCATAATGTGAGTTATGTTTAACCCGCGCCGAGATCCAGCACTACACGGCCACGGCTTGGGCAGGTTTCCATGTAACGATGCGCTTCGACTACTTCGTCGAATCTGTACACCTTGTCGACCAGCGGCTTGAGCAAACCATCTGCCGTCAGCTGGTTGATGCCTTGCACAGCCTTGGCTACAGCGGCTGCATCCTGCGGAATATTCAGCTCTTCCTTGCCGGTGAAGTTGCCGATGCAATGCACGAAGAACTGAATGTTCTTCTGGAACGCTGCACAGGCTGGGAACGGCGTTTCGTTGCCGCCTTGCAGATCAAACAGGATCAGTCGACCGCGTGGCGCGATAGCATCACCCAGCAGACACATCTGCGGGCCGCCGAGTGCATCCATCACCACATTGACACCACGGCCATCGGTTAGCTTGCTGACGCGGCTGACCAGATCCTGCTCCTCAGTGAGGATGATGTGATCAGCGCCCAGCTGCTTGAGAAAGTCGCTGTCCTCAGCAAAAGCTGTGGCTGCAATGACCGTTGCGCCCAGGGCTTTGCCCATTTGTACGATGTATGGGCCCCAACAGCGGCTTGCGGCCGTTACCAACACGGTTTCACCGGGCTGCAAACGTGCCAGTTCGCTGAAACCGAACCAGCCGACCATCGACGGCAGATAGTGCACGGCGGCCTGTTGTACGGTCAGGTTGTCCGGGTAACGCGCCAAGGAACTGCGTGGCAACACCACATGCTCGGCATAACTGGGATAACGGTTGGCGCTGTGCCCCGGGAAGCTCGCTACTCGATCACCGATAGCCAGATCAGTCACACCATCGCCGACGGCTAGCACCACGCCAGCCAGTTCGTGGCCCAGGCCTGCTGGCAAATGTGTCGGTGTATTGGCCAGGTTCTGCCGCCAGAGCACGTCGTACCAGCTGACACCTACGGCTTCAACACCGACCAGCACTTCACCTGCGGCGGGCGCAGGTGCTTGGCGCTCTTCGATCTTGAGGACATCGGCCTCACCAAATTCGTGGAAACGCACTATGCGGGACATCGCAAACCTCTTCGTTTGACCCATTCAGGTCGCGGCAGCTGTTCAGCATTTCTGCCCGATACAGTCATGACGACCTCTTATGGCCACGGACTTTATCCGGGCTTTGCCAGCAATTCCACCGCTCAGGGCTGATATTCACCATGCTTGTCGGTGATGATGCGTCACGCACACATCATTTCTCCGCGCATATTGCCTGGCGACAGCATTCGGCATTAGCCTGATTCGCGCGTAAAACCGCAGCCACTCCAGAATGGACACCGGATGAACCGTAACGATCTTCGCCGCGTCGATCTCAACCTGCTGATCGTCTTTGAAACGCTGATGCATGAACGCAGCGTGACCCGTGCGGCGGAAAAACTGTTTCTCGGCCAGCCGGCTATCAGTGCTGCCCTCGCCCGTTTGCGCAGCCTGTTCGATGACCCATTGTTTGTGCGCACCGGCCGCAGCATGGAACCCACCGCCCGCGCCATGGAGATTGCCGCCCTGCTCTCGCCGGCGCTGGATTCGATCTCTACGGCAGTCAGTCGTGCAGCAGATTTTCATCCAGCCACCAGCAATGCGGTATTTCGCATTGGCCTGTCGGATGATGTCGAATTCGGCCTATTGCCACCGCTGATCAAGCGCCTGCGCGCCGAAGCACCCGGCGTGGTACTGGTGATTCGCCGTACCAACTACCTGCTGATGCCTGCTTTGCTGGCCTCCGGGGAGATTTCCGTGGGCGTTGCCTATACCGAGGAATTGCCCGCCAACGCCAAGCGCAAGGTGCTGCGTCGTAGCAAACCGAAGCTGCTACGCGCCGATACCGCACCAGGCGCGCTGAGCCTGGATGACTTCTGTGCCAGGCCGCACGCGTTGGTGTCCTTTGCCGGCGACTTGGGTGGTTTTATCGATACCGAACTGGAAAAACTGGGTCGCAAGCGTCGCGTGGTACTCGCCCTGCCCCAGTTTAATGGCCTGGGCACCCTGCTCGCCGGCACCGATATTCTCGCCACCGTGCCGGATTACACCGCAGCAGCATTGACCTCTGCGGGAGGGGTCCGCGCCGAAGAACTGCCCCTGCCGACGCAGACCTTCGAACTGCACATGGCCTGGCGTGGCGCTCAGGATAACGATCCGGCGGAACGCTGGCTGCGTTCGCGCATCCAGATGTTCTGCGGTGATCCGGACAGCCTGGAATAAGCCCTTTCCCGCAATCAAGGTGCGCCCGAGCACCTTGCTCACATAGTTGAAATCGATATAACCCCTTTCATCATCATTCACGATGATAGTCACCTTCGCGGCATTCGATTCGTTCCACGCCAAAGCGCGCAGCAGACTCCGCCCCATCACAACACCCTCGGGCGGATACACACATGGAACAGTCCAATAACAATCGCTGGCATTTCCCTTTGGCTCTGGCCGCAGTGCTGGTCTTGAGCGCATGCGGTAAAGCGCCGGAAACCGCACAGCAGATGCCTGCTGCAAAAGTCAGCGTGGCAGCCGTCATCGAACAGCCGATCAACGAATGGGATGAATTTACCGGCCGCCTGGAAGCGCCAGAGTCAGTGGAAATTCGCCCACGGGTGTCCGGTTTCGTTGATCGCGTTGCCTTTGCCGAAGGCAGCCTGGTGAAGAAAGGCGATCTGCTGTTCCAGATTGATCCACGACCATTCCAGGCTGAAGTCAAACGCCTGGAAGCTCAGCTGCAACAGGCCCGTGCCAGCCAAGCCCGCACGCAAAGTGAAGCCAATCGCGGCGAGCGCCTGCGCCAGAGCAACGCTATCTCCGCCGAGCTGGCCGATGCCCGCGCCAGCGCGGCAGCGGAAGCCAAGGCAGCAGTGGCCGGTATCCAGGCAGAGCTGGATAACGCCCGTCTTAACCTGAGCTTCACCCGCGTTACCGCGCCGATTGATGGCCGCGTCAGCCGGGCAGAAATCACCGAAGGCAACCTGGTCAATGCCGGGCAGAGCCTGCTGACCACCCTGGTCAGCACCGACAAGGTCTACGCCTATTTCGATGCGGATGAGCGCGTGTTCCTCAAATACGTTGAGCTGGCGCGCCAGGCCGGTGGTCAGGCGCGCGATGCCAGCCCGGTGTACCTGGGCCTGTCCAGCGAAGACGGCCACCCGCACCTGGGTGAACTGGATTTCCTCGACAATCAGGTTAATCCGCAGACCGGCACCATCCGTGGCCGTGCGGTGTTCGATAACCGTGATGGCCGCTTCACACCGGGCCTGTACGCCCGCCTGAAGCTGGTTGGCAGCGGCCAGTACGCGGCCGCGCTGATCAAGGATGAAGCGGTCGGCACCGACCTGGGCAAGAAGTTCGTCCTGGTGCTCGACAAGGACAACGCCGTGCAATACCGCGCCATTGAACTGGGGCCGAAGCTGGAGGGCCTGCGCATCGTGCGCCAAGGCTTGGTCAAGGGCGAAAAGATCGTGGTCAACGGCCTGCAACGCGCCTTTCCCGGCGCCACAGTTGATCCGCAGAGCGTACCGATGGCAGACGAGGCCACCCTCGCGCAACTGCTGCGCCTGCGCCAGTCGGTCGACGAGCGCGATGCACCACGGGTCGCCAAACAGGACATCAGCAGCGGCAAACCGCGCGGTTGATATGACGCCTGGGGCGCACGGCGCTCCCTCCCCGACAACCTAATTCGTAGGGCGCGCATGGCCGTTAGGGCCTGGCGCACCGGCGTCCGAGGATTTTCTGATGAACTTCTCGCAATTCTTTATTCAGCGGCCGATTTTCGCCGCTGTGCTGTCACTGTTGATCCTGATCGGCGGGGCCATCTCGCTGTTCCAGTTGCCGATCAGCGAATACCCGGAAGTCGTGCCGCCTACCGTGGTGGTGCGCGCCACCTTCCCCGGCGCCAACCCCAAGGTGATCGGTGAAACCGTCGCCTCGCCGCTGGAACAGGCAATCACCGGGGTGGAGGGCATGCTCTACATGTCGTCCCAGGGCACGGCCGACGGCAAGATGACCCTGACCCTGACCTTCGCCCTCGGTACCGACTTGGACAAAGCCCAGGTGCAGGTACAGAACCGCGTAACCCGGACCATGCCGACCCTGCCCACCGAAGTGCAGCGTCTCGGTGTGACCGTCGACAAGGCTTCGCCCGACCTGACCATGGTTGTGCACCTGACCTCGCCGGACGACCGCTATGACATGCTTTATCTGTCCAACTACGCCGCGCTCAACGTCAAGGACGAGCTGGCGCGTCTGGATGGCGTGGGCGATGTGCAGCTGTTTGGCCTGGGCAACTATTCGTTGCGCGTGTGGCTCGATCCGAACAAGGTTGCGTCACGGGGCCTGGCCGCCAGCGACGTGGTCAATGCCATTCGTGAGCAGAACCGCCAAGTGGCTGCGGGTTCGCTCGGTGCGCCGCCCTCGGATGCCGGCAATAGCTTCCAGCTGTCGATCAATACCCAGGGCCGCCTGGTCAGCGAGGAAGAGTTCGAGAACATCATCATTCGCGCTGGTGAAAACGGTGAAATCACCCGTCTGAAAGACATTGCACGGATCGAGCTGGGCTCCAGCCAGTACGCCTTGCGTTCTTTGCTCAACAACAAACCCGCCGTTGCCATCCCGGTGTTCCAGCGTCCCGGCTCCAACGCCATCGAGATTTCCGATGCGGTGCGCGCCCGCATGGCCGAACTGAAGCAGAGCTTCCCGCAGGGCGTGGACTACGAGATCGTCTACGACCCGACCATCTTCGTGCGGGGCTCCATCGAGGCGGTGGTGCATACCCTGCTCGAAGCCATCATCCTGGTGGTGCTGGTGGTGATTCTGTTCCTGCAAACCTGGCGCGCGTCGATCATCCCGCTGGCTGCCGTGCCGGTGTCGTTGATCGGCACCTTCGCCGTGATGCACATGTTTGGCTTTTCGCTCAACGCCCTGTCGCTGTTCGGCCTGGTGCTGGCCATCGGCATCGTGGTGGACGACGCCATCGTCGTGGTGGAAAACGTTGAACGGAATATCGGCCTGGGCAAAACCCCGGTAGAGGCCACCAAGCAGGCGATGAAGGAAGTCACCGGGCCGATCGTCGCCACGGCCCTGGTGCTCTGTGCCGTGTTTATTCCCACGGCGTTTATTTCCGGGCTTACCGGGCAGTTCTACCAGCAGTTCGCCCTGACCATCGCCATTTCCACAGTGATCTCGGCCTTCAACTCACTGACCCTGTCCCCTGCCCTGGCTGCCGTACTGCTGAAAAGCCACGACGCGCCGAAAGACCGCTTCTCCAAGGTGCTCGACAAGCTGTTTGGCGGCTGGCTGTTCACGCCGTTCAACCGCCTGTTCGACCGCGCCAGCCAAGGCTATGTCGGCACGGTGAAACGCGTGCTGCGCGGCAGCGGCATCGCCCTGTTCGTCTACGCCGGCTTGATGGGCCTGACCTATCTGGGCTTTGCCACTACGCCAACAGGCTTTGTACCGGCGCAGGACAAACAGTACCTGGTCGCTTTCGCCCAGCTGCCGGATGCGGCGACCCTGGACCGCACCGAAGACGTAATCAAGAAGATGTCGGAAATCGCCGGCAAGCACCCCGGTGTGGAAAACACCGTGGCCTTCCCCGGGCTGTCGATCAACGGCTTCACCAACAGCCCGAACAGCGGCATCGTCTTTACGCCACTGAAACCGTTCGATGAGCGCAGTGATCCGTCGATGAGCGCCACGGCGATTGCGGCCGAGCTTAACGCGCAGTTCAGCGAGATTCAGGACGCCTATATCGCCATCTTCCCACCACCACCGGTGCAGGGTCTGGGCACCATCGGCGGATTCCGCCTGCAGGTGCAGGACCGTGGCAACCTCGGCTACGACGAACTGTACGTGCAAACCCAGAACGTCATCGCCAAGGCCCGCGCGCTGCCAGAGCTGGACCCGATGTCGGTGTTCACCAGCTATCAGGTGAATGTGCCGCAGATTGATGCCGCCATCGACCGCGAGAAGGCCAAGACCCACGGCGTGGCGATCAGCGACATCTTCGACACCATGCAGATCTACCTGGGTTCGCTGTACGCCAACGACTTCAACCGTTTTGGCCGTACCTACCAGGTCAACGTGCAGGCCGAACAGCAGTTCCGCCTGGAGCCGGAGCAGATCGGCCAGCTCAAGGTGCGCAACAATCGTGGCGAAATGGTCCCGCTGTCAGCCTTCCTCAAGGTCAGCGCCAGCTCGGGGCCGGATCGGGTAATGCACTACAACGGCTTCCTCACTGCTGAGATCAACGGCGCGGCAGCCCCCGGTTATAGCTCCGGTCAGGCCGAAGCAGCGGTGGCCAAGCTGCTCAAAGAAGAGTTGCCCAATGGCATGAGCTTCGAGTGGACCGACCTGACCTACCAGCAGATCCTCGCCGGTAACAGCGCGATCTTCGTCTTCCCGCTCTGCGTGCTGCTGGCCTTCCTGGTGCTGGCCGCCCAGTACGAAAGCTGGAGCCTGCCGCTGGCGGTGATCCTGATCGTGCCGATGACTCTGCTCTCGGCCATCACCGGGGTGATCCTGGCCAGTGGCGACAACAACATCTTCACCCAGATCGGCCTGATCGTACTGGTGGGATTGGCCTGCAAGAACGCCATCCTCATCGTCGAGTTCGCCAAGGAGAAACAGGAAGAAGGCATGGACCGCGTGAGTGCAGTTCTGGAAGCCTGCCGCCTGCGCCTGCGGCCGATTCTGATGACCAGCTTCGCCTTTATCATGGGTGTGGTGCCCCTGGTACTGTCCTCCGGTGCCGGCGCAGAAATGCGTCATGCCATGGGCGTGGCGGTATTCAGTGGCATGCTCGGCGTGACCTTCTTCGGCCTGCTGCTGACACCGGTGTTCTATGTGTTGATTCGCGGTTTCGTGGAAAAACGCGAAGCACAGAAAGCTGCACGTTTGCAGGAGGTGCAGGTATGAAGCCTCTTAACGCCAAACCGCTGGCCATCAGCCTGCTGACCCTGGCGCTGACAGCCTGTGCCGTCGGCCCGGACTACCAGGCTCCGCAGACCGCAGATGCCCAGCTGAGCAGCGCGCAAAGCACTAGCTACGACCGCTCGCGCTTTGAAGCAAGCTGGTGGCAGCAGTTCGACGACCCGGTGCTCAACCAGTTGGTGCAACAATCACTTGAGGATAACCGCCAGCTGCGCGTGGCCTTTGCCCGCCTGCGGGCGGCCCAGGCCATCCGTGATGACCTCGGCAACGATCAGTTGCCAACCATCACCAGCCGCGCCAGCGGTGAATTCGGCAAAGCCCAGCAACCCGGCGTGACCGAGCAGCGCGTGCGCGGTGAACGTTACGACCTGGGGCTGGATATGCTCTGGGAACTGGACCTGTTTGGCCGTATCCAGCGCCAACTGGAAGCCAGTGATGCCGAATTGGACGTGGCCGAAGCGGATTACCAGCAACTGCAGGTCAGCCTGATTGCCGAGCTGGTGGATGCCTACGGCAGCCTGCGCGGCGCGCAACTGCGTGAACGCATCGCCCGCGCCAACCTGAAAAACCAGCAGGAATCGCGTGCCATCACCGAGCAGTTGCGCGAAGCCGGCGTCGGTAGCCAGCTGGATGTGCTGCGCAGTGACGCACGCCTGGCCGGCACCGAAGCCAGCCTGCCGCAACTGCAAGCGCAGCAGCAGCGCGCCAAACACCGCATCGCCACCCTACTCGGTCAGCGTCCGGACCAATTGAGTGTGGACCTCTCGGCACAAGAACTGCCCGCTATCGCCAAGGCGCTACCGGTGGGCGACCCAGGCGAGTTACTGCGCCGCCGCCCGGATATCCGCGCGGCCGAACGGCAACTGGCCGCCGCTACCGCCAATATAGGCGTCGCCACAGCAGACCTGTTTCCACGGGTGAGTCTGTCCGGTTTCCTTGGCTTTACCGCCGGGCGTGGCTCGCAGCTGGGCTCGTCGGCAGCACAAGCCTGGGGCCTGGCACCTACCATCAGCTGGGCGGCGTTTGATCTGGGCAGCGTGCGTGCACGCCTGCGTGGGGCTGAAGCCGAAGCCGATGGCGCGCTGGCCAACTATGAGCAACAGGTGCTGCTGGCCCTGGAGGAATCAGCCAACGCCTTTAGCGACTACGGCAAACGCCAACAGCGCCTGCTCGCCCTGCTACGCCAATCCGACGCCAGCCGCGCCGCCGCCGAACAAGCCCGCGTGCGCTACCGCGAAGGTGAAGTGGACTTCCTCGTGCTGCTGGACGCCGAACGCGAACGCCTGAGCGCCGAAGACGCCCAGGCCCAAGCGGAAGTCGAGCTGTATCGCGGCATCGTCGCCATCTACAAGGCCCTTGGCGGCGGGTGGCAGCCCAACGCCTGATTTGCTAACTGACTCTCCCCCAGGTTGGCCCAGCCAACCCCTTCCCGCCCCACGGCAGTTGCTCCTTGCCGTGGGGCTTTTTTTGACCTGCCGCTATACGCCACTAAAAACTGCAAACCCTAGTAATGCCGCCAGCAACAGAAGGCAGATGACTGCTACGCCATAAGCGATGGTGCGCCATGGCTGCAGCCTGTTCAGGTACATCAGGGTGTGAAGCAACCGAGCACTGGTGAACACGTAGAAAATTCCGACAGTCGCTTCGTTGGGCGTATTCAGCACTACAGCGAGTGCGCCCAAAACGAAAAACAGCGGGATGTTCTCCAAGTCATTCGCCCAGGCCTTGGCAGCGCGTTGTACATGCGGTAATTCATTTGGAGAACGCGTGCGTTTGAAAAAGCCAGCGTCTTCGGCATTGACGAAAGCCAGGTATCTGAGGCGGAAATAACCCTGATAGCAGGATATCGCCAGCATTTTTAGGAACAAAAGCAGCACACAGACCGTGTATGCGTGCAGCACAGTGTTCATGCCAACCTCTCAGGCTGTCGTGGGCGGGTGAATCCATCCATGACGATGTACAACAGCGGGCCAATGGAGACGAAAATCGCTGTAACCACGAAGAACGGCACAATCGTCGCGAGCGAGCGGCCTTTCGAACGGGCATCACGGTATATCCAGATGCAGGCCATAAAGCCCAGCAGATAGAGGTCAATCACCACCTGTGCCATGTCCGGTCGAGAAATCAGCTCAATCCCGAACGCCAGCAGCGACTGTTCGGCCATAAGCATGGTCCAGGCGGTATACAGAGAAAACGCCAGCAAGACGGCTAGCGCAATATAGGGTCGGTTCATGTTCTGCTCCTGATCAATGACCAGGACAAATTAGTGATATCGTCGCCGCGCGTTCAATGACCTGACAGGTCATAGACGCTGCCCCGCTCGCACTGCCAGAGTCTGCATATGAACTCGCGCCCGCTTTCTCGAACGATATCCTCGGCAACAGCCGGTTCGCAGTTGCGCCTGCTACGACAACAAGCCCGCTTGAGCCAGCTCGATCTGGCCTTGATAACGGGGATTTCCCAACGACACCTGAGCTGCATCGAAACCGGCCGCGCCAAGCCAAGCCCCAGTACACTACATGCCCTCCTGATGGTTCTGAATACACCGCTGGAGCAGTGCAATAGCGTTTTCCTGGCGGCCGGCTATGCGCCGCGTTACGAGGCATCACCGCTCGCAGCCCCGGCGATGGATGCCATTCGTGGGGCGATTGGCCATGTGCTGCAGGCCAATAACCCGGCACCGGCCATCGTACTAGGCAGCAACTGGGACGTTCTGGCCGCCAACGCCAGCACCGCCGTGCTGTTCGACCTGATCGGGCTGCCTACGGATGCCGTCGAGGGTTTAAACCTGTTGCGTACATTGCTGCAACCGGGTGGGCTAGGCGATCACCTGCTCAATGCCGAAGAAGTTCGCGCAGTGGCCTGGCAGCGCGCTGCACGCGAGGCCCTGGACAACCCTGAACTGGCCAGAGTGCTGGAAACCCTGCCAGCAGCCTCTAGCCCTGCACCACTGGCGAATGAGTTTCCCCCACTGCTGATGACTCGGGTCGACTCCGCACAGGGCGAACTGAATTTCCTCTCCACTTTCACCACGTTCGGTATGCCACTCGACATTACCGTGGCCTCATTGCGCATCGAACACCTGATTCCCGCTGATGCGCCGACCTGGCAGATCATGACCCAGGCCTATGAACGCTCGTTGGAAGCTCCTGCCACTGTTTAGCCCTGGCTGGCGATGGCTAACGCTATTTGCATATTGCTTAACGTGGACTTGGGATGTGCATCGCGGTAGTGGCGCAGTGCTTGCTCCAGTTGCGCACCATGGATGCCTCCAGCGCTCGCAACGTAAACCAGCGCATCGTCGCGAGCGCTTGCGTAGCCCTGTATGGCGTTACTGGTGGTTATGCTGATACCTGCTGTACCCAGGATGGTAGCCACCGAGAACTGTTCAACCGAATTACCACGTCCCTCCATCGCCCAGGCCTGGTCAATAGTTGCCAGGAAAGTGGTGAGCATCAATGGATGGATTCGTTTCAATGTCTCTGCTCCCATTACCTTTTGTTCGAGTCGCCAGCATAAAAAAGGCAGAACTCGAAAATTGTTTGGCAGGTCGCGTTATGACGAATGAAATCATTACGGTCAACCCGCACATCAACTGGCCTGCGTACAACTCGGCTGCCCAGCCGAGTAACGTACGCCGGGGCTGACGGCAGCGTTGAACTCCTTCAAGGCTGTCGAGCCGATCAGCAGCGGGTATTCAAAGGCGCTGCGGTCGGTCAGGTTGACCTCTATGTTTTTCAGTTCATCACCCACGCAGATGTCCATCTCGACCACCGGGCGGGCGCTGTAGAGCTGTTTGTCGCCAGGTTTGCGGTCGTCGGCGCGGCGTTTGATATAGCTCATGCGCGCCAGTGGCTTTTCAATCACTGGAGCTTTTTTGGCGTCGTCCAGGCCTACCTGGAAACGCACCCACTCACCGCCATCGCGCTTGAACATTTCAATATTCTTGGCGCTGAGCGAAGCGGTTTCGGCACCGGTATCGAGCTTGGCGGGCAGCTCCAGGGCCAGCTCATGCAAGGAAACCTTCTCATGCAGGCCAAATATCTGCGGCTGGTTGGCCATCGCGCCTGTGCTGAACAGTGCGCTGCACAGGGTTAATGCCGCAGTGATTGTCGCGATAGGTACAAGATTAGGCATGCAGAGGCTCCTGGCGCATTAGAAAGTGCGGCTACGATAGCGATGCTGGCTGAATTGAAACTGAATGCTTGCCTGCTTATCCTGCAAGCCTCAGCCATACGGCACAGCATGAGCACGCAGACAGTGGATCAACCAAGCAGCCCCGCCAGTGACGCTGATGTACTGGCCTACATGCAGCGTCAGCTACGCTCCGGGCGCGTTAAACCGAGCGTACTCGTCAGCCTGACGCAGAAGACCTTTGCCGATGTCAGCCATGAGCGCATCGTGCAGTGTTTCAATCAGTTGGACTCGGGGTTGCTCAAGCGATAGCCAAAGCCGTTGCATCAATACGGTCTGCCTGACTGTTCGCTGACGATCAGCCTTGTGCAGCAGCTCCACCCTGCAGTGCTCATAGGCTTGCAACTTAATCATGTGCCGCGCATCTGATAGCTCGGCACAGTTTCTGCCTTAGCCATTGCGCCAGGCCCTTTCGGAGATTCAGATGTCCCGCGCCACCTCCCTCATGCCCCTGCTCGCCCTGATTGCCTTTGCCTGCTTTGCCATGCTCGGCGCTGCCTTGCTGCTGCAGCATCTGGCCGGCTGGGAACCTTGCACCCTGTGTATTCAGATCCGCTTGTGGCTGCTCTGTGGCGGCGTTTTGAGTCTGCTGATCCTGCTGCTGGAAGGCATCGGCTTGCGCTGGTTGACCTTGCCATTGTGGCCGTTGCTGCTGGCTGCTGCCGGCATGGCGGTATACGACAACAGCCATCTGGTGCTCATCGAAAGCGGTGTGCTGGAAAGCTCCAGCTGCTCGCCTTTCCCGTTCTACGCCTTCTACCTGCCGCTGCACGAGTGGCTGCCTGAGGTATTCATGAGTGCCGGCGTGTGTGGCGAAAGCGACTACCGCATCCTCGGGCTGTCGTTCACCTACTGGACGCTGCTGAGTGTGGTGCTGTTGCTGGTACTGAGTCTGCTGGCCAGCTGGCGTGCCATTCGTCGCTGACCGGTGACTTTACGGGTTGGCGGCAATACGCCAACTCGACTCTGAATAAGCGATTTATTGCTGATACTCGCGTGAAAATGGCGACTTATCGCCACGCACTGTGCGCCTGATCACGCGCCTTTTCTCAGCCTCCCTGCTCTCCAGCGTGCCAGCCACTCTGGCATAGGCATTGCGATACAGCCCTGGCATTGCGCAGAGCAATGCAGTGACAGCCTCCGCCAGACTGCCGAGACGTTCTCTGGCTGCCGTCACCTCCTCCATAAGAAGAACAGGGACACCGCTATGTTCAAGTCGATCTGCGCCATCGCCGTTGGCAGCCTGCTGCTCGCGTCCACCTCACTGCACGCGGCCAGTGACAACGGGCCGATTGTCATCAAGTTTGCCCATGTGGTGGCAGACAACACGCCCAAAGGCCAGGGCGCACTGCTGTTCAAGAAGCTCGTCGAGGAGCGCCTGGGTGACCAGGTACAGGTTGAGGTCTACCCCAATTCGACCCTCTACGGTGATGCCAACGAGCTCGAAGCGTTGGCTAAAAACGAGGTGCAGCTGTTGGCGCCGTCACTGGCCAAGTTCGAGAAATACACCAAGCAATTACAAGTGTTCGACCTGCCGTTTCTGTTCGATGACCTGGACGCGGTCAACCGCTTTCAGAAACGTGCCAAGGGTCGTCAGCTGTTGCGTTCCATGGAAGACCACAACATCGTCGGCCTGGCCTATTGGCACAATGGCATGAAACAGCTTTCGGCAACCAAGGCGCTACTGGTTCCGGGCGATGCAGCCGGTTTGAAGTTCCGTATTCAACCGTCCAGCGTGCTTCAAGCACAGTTCAACCAGCTCGGCGCCACGCCTTTGGCCATGCCGTTTGCCGACGTTTTCGACGCGTTGAAAAGCGGCAAGGTACAGGGGGCGGAAAACCCCTGGTCGAATCTCTACAGCAAGCAACTGCACAGCGTGCAGCCGTTTATCACCGAGACCAACCACGGTGTGCTCGACTACATGCTGGTGAGCAATCCACGCTTCTGGTACGCCATCCCACACCAGGTCCGTATGCAGCTGGAAGGCATCATCGATGAAGTGACCTTTGAAGTGAACCGCCAGGCCGAAGCCGCCAACCAGGCTGATCGCGAGCGTATTGCTGCCGCCGGCGGCACTCAGGTGATCACCCTCAATGCCGAGCAACGGGAGGCCTGGCGCAAGGCCATGCAGCCGGTCTGGCAGCAGTTTGCAGGGGCGATCGGTGCGGACGTGATGAAGGCCGCGCAAACGGTCAACCGCAAGCGCGACTGAATTCAGACTTTACTCAGGCACGGCGCTGCCGGTTGGCTGCTGGTGGTTGCTGGAAATACGCCAGTAACTGGCCGGGCTGAAGCGCTGCGTCAGTGCCAGCATCAGTGCGACGCAGAACAGCATCAGCAGCCAGGTACTGGCAAAGCTGCACGAGTGTTCGCGCAACCAGCCGCCCGCCGCCGGTGCCAGGGCGTTGAGCAGAAAGCCAATGCCCTGCACGAAGGCCGCCAGTTGCCCGGCAGCGCGTGGTTCCTGCAAATGGTCGAGGCTGAGGATCAGGCTCAAGGCAAAACAGGCACCCAAGCCGAAACCGATCAGTGCCACCCACAGCAAGGGCAACTGCTGCGGGTAGAACAACAGCCCGGCAAACCCCACTAATTGCGCCAACAGGCTGATACTCAGCAGGCCGCGACGTTCTCGGGTGCGCTGAGCCAGCGCCGGCATGGCCAGAGCTGCCAGCACCTGAAACAGTGTCATCCAGGCCAACAGCGCCCCGCTGTTCTGGCTGCTCCAACTCAACTGCTGGTAATAGGCCGGCAGCCAGGCCACCACGGTCATATAGCCGCAGTTGCTCAAGCCAAAATACAGGGCCAGTGTCCAGGCTCGTCTATTACGTACAAACCGCCCCAGACGCTGATCCGCTGCCAGTGCCTGGGCCTCACGCAAAGGCGTGCGTAGCCATATCAGTAACGCCAACAACGC
This sequence comes from Pseudomonas cimarronensis, assembly GCF_049331905.1. Lineage (GTDB taxonomy): Bacteria > Pseudomonadota > Gammaproteobacteria > Pseudomonadales > Pseudomonadaceae > Aquipseudomonas. The sequence continues at coordinate 2,662,325 of NZ_CP186283.1, read as the reverse complement.
TGGCAGTGTCCATACCGCAAGCCCCATCTGCCAGTGACCGGTGCGCTGCGCCAGATGCGGGCTGAGCCATGCGGCCAGGCCACCACCGCCCATCAGGGCAGCGCTGTACAAGCCCATGGCAATTGCCACCCGCCCGGCAAAACGGCATTTGATCAACCCAGGCACCAACACCTGAATCAAGGCGATGCCCAAACCGGCCAGCAGCGCCGTGAGCAAGAGCAACAGGCTGTGATCGACCACGCCGCGTGCCGCACCGGCCAGCAGGATGCACAGCAAGCCGCAGGCAATGCCCCTGCCCTCGCCCAGACGCGCCTCGACCTGAGCGCTGAGCAGCGCCACCAGGCCCATGCACACCACTGGCAAGGTAGTCAGCAGGCCCGCCATCTGGAACCCCAGGCCAACGCCTGCGCGAATGTCATTGAGCAGCGGGCTGATGGCCGTCAGGCTCGGCCGCAGGTTGAGCGCCAGACTGATCACCACCAGCAGCCAGGCCAGGCTGCGCCAAGCGGATTCGCGTTTATGCATGCTGCGCCTGCCAGCGCTGATACAACCCGCGCATGACGCTATGTGGCTGCTGCTCGATGCGCAGGGTCTGTTCTGCCAGAGGCCGGCTCAACTGCTGGTACAACGCCGCCGTGGACAAACCAAAGAGTTCTGCCTCGGCATTCGCGGCGGCAAACACCACCCGGCTGATGCCGCACAGGTGCATGGCGCTCAAACACATGGGGCATGGCTGGCCACTGGCATAGATCACGCAACCATCCAGGCGGTTGCTGCCCAGCAACTCGCTGGCCTGGCGTATGCACAACAATTCGGCATGAGCGCTGGGGTCGTGGCGCATATGCAGCTGATTGCTTGCCGCACTGATCACCTGGCCGTCACGCACCAACACTGCGCCGAAAGGTCGACCGCCCTGGGCCAGGTTGGCAGCAGCCAGGCCCACGGCCTGCTCGAGAAAATCGCGCTCATCGCACATCGCGTACTCATCATCAACTGATCACGGCAGGCGATTATCCCGAGCCAGCCAAGTATGCTGAAATTAAATATAAGAATGCCTACCAGTTGATCTAGGAATAGTCAGATGCTCGATCACCAGTTGCTACGCGCTTTTGTTGCCGTGGCCGATTGCGGTAATTTCACCCGCGCGGCTGAACGCCTGCACCTGACCCAATCGACGGTCAGCCAGCAGATACGGCGTCTGGAAGATGACCTTGGCTGCCGTTTACTCGACCGGAGCGCACGGCAGGTACTGATGACCGCCGAAGGCGAACAACTGTGCAGCTATGCCCGTCGTATCCTGGCGCTGCACGATGAGGCCGAAGATGTACTGCGCCACCAGCAAAGTGAAGGCGTGTTGCGTCTGGGCGTGCCAGAAGACTTTGCTGCCGAACGCCTGATGCCACTGCTCGCCGACTTTGCTGCCACGCAAACCAGCGTGCGCCTGGAGGTCACCAGTGGGCTCAGTCCGGAGTTGTTGCGCCAGTACCGTGACGGTCAGTTCGATGTGCTGTTGAGCAAGCAGATGAACCCCGGCAGCGATTGCCTGGCAGCCTGGGCGGAACCGCTGTGCTGGCTGGACAGCCAGCAGCAGCCGGCCTTGCAGCGCGAGCCTTTACCGCTGGTGGTGTTTGCCCCAGGCGGCTTGTATCGCCAGGAAATGATCCAGACCCTGGACATGCAGGGCCGTGCCTGGCGGATCAGCTACGCCAGCAGCAGCCTGGCCAGCGTCTGTGCAGCCGTGGCTGCCGGTCTGGGTATCAGCCTGCTCCCGCGTCGGGTAGTGCAGGCGGATCACCGGATCATCGACAGCCTGCCAGTGATCGAAGGCCTGCACCTGACGTTATACGCCCGGGCGAACCTCGGCCCGGCCGGCAATGCCCTCAAGGAGCGCTTGTACCTGTTGTGTCAGGAGCAGGCTGGCGCTCAGCTTTAGGCGGCACCTCCTGTAATGCCTGTTGTTGCCAACCACCACCGAGCGCGGCGATCAGTTGCACGCTGGCGGTCAAACGGCTGCCCAGCAGGCTGAGATTGCTGCGTTCGTTGTTCAGCGCCGTGGCTTGCACGTTAACCACGCTGTTGAAGTCCACGGTGCCGGCGCGGTACTGGTTTTCGATCAGGCGCAGGGATTCGCGGGCAGCTTGCAGCGCTTCCTGCTGGATCAGCGCTTCCTGCTCCAACACGCGCAGCTGCACCAGGTAGTCCTCCACCTCACGGAAGCTGTCGAGCACCGCCTGGCGGTATTGCGCCACGGTCTGGTCGTAGGCCGCTTCGCTGCGTTCCAGCTCGGCGCTGCGCGCGCCGCCATCGAACAGGGTCAGTGCCAGCTGCGGGCCGAGGGACCAGAAGCGGTTGGGCAGATCAATCCAGTCAGCAAAGCTGCTGCCACGGTAGCCGCTGCTGGCGGAGATGCTCAGGTCCGGATACCAGGCGGCTTCGGCGACGCCGATTTCGGCGTTGGCGGCCATCACCCGGCGCTCGGCGGCGGCGACATCCGGACGACGCTCCAGCAGTTGCGACGGCAGCGCCACGGGGATTTCCGGCAGGGTTGGGAGTTGTTCTCGCACGGCGATATCCAGTTCGCTCGGCGGCACACCGATCAGCACAGCAATCGCATGCTCCAACTGCGCGCGCTGCCATTTCAGATCAATCGCTTGGGCCTGGGTGCTTTTCAGCTGGGTCAGGGCCTGGCTGACATCGGATTTCGGCACGATGCCGGCGTTGTACTGGTTTTCCGTCAGTTTCAGCGAACGGGCATAGGCGGCTACGGTGGCATCGAGCAGGCGCTGCTGATCATCCAGCACGCGTAGTTGCAGGTAGTTCTGCACCAGTTCCGCCTGCAGGCTGAGTTTTAGCGCGGCGAGATCCGCTGCGCTGGCCTCGAAGCCGGCGCGGCTGGACTCCAGCGAGCGGCGCAGTTTGCCCCAGATATCCAGCTCCCAGGTGGCATTCAGGCTCAGGTCATAGCTCTTGCTGACAACGCTGGTACTGCTGCTGGTATTGGTGGTGCCACTGCCCTGACTGTTACGGGTAACCCCGGCGCTGCTCGACAGACTTGGATAAAACGCCGCTCGCGCGCCACGCACCAGAGCGCGGGCCTGACGATACTGCGCCTCGCTGGCGGCCAGGTTCTGGTTGGAGACATTCAACTGATCAACCAGAGCATTCAGCTCGACATCGCCATACAGCTGCCACCAGTTGCAACGCGCCAGCGCATCACCGGGCTGGGCTTGGGTCCAGCCTTCGATCTGTTTGAACTGCGCCGGGGTTTGCAGCTGCGGGCGCTGATAGTCCGGGCCGATGGCGCAGCCGCCTAACAATAAGCTGAGTGTAAGCAGCCCCATGTAGGAGCGGGCCATGCCCGCGAATGGCTTCGCAACAGAAAAGGTTTCGCGAGCATGGCTCGCTCCTACGGGTGTTGGCAGCAGAGTCATAACGGGGTTTCCAGGGCAGCGTCAGTACGCACTCCGCGCCAGCGGTTGACCCGGTGGCGCAGGCGGTCGAAGTACAGATAAATCACCGGAGTGGTGTACAGGGTCAGCAGCTGGCTCAATACCAGCCCGCCGACAATGGTGATGCCCAGCGGCTGGCGCATTTCCGAACCTTCGGCGCTGCCCAGCATCAGTGGCAATGCCCCGAGAATGGCGGCCAGGGTGGTCATCATGATCGGGCGAAAGCGCAGCAGGCAGGCCTGACGGATGGATTCCTCCGGGCTCAGGTGCTGCTGGCGTTCCAGCTGCAGCGCCAGGTCGATCATCAGGATGGCGTTCTTCTTGACGATGCCAATCAGCAAAAACAGACCGAGCAACGAGATCAGACTGAATTCGATGCTCATCAGCTGCAACGCCAGCAACGCGCCGACGCCGGCAGAAGGCAAGGTGGAGAGGATGGTCAGCGGATGCACATAGCTCTCGTAGAGCACGCCAAGCACGATATACACCACCACCAGCGCCATCAGGATCATCCATGGCTGGTTCTGCTGAGTCTTTTGAAATGCGCCGCCGGTGCCACCGAGCACGCCCTGCACTTCAGTGGGTAGGCCGACTCGGGCAATCGCGGTGTTGATCGCCTGACTGGCTTGATCAAGGCTGACCCCTTCGGCCAGGGCAAAGCCGATGTTTTCCGCAGCGAACTGGCCCTGGTGGTTGACCCGGTCTTCTTCCAGGCTGCGCTCCCAACGGGCAAAGCTGGACAGCGCCACGCGCCCACCATCAGCCGTGATCAGCTGAATCTGATCGAGAGTTTCCGGGTATTGGGCGAACTGCGGGTTGATCTCCATGACCACGCTGTACTGGTTCAGGCTGTCATAGATGGTCGACACCTGACGCTGACTGAAAGCGTTGTTCAGCACCGCCGTGATCATGTTCATGTCCACGCCCAAGCGCTTGGCCACATCACGCTCGACCACCAGACGAATCTGCTGGGTGCCATCGGCCTCCTTGGCATCGATATCAGTCAGCTCCGGCAAGGCGCGCAGGGCTTCGCGTACGGGCGGCAGCCACTTGCGCAGCTCGTCGAGATCGCCCGACAGCAGCATGTATTCATTTTCCGAGCTGCGCCCTTCCCGCCCGCCAATCTGCAGATCCTGGTCCGGCATCAGGAACATGCGCCCGCCGGGCACCTTGGGCACCGACTGGCGCAGGCGATTGATCACTTCCTGGGAGCTGGCCTGACGCTCGCCAATCGGTTTGAGGCGCACGATCATAAAGGCATTGCTGATACCGCCCCCGCCGCCAATAAACCCGGCCACACTTTCCACCGCAGGATCGGCGAGCAGCGCACGGCGGTAGATTTCCAGTTTTGGCTGCATGACCTGAAACGACAGGCCGTCATCACCGCGGATAAACCCGATCAGCTGACCAGTGTCCTGCTGCGGCATAAAGGTCTTCGGCACGCTGACAAACAGGAAGATGTTCAGCGCGATGGTTGCCAGCAGGCTGAACAGCATCAGCAGGGAATGGCGCAGCGCCCAGTCCAGGCTGCGTTGATAGAACGCCAATACCCGCGTTTGTAGGGCCCCGCCCCAACGCTGCATGGCACTGGGTTGCTGCTCAATGGCTTCGGCCTTGAGCCAGCGCGCACAGAGCATCGGCGTCAGGGTCAGCGACACCAGCAGCGAGATGACAATGGCCACCGCCAGGGTGAGGGAGAACTCGCGGAACAGGCGCTCGACGATACCGCCCATAAACAGAATCGAGATAAACACTGCGACCAGCGACAGGTTCATCGCCAGCAAGGTGAAACCTACCTCGCGCGCGCCCTTGAGGGCCGCCGCCATGGGCGTTTCGCCGGCCTCGATATGCCGCGAGATGTTTTCCAGCACGACGATGGCATCGTCCACCACCAGGCCGGTAGCGATGATAAGCGCCATCAGCGACAGGTTGTTCAGGGAGAAACCCAGCAGGTACATGGCCGCAAAGGTGCCGACCAGCGATACCGGCACCGCCAGCGCCGGTATCAGTGCCGCACGCCAGCGGCCGAGGAAGGCAAACACCACCAGAATCACCAGCACCACGGCAATCAGCAGGGTCTGCTCGGCCTCGTGCAGGGTGGCGCGAATCACCGGCGAGCGGTCCATTGCCACTTGCAGGTCGATACTGGCGGGAATCACTGCACGCAGAGCCGGCAGTTGCTCGCGAATACCGGCGATGGTTTCGATGATATTGGCCCCGGTCTGGCGGTTAATCACCAGCAGCACCGCTTGCTCATCATTGAAGAAGCCACTGTTGTAGCGGTCCTCAACGCCATCTGTCACGGTCGCGACATCGCCCAGGCGTACTGCCGCGCCGTCCTGGTAGCGAATGATCAGCGGCAGGTAATCGGCGGCCTTTTCCAGTTGATCGCTGGCCTGTACCTGCCAGTGCCGCTCGGCATCTTCCACCGCGCCTTTCGGCCGTTTGGCGTTGGCTGCGCTGATGCTCTGGCGCACTTCATCCAGGGCAATGCCGTAGTGATCGAGCAAGCGCGGCTCCAGAGCCACGCGCACCGCTGGCAAGGAGCTGCCGCCAATCTGCACTTCACCGACGCCGGTGACCTGGGCGAGCTTCTGCGCCAGGATGGTCGACGCCACGTCGTACAGCTGGCCCTTGTTGAGCACGTCACTGGTCAGCGACAGCACCATGATCGGCGCCTGCGACGGGTTGACCTTGGCGTAGGTGGGCATGCTGCGCATGCCGCTGGGCAGTAGCTCGCGCGAGGCATTGATCGCCGCCTGCACTTCACGGGCGGCCGCGTTGATATCACGATCCAGGTCGAACTGAATCATGATCCGCGTACTGCCCTGGCTGCTGCGGCTGTTCATCTGGCTGATACCGGCGATGGTGCCGAGCGAGCGTTCCAGCGGCGTGGCCACGCTGGAGGCCATGATCTGCGGGCTGGCGCCCGGCAGGCTGGCCTGCACGGTAATCGTCGGGAAATCCATCTGCGGCAGCGGCGCCACTGGCAGCAGGCCAAAGCTGACGCCGCCGAGCAGCATGATCGCCAGGCTCAGCAACAGGGTGGCCACCGGCCGACGGATAAAGGGCGCAGAAAGGTTCATGGGTTGACCGCAAGCCCCGCCGCACTGCGGCCGCTGATGCGGCGCGACAGGCGATCGAAGTACAGGTAGATCACCGGTGTGGTGAACAGCGTAAGGATCTGGCTCAGCAGCAACCCGCCGACCATCACCAGGCCCAGCGGTTGACGCAGTTCAGCGCCGGAGCCGGTGGCCAGCATCAGCGGAATCGCGCCAAACAGCGCGGCCAGGGTGGTCATCAGAATCGGCCGAAAGCGCAGCAGCGCCGCCTGGTAGATCGCCGCTTCCGGCTGCATGCCCTGGTTGCGTTCGGCGTCGAGGGCGAAGTCGATCATCATGATCGCGTTCTTCTTGACGATGCCGATCAGCAGAATGATGCCGATGATCGCAATCAACCCCAGCTCGTTACCGCTGAGCAGCAAGGCCAGCAGCGCGCCCACACCGGCCGAAGGCAAGGTGGAGAGAATGGTGATCGGGTGGATATAACTCTCGTAGAGCACGCCGAGCACGATATACATGGTGACGATAGCCGCCAGAATCAGCAGCAGGGTGCTCGACAAGGAGGCGCGGAAGGCTTCTGCTGCGCCTTGAAAGCGCGTCTGCACCGCTGGCGGAATGCCGATTTCCTGCTCAACCCGCTCGATCACCGCCACCGCCTCGCCCAGTGACACGCCGCTGGCCAGGTTGAATGACAGGGTGGCCGCTGGGAATTGACCGATATGGTTGATCAGAAGGCTGGCGGCACGCTCCTCGACCTGAGCCAGGGTCGACAGCGCAACCTGCTGACCATCGGCGGCCTTGACGTGAATCTGCCGCAGCGCCGCCGGGCCGATGCTGCCAGCGTTCTCACTTTCCAGTACGACGCGGTACTGGCTGGCCTGGGTGTAGATGGTGGAAATCTGCCGCTGACCGAAGGCGTCGTACAGCGCGTTGTCGATATCGGCGATGCTGACGCCGAGACGCCCGGCCATATCGCGGTCAATCTGCAGAAACACCTGCAGGCCACGGTTCTGCAGGTCGCTGGCCACATCGGTCAGTTCCGGCTGTTCGCGCAACGCGCTGACCAGTTTAGGCACCCATTCTTCCAGCAGGCCGATATCCGGTGACTCCAGGCTGAACTGGAACTGCGTACGGCTGACCCGATCCTCGATGGACAAGTCCTGCACCGGTTGCAGGTACAGCTCGATGCCGGGAATCCGCGCCAGTTCCGGGCGCAACCGTTCGATAATCTGGCTGGCGCTGAGATCGCGCTCGGCTCGTGGCGTCAGGTTGATCAGCAGACGGCCGCTGTTGAGCGTCGGGTTGTCACCATCCACGCCGATATAGGACGACAGGCTGGCCACCGCCGGGTCCTGCAGAATCACTTCAGCCAAGCGCTGCTGACGCTCGCTCATGGCGCGGAAGGAAATCGATTGCGGTGCTTCGGAAATGCCCTGGATCACCCCGGTGTCCTGCACCGGGAAAAAGCCCTTGGGCACCGCCAGGTACAGCACCACAGTCAATGCCAGGGTGCCGATGGCCACCAGCAAAGTCAGCGGTTGATGCTTGAGCACCCAGGTCAGCCACACGCCGTAACGGGCGATCATGCCGTCGATCACTGCCCCGGCGGCGCGGTAGAAGCGCCCCTCTGCGTCGGGCTTTTCCGCCTTTAGCAGGCGTGCGCACATCATCGGCGTCAGGGTCAGGGAAATGACCAGAGAAATCAGAATGGCCACCGCCAGGGTGATGGCGAACTCGCGGAACAGCCGCCCCACTACGTCCGCCATAAACAGCAGCGGAATCAGCACGGCGATCAGCGAGATGGTCAGCGACACCAGGGTAAAGCCGATCTGCTTGGCGCCTTTGAGCGCCGCATTCAGCGGCGTTTCGCCTTCTTCCAGATGGCGGGCGATGTTCTCCAGCATGACGATGGCATCGTCCACCACAAAGCCGGTGGCGATAGTCAGGGCCATCAGTGTCAGGTTGTTGATGGTGAAGCCGGCCAGGTACATCACGCCGAAAGTGCCAATCAGCGACAGCGGCACGACGATGGACGGGATGATGGTCGCCGACACCTTGCGCAGAAACAGGAAGGTCACCAGCACCACCAGGCTGATGGCCAGCAGCAGCTCATGCTGTACACCCTTGACCGCCGCGCGGATAGTTTCAGTGCGGTCGGTCAGCACACTGACCTCGACGCTGGCCGGCAGGCCCTGGGTCAGCTGGGGCAACAGCATCTGAATACTGTCGACCACATCGATGACGTTGGCCCCGGGCTGGCGTTGCACATTGACCAGCACCGCTTCGCTGCGGTTGGCCCAGGCCGCCAGACGCTGGTTTTCCGCGCCGTCGATGATTTCGGCGACATCTTTCAGGCGCAGCGTGGCGCCGTCCTTGTAACCGAGGATCAGCTCGCGGTACTCGTCGACGGATTTCAGCTGGTCATTGGCATCCAGTTGCGACACCCGCGTCGGGCCGTCGAAGTTGCCTTTGGGCTGGTTGACGTTGCTGGCGGTGATCAGCGTGCGCACATCGCTGAGGTTCAAACCATAGGACGCCAGGGCCTCCGGATTGACTCGCAAACGCACGGCCGGGCGCTGGCCGCCGGCCAGGGTCACCAGGCCGACGCCGCTGGTTTGCGCAAGTTTCTGCGCCAGGCGGGTATCGACAAGATCGAACACCTGCGGCAGCGGCATGGTTTTCGAGCTGATGGCCAGGGTCAGCACCGGAGTGTCGGCCGGGTTGACCTTGTTGTACACCGGTGGCGCCGGCAGATCGTTGGGTAGCAGGTTGCTTGCGCCATTGATCGCCGCCTGCACCTCCTGCTCGGCCACATCCAGCTTCACCTCCAGATTGAAGCGCAGGGTGATGACCGATGCACCGCCCGAGCTGGTTGAGGACATCTGCTTCAACCCAGCCATCTGCCCAAACTGGCGCTCCAGCGGCGCGGTCACTGCGCTGGTCATCACGTCCGGACTGGCGCCTGGGTAGAGGGTCATCACCCGGATGGTCGGGTAATCCACCTCGGGCAGCGCCGAGACGGGCAGCAGGCGATAGGCGATCACACCGCTGAGGAAGATCGCCAGCATGATCAGCGTGGTGGCGACCGGACGCAGGATAAACAGGCGGGAGGCGTTCATTGGGCGCGCGGTGCTCCCTTGCGCTCAGGCTTGGCCGTGGGGGGCTGGGTGACGCCAGGGGTGTCGCTGATGACCTCGACCTTGTTGCCGGAACGCAGGCGATCGGTGCCTTCCAGCACCAGGCGCTGCCCTGGGGTCAGGCCCTGCTCCACCACGCTGCGCTGACCGTCGCTGGGGCCGACACTGATCGGCGTCAGCTGCACCTTGTCTTCAGCATCCACCACATAGGCGAAGGTGCCGCTGGCGCCGAACTGCAGCGCCGCCGAGGGCATCAGGGTGACGTTCTGCAGGGTTTTAACGCGCAGACGCACGTTGACGAACTGGTTGGGGAAGAGCATTTCCTCGGCATTGGCAAAGCGCGCCTTTAGCTTGACCGTGCCGGTGGCGGTGTCGATCAGGTTGTCGATGCTCTCCAGTTCACCGTCGGCCAGTTTGAGTTTCTCGCTGCGGTCCCAGGCCTCGACCGCCAGGGTTTCCCCTGCGCGCAGCTGCTGCACCACGGCGGGCAGTTCGGCTTCCGGCAAGGTAAAGGTCACGGCGATGGGCAGGGTCTGGGTAATCACCACCAGCGGCAAGGTGTCGCCGGAGCCAACCAGGTTGCCCACGTCCGCCTGACGGATACCCAAGCGGCCACTGATCGGCGCACGGACCTGGGTGAAATCGAGGTTGAGCTTTGCAGTGGCGACATTCGCCTGCAGGCTCTTGATCCCGCCACGGTACTGATTGACCAGCGCTTCCTGGGTATCGAGGGTCTGCTTGGCAATCGAGTCTTCGGCATACAGACCGCGGTAACGCGCCAGGTCGAGTTCGGCATTGCGCAGCTGCGCCTGACTTTCCTGCAACGCGCCCTGGGCCTGCTGCAGGGCAATTTCATAGGGACGCGGGTCGATAACCGCGAGCAGATCGCCGGCCTTGACCTGCTGGCCATCCTTGAAGAGCAGCTTGACCAGCTGACCATCAACCCGGCCACGCACATTCACGGTGTTATAGGCCGTGACAGTGCCCAGGGCCTTGAGTTCGACCGGGAAGTTGCCCTGGCTGACATCGGCAACCCGCACCGGAATCGGCCCCATATCGCCAAAAGGTCCGCGGCGCATCTGTTGCGGCTGCGTTTTGCCGGGCCAGAACCACCAGAGCAGAAGCAGTAGCGCGGCGAGCAGCACCAGGCCAATCAGCCATTGGCGCGACAGGTTGCGGGGACGACGGGTGAGCTGTGTATCAGGCATGGCAACGATCACTTCCTTGGGGAGCGTGAACGATATTCACTATCAGCCGGCCTGCAAAGCCTCTTTACCGCCTATTTACCTTTTCCTTACGTAACTAAATCCCTGATCCGCAAATAAAAATATCCAAGTAGACGTCTTGCGGTACTGGGCAACGCTGTACAGCTGGCCACCCTGAGTGGCAGGCAAAAAAACGGCCCGCAGTGCAGGCCGTCGCTACAGCGTCTAGCGGCTGTTACTTCAGCGCTGCCAGAGCCGCGTCATAGTTCGGCTCGTCAGCGATTTCGCCAACCAACTCGCTGTGCAGCACTTTATCGTTTTCATCCAGCACCACCACTGCACGGGCAGCCACACCGACCAGTGGACCGCTGGCGATGGCCACGCCGTAATTCTTGAGGAACTCGACGCCACGCATGGTCGACAGGTTGATCACGTTTTGCAGGCCTTCTGCACCGCAGAAACGCGCCTGAGCGAACGGCAGGTCGGTGGAAATGCACAGCACCACGGTGTTGGCCAATTGGCTGGCGCGGGTGTTGAAGGTGCGCACCGAGGTGGCGCAGGTCGGGGTATCAACACTTGGGAAAATATTCAGGACTTTACGCTTGCCGGCCAGGCTGGCCAGGCTGACATCACTCAGGTCACCGGCGACCAGGCTGAACGCCGGAGCCTGCTGGCCTACCTGCGGCAGTTGACCGGCGACTTCAACCGGGGAACCTTTGAGCGTGACTTGTGCCATGGGATTGATCCTTATCTGTGCAATTGAGGGGCGGAAAACAAGTAAGGGCGCGAACCCGCCAAATGGCAAGCCCGCGCCCTTGCAATGAGGGCAAGCAGAGCTGACCGTAGAGTCAGACTACCCTGCTCGCCCAGGCGACACATCAATTTTTTGCAAAGTGATCCTTGGTCAGCTTGACCACGATCGGGCTGAGCAACAGCAGCGACAGCAGGTTGGGGATTGCCATCAGACCGTTGAGGGTGTCGGCCACCAGCCAGGCAAAGTCCAACTGGGCAATCGCGCCAAACGGCACGGCCACCACCCAGAGAATGCGAAACGGCAGGATCGACTTGGTGCCGACCATGTACTCCCAGCATTTCTCGCCGAAGTAGCTCCAGCCGAGGATGGTGGTAAAGGCAAACACCACCAGTGCCAATGTCAGGATATAACCGCCGACGCCTGGCATGGCCTGTTCAAAGGCGGCGGCTGACAGAGCAGCGCCGCTGGCACCGCTGGTCCATACGCCAGAGGTGATGATCGCCAGACCGGTCATCGAGCAGATGATGATGGTGTCGATAAAGGTCCCGAGCATGCCGATCATCCCCGAACGTACCGGGCTGTTGGTGGTGCCGGCCGCCTGAGCGATACCGGCAGTACCCAGACCTGCTTCGTTGGAGAAAATACCGCGCGCCACACCAAAGCGAATCGCCGCCATCACTGCTGCACCGGCAAAACCACCGGTAGCCGCAATCGGGGTGAAGGCGTAGGTGAAGATCATTTCAAAGGCTTTGGGGATTTCCGCGGCATTGACCACCAGCACCACCACTGCAGCGATGATGTAGGCCACACACATAAACGGCACCAGGGTTGCGGCGACCTTGCCGATACGCTTGATGCCGCCGAGGATTACCAGGCCAACCACCACCATGGTCACCACGCCGGTAACCCACAGCGGAATGTTGAAGGTGGTTTGCAGGGCTGCAGCCATGCTGTTGACCTGCACCATGTTGCCGATGCCGAAACCAGCAAAGCCGCCGAAGATGGCAAACGCAGTGCCCAGCCACAGCCACTTCTTGCCCAGGCCGTTCTTGATCGCGTACATCGGGCCGCCGACGTGCTCGCCGCGCTCGTCTTTCTCGCGGTAGTGCACCGCCAGTACCACTTCACTGTACTTGGTGGCCATGCCGACCAGTGCGGTACACCACATCCAGAACAGTGCGCCTGGGCCGCCGAGGAAGATCGCAGTGGCCACGCCAGCAATATTGCCGGTGCCCACAGTGGCGGCCAGGCAGGTCATCAGCGCCTGGAACGGGCTGATCTCGCCACTCTCGGCATCGCCTTTTTGACGGCCTTGCCACATCAGCTTGAAGCCTGCGCCAATCTTGCTCAGCGGCATGAACTTCAGGCGCAGCATGAGGAACAGGCCGGTGCCAAGAATCATCACCAGCATGGGCGGTCCCCAGACCACGCCGTTGAGTTGATTGACCAGGGTGTTGATAAATTCCATGCTCATTTCCTTATTCTTGTAGTGAACGCGAGGTGGGTAGCCTTCGCTTGTCCGATTGCCGGGTAGGCGATGCTGTTACACATAACGCGAGCCGGGTTGGCGCGCCTGTAAACAACGGATCGGGCTATACCAGTCAGCACAACGACTGCCCGGTGATCAGCGGCGGTCAGTATATGAAGACTGCGATAGTGGTTTTCACTGTTTAGATTTCAACGCTCAGACGTTTTGAGCGAGGGGCGCAATTTAAACGCGAACTAACTGGCTTAATCCAGCATCGCCCCGCAGAAAAATGGCTTGCTAAAAGTCGCGTCGATAGAACAGGTCAAGCGAACTGGCCAGCCCGCTGGCAGCCTCAAGATAGAGCCGCCGACTCAGCTCGTAACGCAAGGCGATGGTATTCGCTGGCTCGAATACCCCAACGCCATAACGCAGGCTCAGGCGTTCCGATAAATTGCCGCTGGCCACCACACTGGTGGTCACGCCACTGCCCTGGGTGTCGAGCTGAAAATCACTGATACCCAGGCCTTGCGCCAGGCTGTTGACCAGCGGCGCACTGCCGGCCATACCCAGGGCCAGCGCGGCTTGCGCCAGCATGTTGTTATCACCGCCGCCCTGCCCCAACGGCCGCCCCATGATCAGGTAGGACAACGCCTGCTCCTGGCTCATTGCAGGCTCGGAAAACACCGTGCTGGTGGGTTGCGCCGCGTTGCCGCTCAAACGCAGACCGGCGGTGACGTCATCGACCTGACGCACCGCCTCGATATCGAGAAACGGCTGATCGATCGGCCCGGCGAATAGCAGGCGCGCCCGGCGCACATTCAGACGCTGACCATAAGCGCGAAAACGCCCCTTGTTCAGACTAAGCTCGCCACGAGTATCGAGGTCATTGCCGATATGCACCCGGCCGAGCAACTCGGCATTCAGACCAAAGCCGCTGAAAGTCAGGCGCTGCTGACCAACCTCGACATCGATATCCATGGCAATCGCTGTGGCCTGTTGTGCCGCGCTGTCACGTCCAAGCACCTGGGCATCGCTGGATACCTGCACGGTCGAAGGCGGCAGCTCACGCACTTCGATCTTGCCACTGGGGATCAACACCTTGCCGGCCACAGACAGCTGCTCATCACGCAGGCTTAAACGCAGGTCCGGCTCCACTTCCAGCGCTGCGTAAGGCTCGACCGTCACCGGTAGACGGCTGCCGCGCAGTTGCATATCGGCCAGCAATCCATCGGCCCAGTTCAACTCGCCATTGAGGCTGCCCTGTCCTTGTTCGGCGCTGCGCCAATCACCCTCCAGCTGCAGCCGCTCACCCTCGATACGCGCCTGTAGTTGCAGCTGCTCGATATTCATCGGCAGCTCGCCCCCGGCAATCTCACCGCCCTGCACCCGCAGGCTGCCGTTGATCTGCGGTGCCAGCAGCCCGCCGGAGAGCGTGCCAGCACCATTCAGCTGCCCGGCAATACGCTCGACCATCGGCACAAACGGGCGTGCCAGTGCCAGGTCGAGCCCGTTCAGGCGAAAGCTGCCGGACAGTGGTTTGCTTTCCGGGCGCGGGTCCAGTTGCGCTTGCAGCGACAGTTCGCCAATGGCCGGGCCACGCAGTTCCAGCAGGCTGTCGATGCGTTGCGGGCGCAATTGCGCGCTTAGGCGCAAGCTGTCGTAGGCAAACTCCAGCCACTGTTGTTGATCACGAATACGCCAGATGCCACTGCCAGCATCCAGCGCCAGACTGCCGTTCGGCCCACTGGCCGGCAGATCGAGTTGCAGGTGGCCATTCAACTCACCCTCCCAGGCGAAATCCTTGGGCCACAGCGCTGCCAGGCTGTCCATGGGGAAGTTGCTCAGCTGGTAGTTCAGCTTGGGTTGCGGCAGCAGGCGTTGCTCTGTGCCACACAGGCTGGCGTCGCCAGAACGCCAGCAATGCGCGCCCAGGCTGAGCTGCCCGCTGGCCAGCCGCACCAGCATGGCCGGCTGTTGCAGCCGCCACTCCTGACCGCTGCTTTGCAACTCCGCCCGACTCAGGCTGCCGCGCCAGTTACCGTTATCCAATTTTCCGGCCAAGGCCAGTTGGCTGTTCAGTAGCGGGCCTTGCAGTTGCAGCTCAAGGCTTTGCTGCTGCTGATTGCCCGTGACGTTTGCATCCAGACGTCCCAGCTCGGTTTCGCCCAGCGCAATGCCCAACGCCTGTAGAGTGATCTGGCCACGTTGAGCGCTGTTCAGGCTCGCATCGAGCTTAAGCTGTTGCAGACGTTGGTCTGCAAAGGCCAGGCGCTGGCCCTGCAGCTGTAACTGCCCTTGCGGTGTTTGCAGGTTGCCGGTCAGATCCAGCTGACCATTGAGTTGGCCCTGCAAGCCCGGCCATAGCTGGCCCAGCCGTGGCATCGCCAGCAGCAATTGACCGTTCAGCTGTTGGCGCAGTGCCGCTTGGCCACTGATGCGGTTATCCCCCAGGCGGATATCCAACGCACTTAGCTCGCCCTGCTCCAGGCCGCCGGCAAATTTCGCCAGCAGCTTGGCCGGCTGCCCGCGCAAACGACCGTCAAGGTCGATATCGGCATTAAGGTTGAGCTGCTGATTGATCAAGCTGCCCGAGCTGCTGAGTGGACCTGCCAGGCTGCCAGGCAACTCGGCCAGCCAGTAAGCGGGGTCAAGCTGACTCAGCTGCAAACGCACATCCCAGCTCAGTTGCTCGGCAAAACCCAGGCTGACCTGACCTTCGGCGCGGCCTTGGCCGGCTTGCAGGCGCAGCTCAGGCAGATACAGCTTGTGCAGATCGCCACTCAAAGGGCTTTGCAGGCTAAAGGCGCCAGCCGGGCCATCCAGCTCGGCGGCGAAATGCCCGAGGTAGTTGCCATCCTGATAGGCCAGCTCACCACTGAGCGTACGCAATGCCAGAGGCGGCGCCTCCTCCAGTGGATAGAGGCGCTGCCAGGGAAAGTTCTGCCAGTTAATGCGGCTGTCCAGGCTCAAGCCCTGCTGCCAGTTCAGTTCGCCGCTGAGTTGTACCTGCTGCTCCGGGCTGGCGACCACGCTCAAATTGCTGAGCGCAGCGCCATCGGCTTTGAGCAACCCTGCCAACGCCAGGGTTATCGGCCCCTCGGCTGCCGGCAGGCTGGCACTACCAACGACCTGATAGCCGTCCTGTAGATCACCCTGGGCATTGAGCACAAGCTGCTCAAGATTCAAGGTGTCGGGCAACTCAGCGCTGGCTTTGAAGGCCGCAACCTGCAAACGCAATTGCGCCGGCAGGTGCTCTGCCAGCGGCTGCAGCCAGCCCGTCAGTTCACCTTGCAGATAGCCACTGCTGCTGGCTGTCAGTTGCACCCGCTCGCGCAGTTCACCTTCAAGCTGCAGCGCCAGCGGCCAGGCCTGTTGTTCGGGCGCCGGTAATTGCAGCTGTCCGTTCAGCTGCAGCGGCCAGTTGCCGGTGGTTTGCACCTGGCCCTGCAAAGCAAGCTGCAGATCGGCAGTGTGCAGGCTGAGGTTATCAATCTGAATGCCCTGGGCAGTCCAGCGTGCGGCCAACTGCAAGCCTTGCAGCTGCTCGACGCCATTAAGCTGCACACTGTCGATCTGTACCTCACCTAGTTGCAGTGCCAGCGGCAGGCTCAGGTCCGGCAGGGTGAACGGTTCGCTGCTGGGCTGCTGATCATCCGGAAACACCAGGCTGATCGGCCCGCTGCGCAGTTGCTCGACACACAGCGTCAGGCGCAACAGGCAGGTAGGCGACCACTCCAGGCGAGGCGCCATCACCTGCACGCTGCTCTCACCTTGCTGCCAGCGCAGCTGTGTCGCACTCCAGCTGCCGCCCAGGCGGCCAGCGAAGTCGTCGACCTGCAAGCCCGGCACCTGCGCCACTAACCAGCGGCTGCCGCCTTGGGTGCCCAGCAGCAGACTCAGGCTGACGGCCAGTGCAAGCAGCAGCCCGAGCAGGCTGAACAGCGTATAACGCAGGCCGCGCTTCACAGTTCCGGCCCCATGGAGAAATGCAGACGCACACCGCCCTGATCATCCAGCGGATGCGCCAGATCGAGGCGCAGCGGCCCCAGCGGCGATACCCAGCGCACACCAACGCCCATCGCGCTTTTTAGCGATGGAATTTCCAGCGAATCGAAGGTATTGCCCTGGTCGAAGAAGCTCGCCAGGCGCCAGCGCTCGGTCAGGCTGTACTGGTATTCCAGGCTGCTGGTAAACAGATAGCGCCCACCGATCTTGTCGCCAGCACGGTTCTCCGGTGACAGGCTCTGGTAGTCATAACCGCGCACGCTCTGATCGCCACCAGCAAAGAACCGCAGCGATGGCGGCACCTTGGCAAACCCGTCGGATTCGGTGCCCCCCAACTGCAACCGGCCCAGCACCCGATGGCGCTGGAAGAGCGTGGTCAGGCCTTTGAGTTGGATATTGCCGTGCAGCACGTTGGCATCGGACAACAGCCCCTTGGCCGCGCCGGACAGATCGAACTGCAGGCGGTAGCCGTGGTTGGGGTCGATCTGGTTATCGCTGTGCAGGTAGGAATAACTGATGCCGGGCATCAGCAGCGTACTGGTGCCGGCGTCATCGCCCAGGTCGTACTGCTCATGCTGCCATTTCAACGACAGTACGCGCTGCCAGCCGTTGTCGAGCTTGCTGTGCCATTCCGGGCCAAAGGTCAGCAGACGACTGCTGCTGTCAGTGTTGGCCAGGTCTTCGGCCTGATAGCCACCGGCCACCCGCAGTTTGTCGGTCAACGGCGGATCCAGTGGCACGTCGTACCACAGGCCGACATTCTGCCGAGGGGCCGACAGTTCGAACTCGGCACCATAGCTGTGCCCCTGCGGATTGGCCCAGTGCCGCGTCCAGTTGGCCCGGCCACGCGGGCCAACGTCGGTGGAAAAGCCCAAGCCAAGGCCCATGCTGCGCGGCTTGCGCGCCTGCAATTGAACCTGCACCGGAATTTGCTCGTCGACAGCACTGCCGGGGTTGGCGTCCACCTGCACGGACTCGAAATAGCCACTGGAACGCAGCGCCTGATACAGCTCGGCAATCAGTGCCGAGTCATAGGGCGTGTTCGCGGGGAACGGCACCATGCGTTGCAGCAACTGCTCATCGAAGGGCGCATCACCGGCAAACTGCACGGCCCCAAGCTGGTAGCGCGGCCCGCTGAGGTAGACCAGCTCGATATCCGCCACCCCGGCCTCCGGGTCAATCGTCAAACGCTGCTGGCTGAAGCGCCCGGCGAAGAAACCATAACGCGACGCCTGGTTCTGGATCTCACGCTTGGCGGCATCGTAATGCCCGTGATTGAGCTGCGCGCCACTGCGCAGTTGCGGGTCATTGGGGGTATGAAAGGCACGCAACTGAGTGGCCGCCCCTTCGACGCGCACCACCACATCACGCAAGCGCACCGGCTCACCTGGCTGAATCCGCAAGGTCAGGCGCGGTGTTGCGCCCTCGCTTACCTCGGTGGTGATCTGCGCCTGGTAATAGCCCAGTGCCTGAGCGGCCTTCTCGGCCTGGTTCTCGGCCACACGGCGATAACGTTGCAAGGCCTCGGCATCGCGCTCGCCGAGGCTGCCGATATAGCCTTCGATATTGCTTTTCAGCGCGCTATTGGCCGGTTCTACCCGCACACGCAGCTGCGCTTCGGCGAGAGCCGTAGCACTCAGCAGCAGGAGAAACAGTCCGGCGAGAAGGTTAGCGAAAACAGACATGGGGCGATGCTAGCACGAGCCAAGGGCCGACTTAGAGCTGCAGTGCAGGCAAATAGTTGCGACGCGGTATGTCAGCAGACAGACCGCGCCGCCGATTTCAGGCGCTGGCCTTGACCGTAACCTGCGGGCTGGGATGGAAGAACACGTGCTCGATGATCGGGCCAATGGCCACTTCGCCGATTTCCTCGTAGCCCTGACGCTTATAGAAATCCAGGTAATGTCCATTGCCCGTATCCAGTACCACGCCTTGGGAGCTGGCGTCTTCGGCGCACCAGTTGTGCAGCGCTTCGAGCAGCTGCTCACCCAGGCGTTTGCCCTGGTATTGCGGGTGAATGCCGAGTAACGGCAGCACGTGATACGGCCCCGGCGGCAGGCAGGCGATCACCGCATCGTGGTATTCCAGGTAGCGTTTGGTACAGCGAAAACCGGTGGTCAGCAACATGCGCATGCGCCAGGCCCAGCTTTCAGTGATGTCCATACGCCGCTGCGGCGGTGCGATCAGCGCCATGCCGATCAATCGGTCATCGATCAGCAAGCCGATGGCGGGCAGGTCTTCGGCAAAGTGCTGCTGTACCAGTTCACGCACCGTGGCGCGTACGCGTTGGTCATAGCCCGGCCGCTCGGCTTCAAACAGGTAGGCGAACGTGGGGTCATGGCGATAAGCCTGGTACAGCAGGGAACGGGCTTCACGGGCGTAACCGCCATCAAGCAAACGGACTTCAGCGAGACTGTCAGGCATTCCGGTTGACCTCTGTTGTTCTTGATTTATCGGGCCTTGAGCCACGTTAGCACCGGCCACTCGGCACCGCCACAGGCTGGCCGACGGCGCGCCCGGTGGGCTAGCATTGCCGGCTTTCCCGCTGCCTTATTCAGGACTGCCGCCGATGAAGATCGTCTCCTTCAATATCAATGGCCTGCGTGCCCGCCCGCATCAACTGGCAGCGCTGATCGACAAACATCAGCCGGATGTGATCGGCTTGCAGGAAACCAAAGTCGCCGACGAACAGTTCCCCGAGGCAGAAATTCGCCAACTCGGCTACCACGTGCATTACCACGGCCAGAAAGGCCATTACGGCGTCGCCCTGCTCTCGCGCCAGGCACCACTGAGCCTGCACAAGGGCTTTCCCGGTGATGCCGAAGACGCGCAGCGGCGCTTTATCTACGGCACCTTCGCCGACGCCCAGGGCAACCCGGTCACGGTGATGAACGGCTACTTCCCGCAAGGTGAAAGCCGCGACCACCCCACCAAGTTTCCGGCTAAACAGCGCTTCTATGCCGACCTGCAAGACCTGCTGGTTAGTCAGTTCAGCCCTGAGCAACCGCTGGTGGTAATGGGCGACATCAACATCTCCCCGGAAGATTGCGACATTGGTATTGGCGAGCCAAACCGCCTGCGCTGGCTGAAAACCGGAAAATGCAGCTTTCTGCCGGAAGAGCGCGAGTGGCTGGCCACCCTGAAGAACTGGGGACTGGTCGACAGCTTCCGCCATCTCAACCCGACGGTGAATGATCGCTTCAGCTGGTTCGATTATCGCAGCCGTGGTTTCGAGGACGAGCCCAAGCGCGGCCTGCGCATCGACGTGATTCTCGCCTCCCAGGCGCTGCAGACGCGGATCAAGGATGCCGGCGTCGACTACGAACTACGCGGCATGGAAAAGCCCTCGGATCATGCGCCAATCTGGCTGGAGCTTGGCCAGTAGGCCCAGCGCAGAGCCTTTGCATGAATGAGTGACTGTCATATTGCAGTCACTTGTTTGTCTTATCGTCGCGGCACTTTCACTCACCCATATAAGGTGTTTGCCGCATGTTGCGCGCCTGCTCTGCCTTCGAACGTGATACCTGGATTCGTACCGTCAGCTTTCTGCTGCTCGGTTCCATCTGCTACGCCCTGCCCTGGTCGGTATTCGCCGCCCTGCCCATCCCCAGCGATAACAGCAGCGTGCTGCGTATCCAGGGCTCCAACACCATTGGTGCGCGCCTTGGCCCAGCGCTGGTCAAAGGGCTGTTCGAGGATCAGGGACTGAGCGCGATCCACCTCGAAGCTGGCGCAGCGGAGAACGAGCAGATCGTTGTTGCGAACAGCCGCGAAGGCCAGCGTGTGAGCATTGCCGTGGCTGCCCACGGTTCGGGCACCGGGTTTATCGCTCTGGGCGATGGCAGCGCTGACCTCGCTGCCTCGTCCCGGCCGATCAAGGACAGCGAGGCCAGCAGCCTGCTGCCGTTGGGCGACCTGAAAAGTCCGGCAGCCGAGCAAATCATTGCCCTCGACGGCCTGGCTATCATCCTGCACCCGAGCAACCCGCTCGCCGCACTTACTACCGCACAACTGGCGCAGGTATTTGCCGGCGAGATCACTGACTGGTCGCAGCTCGGCGCCTCAGCCGGGGGCATTACCCTGTATGCCCGTGATGACAAATCCGGCACCTTTGATACCTTCAAGGAGTTGGTGCTGAGCGCCAATGGCAAGGCCCTGGCCGCCACTGCCAAGCGCTTCGAATCCAGCGAGAAGCTCTCTGATGCAGTCAGTCAGGACCCTAATGGCATCGGCTTTATCGGCCTGCCCTATATTCGCCAGGCCAAGGCTGTGGCGATTGCCGCAGGTGATTCGCAGCCCATGCTGCCGAGCCTGACCCTGATCGCCACGGAAGACTACCCGCTGTCGCGCCGCCTGTTTCTTTATAACCAACCCGATATGAACAACCCCTGGGCACGCGCTCTGGTGCAGTTTGCCCACAGCCCGCGGGGGCAGGCGATTGTCGAGCAGAGCGGGTTTATCGCGCAGACCGTACAGGCCGTGAAAATACCCAGCCAGGCACATATGCCGGCGAACTACCAGGAGCTGGCGGAAAACGCCCAGCGTTTGTCAGTGAACTTCCGCTTTCAGGAAGGCAGTGCCAGCCTCGACAACAAGGCCCTGCGTGATCTCAACCGGTTGAAAAGCTACCTGCGTGAACAGAACAAGCTGCACAACAAGGTGGTGTTGGTCGGCTTTGGTGATGCCAAGGCCGATCCGGCGCGGGCTGAACTGCTCTCCAAGCTGCGCGCAATGGCGGTCCGCCGTGAGCTGAATAAAGAAGGGATTATCTTCCGCGACATCTTGGGGCTGGGCGATGAACTCCCCGTGGCCGCCAATAGCGCCGACGAAGGCCGCATCAAGAATCGACGGGTTGAAGTCTGGGTCTACTGAACGCTAGCGCCCTGCTAATCATAGCCATGCATGACGCCGGGCCCCGGCGACAGTGAGTCGCCAACATCAATGGATAACCTGGCGAGGCCGCCCACTTCCCTGCTGTTTGATACCGCAGGATGGTTCTGATTGATGATCCTGGCCTGCCGGTGCTTGATCTCTATGAACGGCACCGCGACCAGTATGAAATAAGCCTGCTGCCGTCCAGCGGCTATTTCGGCGTTAATCTGTGGCCTTTGGTGGTTGGATCCGCCGGCGTGATATTGTCGCGGCTACGAACCCGAGCCCACCCCTCAAAGGATTGAACGCGTGAACCCACCCGCCATCGTCATCGAACCGCTGCTGCAGCGCGGCCAGTTGCACTGGCAAGTGCGCATGGGCCGTCGCGCCCTGACCTTTCACGAAGAACAGGCCGCCCGTGCCTTCGCCGCCCAGTTGCATATGCGCATGCTCTGGTTACAGCAAAGCAGCGAGCTGGCTGACCACTACGCCCCGCCGGAAAGCGCGCACTGACCCACAACGCACAAGGCCCGCAATTGCGGGCCTTGCGCATTTCACTGAAGCAATCAGCGGCTGGCTTTCATCATGTCCTTGGACACGTACTTGCCGATCTCGAACTTGCCGATCGCCGCGCGGTGCACTTCGTCCGGGCCATCGGCCAGACGCAGGGTGCGCTGCATGGCGTACCAGTAGGCCAGCGGGAAGTCGTTGGACACCCCGGCGCCACCGTGGATCTGGATCGCCCGGTCAATCACCTTCAACGCCACGTTCGGTGCGACCACCTTGATCTGGGCGATCTCGCTGGCGGCGATCTTGTTGCCCACGGTGTCCATCATGTACGCCGCGTTCAACGTCAGCAGGCGCGCCATGTTGATTTCCATGCGCGAGTCGGCGATGTGATCGATGTTGCCGCCCAAGCGCGCCAGCGGCTTGCCGAAGGCGGTGCGGCTGATCGAGCGCTCACACATCAGCTTCAGTGCGCGCTCGGCCATGCCGATGGAACGCATGCAGTGGTGAATGCGGCCTGGGCCAAGGCGACCCTGAGCGATTTCGAAGCCACGCCCCTCACCCAGCAGCACGTTTTCGTAAGGCACGCGGACGTTTTCAAACAGCACTTCAGCGTGACCGTGCGGCGCGTCGTCGTAACCGAATACTGGCAGCGGACGCAGCACTTTCACACCCGGCGCGTCCATCGGCACCAGAATCATCGAGTGTTGCTGGTGGCGCGGGCCGTCCGGGTTGGTCAGCCCCATGAAAATCATGATCTTGCAGCGCGGGTCGCAGGCACCGGAAGTCCACCATTTACGGCCGTTGATGACCCACTCGTCACCCTCGCGTACCGCGCGGGCTTCCATGTTGGTGGCGTCGCTTGATGCCACACCCGGCTCGGTCATGGCGAAGGCGGAACGGATAGTGCCGTCCAGCAGTGGCTTGAGCCACTGTTCCTTCTGCGCTTCGTTGGCGTAACGCACCAGTACTTCCATGTTACCGGTGTCCGGCGCGGCGCAGTTGAACGGCTCGGCACCGATCAACGAACTGCCCATGATTTCCGCCAACGGCGCGTATTCGGTGTTGGTCAGCCCGGCGCCCAGCTCGGATTCCGGCAGAAACAGGTTCCACAAGCCTTCAGCTTTGGCCTTGGCCTTCAGCTCTTCCATGATCGCGGTGGGCTGCCAGCGGTCGCCTTCATTGACCTGCTGCTCGAACACGGCTTCGGCGGGATATACATGGGTCTCCATAAACGCGGTGACGCGTTCACGCAGTTCCTGAACCTTGGGGGAGTAGGCGAAATCCATGGGCGGCTACCTTCTGACGCTGATTATGAGGGATTCGGTGAAGTGGAAATGATGCTAGAACAGGGCTTAGGATTTATCTAATCTATTCTCGCCGTGTATTAACATTCATCACCGATATATGTTCCACTGATAGCGATCATCACTCGGAGTGAGCGCGCAATGAATCTGAACAAGGTCGACCTCAACCTCTTTGTCGTCTTCGATGCCATCTACACCGAGGCCAATCTGACTCGCGCCGGGCAGATCGTCGGCATTACCCAGCCCGCCGTCTCCAATGCCCTGGCGCGGTTACGTGAAACCTTCAATGACCCGCTGTTTGTGCGCACCGCCCAGGGCATGGTGCCCACGCCGATGGCGCAGAACATCATCGGTCCGGTGCGCAACGCATTGCAGCAGCTGCGCATCTCCGTGCAGGAAAGCCGCATTTTCAACCCAGCGCAGGCCAATAAAACCTTCCGTATCAGCATGACCGACCTCACCGAGGCCATCATCCTGCCGCCGCTATTCCAGCGCCTGCGGCGTATGGCGCCCAACGTGAATATCGAAAGCATGCTGGCGCGGCGCCGTGAAACCACCAAGGAGCTGGCCGCCGGCCGCCTGGATTTTGCCGTGGACGCCCCGCTGAACACCGACCCGCAGGTGCGCCACGTCAAGCTGATGGAAGACCGCTACGTCTGCGCCCTGCGCCGCGGACACCCACTGGCCAAAGACAAAATCACCCTGGACGAATACATGGGCCTGACCCATATCCATATCTCCAGCCGGCGCAGTGGCTTGGGTCACGTTGACCTGGCCCTGGGACGCATGGGCATCCAGCGCAAGATTGCCCTGCGTTCGCAGCATTACCTGATGGCCACCACCGTGTTGCAAAGCACGGATATGGCGATGACCGTGCCGGAGCGCTTTGCCCGGCGCAACGACCTGCATTTTGTCGAATTGCCAATCAAGGACATGACGCCGCTGGAAACCCACCTCTACTGGCACGAAAGCACCGATCAGGACCCGGCTAACCGCTGGATGCGCGAGCAGATCATCGAGATTTCCCAGCAGGCCATGGCTCAGGAAAAGAAAGCCGACAAGGCCCAGGCCTGATTCTGTATGGCCATTTCGGGTGCACCGCTGCGGGTGCTGTTTATCTGTGCCAAGAACCGCCTGCGCAGCCCCACCGCCGAACAGGTTTTCGCCAATTGGCCTGGAGTTGAAACCGCCTCGGCCGGGGTCAACCGCGATGCCGACAACCCGGTCAGCCCCGAGCTGCTGGAGTGGGCCGAACTGATTCTGGTGATGGAAAGCCGCCATCGGCGCAAGCTGGCCGAGAAATTTCGCCGCCAGCTTGGCAACAAGCGCATCCACAGCCTGGACATTCCTGACGACTACGCCTTTATGGAGCCCGCGCTGGTGCAGATTCTGCAGCAGCGTGTACCTGCTTACTTTTCTAGATAAACACCGCAAGCCTCTATCAGATAACAGTTTTCAACTCATAGACCCGTGTCAGGTTTGATCAGCCCGATAACGCTGCACGCGCTCTGGTTGACTACAGCGGCCAGCAAGTTTACGTTAACGTAAAGGTAAACAAGAGCGCTGCCGCATGTCTGCCACCACCTACTCGATTTCTGAACTGGCCCGCGAGCTGGACATCACTACCCGAGCCATTCGCTTCTATGAAGAACAGCAGATGCTCAGCCCCGAGCGCCGCGGCCAGGAGCGCATCTACACCGCCAAGGACAAGGTCACCCTCAAGCTGATCCTGCGCGGCAAGCGCATCGGTTTCTCGCTCGCCGAGTGCAAGGAGCTGATCGAGCTGTACGACCCGGTGCACGGCAATCACAAGCAGCTGCACACCTTTATGGCGAAGATCGCCGAGCGTCGCGCCCAGCTGCAGCAGCAGTTATTGGACATCGAACAAATGCAGCTTGAACTGGATACCGCCGAAGAGCGTTGTCTGGCTGCGCTAGCTGAAACTGATAAAAAACAAACCGTTATCTCCTGAACTTAATTCGAACAATTACAGGTGGAACCATGAGCTACCCAACCCTCAACTTCGGTCTCGGCGAGACCATCGATATGCTGCGCGACTCGGTGTATCAGTTCTCGCAAGCCGAGCTGGCCCCGCGTGCCGCGCAGATCGATCGCGATAACGAGTTCCCCATGGACATGTGGCGCAAGTTCGGCGACATGGGCCTGCTCGGCATGACCGTGGAAGAGGAATACGGCGGCACCAACATGGGCTACCTGGCGCATGTCATCGCCATGGAAGAGATCAGCCGCGCCTCGGCCTCGGTCGGCCTGTCCTACGGCGCGCATTCGAACCTGTGCCTGAACCAGATCCGCAAGAATGGTACGCACGCGCAGAAGGCCAAGTACCTGCCCAAGCTGTGCTCCGGCGAACACGTCGGTGCCCTGGCCATGAGCGAGCCCAACGCCGGCTCCGACGTGGTGTCGATGAAACTGCGCGCCGAGAAGCGCGGCGACCGCTACGTGCTCAACGGCAACAAGATGTGGATCACCAACGGCCCCGACGCCCACACCTACGTGATCTACGCCAAAACCGACATCAACGCCGGTTCGCGCGGCATGACCGCGTTTATCGTCGAGCGCGACTACAAGGGCTTCTCCCGCCACCAGAAGCTGGACAAGCTGGGCATGCGCGGCTCCAACACCTGCGAACTGGTGTTCGAGGACTGCGAAGTGCCGGAAGAGAACATCCTCGGCGCAGAAGGCGCTGGCGTGCGCGTGCTGATGAGCGGCCTGGACTACGAGCGCACCGTGCTCTCCGGCGGCCCGACCGGGATCATGACAGCCTGTATGGACGTGGTGCTGCCCTACGTGCACGAGCGCCAGCAATTCAAGCAGTCGATCGGCGAATTCCAGCTGGTGCAGGGCAAACTGGCCGACATGTACGCCGGCATGAATGCCTCCAAGTCCTACCTGTACAACGTCGCCAAGGCCTGCGACCGCGGCGAGGAATCGCGCAAGGACGCTGCTGCGGTGATCCTCTACACCGCCGAGATGGCCACCAAGATGGCCCTAGATACCATCCAGCTGCTCGGCGGCAACGGCTACACCAACGAGTACCCGGCCGGCCGCCTGCTGCGCGACGCCAAACTCTACGAGATCGGTGCCGGTACCAGTGAAATCCGCCGCATGCTGATCGGCCGCGAACTGTTCAACGAAACCAAATAGCCTGACGGAGCGCGCCAGATGGCCATTCTGCACACCCAGATCAACACCCGCTCACCGGAGTTCGCCGCCAATAGCGCGGCGATGCTCGCTCAGGTCAACGACCTGCGCGCCCTGCTTGCCCGTGTTCATGAAGGCGGCGGGGCCAAGGCCCAGGAACGCCATACCTCGCGCGGCAAGCTGCTGCCCCGTGAACGGATCAACCGCCTGCTGGATATCGGCGCGCCGTTTCTGGAAATCGGCCAACTGGCCGCCCATGAGGTGTATGGCGAAGAGGTGCCGGCGGCGGGTGTAGTGGCCGGCATCGGCCGAGTCGAGGGAGTGGAATGCATGATCGTGGCCAACGACGCCACGGTAAAAGGCGGCAGCTATTACCCACTAACGGTGAAAAAGCACCTGCGCGCGCAAACCATCGCCCAGCAGAACCGCCTGCCGTGCATCTATCTGGTGGACTCCGGCGGTGCCAACCTGCCGCGCCAGGATGAGGTGTTCCCCGACCGCGAGCACTTCGGGCGGATCTTCTTTAACCAGGCCAATATGAGCGCCATGGGCATCCCGCAGATCGCCGTGGTGATGGGCTCCTGCACCGCTGGCGGCGCTTATGTGCCGGCCATGGCGGATGAAGCGATCATGGTGCGCAACCAGGCCACCATCTTCCTCGCCGGTCCGCCGCTGGTAAAAGCCGCCACCGGTGAAGTGGTCAGCGCTGAAGACCTTGGCGGCGCCGATGTGCACTGCAAGACCAGCGGTGTGGCCGACCATTACGCCGACAACGACGAACACGCCCTGGCCCTGGCACGCCGCTCAATTGCCAACCTCAACTGGCGCAAGCTCGGCGTGTTGAATAACCGTACGCCGATCAATCCGCTGTACAGCTTTGATGAGCTGTACGGGGTGATCCCGGCAGATGCCAAGCAGCCCTTCGATGTGCGTGAAGTCATCGCCCGCATCGTCGATGGCAGCGTGTTCGATGAGTTCAAGGCGCTGTTCGGCACCACCCTGGTCTGCGGCTTTGCGCATATCCACGGCTATCCGGTAGCGATCCTCGCCAATAACGGGATCTTGTTTGCCGAATCGGCGCAGAAAGGCGCGCACTTTATCGAACTGGCCTGCCAGCGCGGCATTCCGTTGCTGTTCCTGCAGAACATCACCGGCTTTATGGTCGGGCAGAAGTACGAAGCCGGTGGCATCGCCAAGCATGGGGCCAAGCTGGTCAACGCGGTGGCCTGCGCCAAGGTGCCGAAATTCACCGTGATCATCGGCGGCAGCTTCGGCGCCGGTAACTACGGCATGTGCGGCCGCGCCTACGACCCGCGCTTCCTGTGGATGTGGCCGAATGCACGGATCGGCGTAATGGGTGCCGAACAGGCCGCCGGCGTGCTGGTGCAGGTCAAACACGAACAGGCTGCCCGCGCCGGGCAGAACTTTTCCGCCGAAGATGAAGCCAAGCTCAAGCAGCCGATCCTCGAACAGTACGAGCGCCAGGGTCACCCCTACTACTCCAGCGCCCGCCTGTGGGACGACGGCGTTATCGACCCGGCGCAAACCCGCGACATCTTGGGCCTGGCGTTGTCCGCCAGCCTTAACGCGCCGATTGAGCCGACCACCTTTGGCGTGTTCCGCATGTAATCCGTGGGAGGGGCTTTAGCCGCGAGCTTTTCACCTTGTCGCGGCTAAAGCCCTTCCCACAGAGCTAACTCATTTTTCGAGTCGAACACCATGACCGACTTCAACACCCTCGAACTGCAAAAAGACCCACGCGGCTTTGCCACCCTCTGGCTCAATCGCGCGGACAAGAACAACGCCTTTAACGCCGAGATGATCCGCGAGCTGATTCTCGCCCTCGACGCGGTGATGGCCGACAAAAGCCTGCGCTTTCTGCTGCTGCGCGGCCGTGGCAAGCACTTCTCCGCCGGCGCGGACCTGGCCTGGATGCAGCATGCGGCGACCCTGGACTACACCGCCAACCTCGCCGATTCCCGTGAGCTGGCCGAGCTGATGCACAACCTGTATCAGCTGAAGACTCCAACCTTGGCCGTGGTGCAAGGCGCGGCCTTTGGTGGGGCGCTGGGTTTGATCAGCTGCTGCGATATGGCCATCGGCGCCGTTGATGCCCAGCTGTGCCTGTCCGAAGTACGTATTGGCCTGGCCCCAGCCGTGATAAGCCCCTTTGTCGTGCAGGCCATCGGCGAACGTGCTGCGCGGCGCTATGCCCTGACCGCCGAGCGTTTCAGTGGCCAGCGCGCCCAGGAACTGGGGCTGTTTGCCGAATGCTACCCGGCAGACCAGCTCGATGAGGCAGTAAACACCTGGGTCGATAACCTGCTGCTCAACAGCCCGCAAGCCATGCTGGCGAGCAAGGATCTGCTGCGCGAAGTCGGCAGCGGCGTGCTGACGCCGGCGCTGCGCCGCTACACGGAAAACGCTATCGCCCGTATCCGCGTCAGCCCCGAAGGTCAGGAAGGTCTGCGTGCCTTTCTGGATAAACGCAAACCCGCATGGCAGGAGCCACAAGCATGAGCCTTAAGCCTATCGACACCCTGCTGGTGGCCAACCGTGGCGAAATTGCCTGCCGGGTGATGCGCACGGCCAAGGCCATGGGCATCCAGACCGTGGCGGTGCACAGCGCCATCGACGCCAGCGCCCGCCATTTGCGCGAAGCCGATCTGGCGGTCAATCTCGGCGGCGCCAAACCAGCGGACAGCTACCTGCTGATCGACAAGCTGATTACCGCCGCCAAGGCCAGTGGGGCTCAGGCGATTCACCCAGGCTATGGCTTCCTTTCGGAAAACGCCGGCTTTGCCCGTGCCATCGAAGCTGCCGGTTTGATCTTCCTCGGCCCGCCCGCCTCGGCCATCGACGCCATGGGCAGCAAATCCGCCGCCAAAGCGCTGATGGAAGCGGCCGGTGTGCCGCTGGTACCGGGTTATCACGGCGAAGCGCAGGATGTGGAAACCTTCCGCAAGGCCGCTGAACAGATCGGTTATCCGGTGCTGCTGAAAGCCGCTGCCGGTGGCGGCGGCAAGGGCATGAAGGTGGTTGAGCGCGAAAGCGAACTGGCCGAAGCCCTGGCCAGCGCCCAACGCGAAGCGCAGTCGTCATTCGGCGATTCGCGCATGCTGGTGGAAAAATACGTGCTTAAACCACGTCATGTGGAAATCCAGGTATTTGCCGACCAGCATGGCAACTGCCTTTACCTGAATGAGCGCGACTGCTCGATCCAGCGCCGGCATCAGAAAGTGGTCGAAGAGGCCCCTGCCCCCGGCCTATCGCCAGAGTTGCGCCGCGCCATGGGCGAGGCGGCGGTCAAGGCCGCGCAGGCCATCGGCTATGTTGGCGCAGGTACCGTCGAGTTTCTGTTGGATGAGCGCGGCGACTTCTTCTTTATGGAGATGAACACCCGTCTGCAGGTGGAACATCCGGTCACCGAGCTAATCACCGGGCTGGACCTGGTGGCCTGGCAGATTCGCGTCGCCCGTGGCGAGCCACTGCCGATTACCCAAGAGCAGGTGCCGCTGATTGGCCATGCCATCGAAGTACGGCTGTATGCGGAAGATCCGGACAACGATTTCCTGCCGGCTACCGGCACTCTTACGCTGTACCGCGAAGCCAATGCCGGACCAGGCCGCCGTATCGACAGCGGCGTCAGCGAAGGCGATGAAGTCTCGCCCTTCTATGACCCGATGCTCGGCAAACTGATCGCCTGGGGCGAAAACCGCGAAGAGGCGCGCCTGCGCCTGCTGGCCA
This sequence comes from Pseudomonas cimarronensis, assembly GCF_049331905.1. GTDB lineage: Bacteria > Pseudomonadota > Gammaproteobacteria > Pseudomonadales > Pseudomonadaceae > Aquipseudomonas. The sequence continues at coordinate 2,631,650 of NZ_CP186283.1, read as the reverse complement.
TGCTCAAGGAAACCTGCGTGGGCGGCGTTAAAACCAACCTGGCGTTTCTGTCCCGTGTGCTGGCCCATCCGGCCTTTGCCAACGCAGAGCTGGATACCGGCTTTATTCCGCGTCACGAAGCTCAGTTACTGCCTCCTGCAACCGATTTGCCGACCGAATTCTGGCAGCTGGCTGCCGAGGCCTTTGTGCAGAGTGAAGCGCCGCAGCAGCGTCACGACGATTTCCATTCACCCTGGTCACGCAACAACGGCCTACGTCTGGGCCTGCCGGCAGAAACCGATCTGCATCTAAGCTGCCAGAACGAGCGCCAGGTGATCCGTCTGCGCCACGCTGCGACGTCCACCGTGCAGCTGCAAAGCGAAACGTTGTCGGTGGAAAGCAATGGCGTGCGCCAACAGCATCTGGCGATTCGCCGCGGCGATACGCTGTATCTGCACTATGCCGGCGAGCTGCGCAGCATTCAGCGCGTCGACCCGATTGCCGAAGTCGAGGCCAGCCATCAGCAGCACGGCGGCCTGACGGCACCGATGAACGGCAGTATCGTGCGCGTGCTGGTCGAGGCCGGCCAGCAAGTCGAAGCCGGCACTGCACTGGTGGTACTGGAGGCGATGAAGATGGAGCACAGCATTCGCGCACCCCATGCAGGCACGGTTAAGGCGCTGTATTGCAGCGAGGGCGAGATGGTCAGCGAAGGTACGGTGCTGGTGGAGTTGGAAGAAGCCAGCGCATAAATGGATGACCTCTGTGGGAGTGGGCTTTAGCAGCGATAAGAGCAATAAAACGCTCGCCGCTAAAGCGCCTCCCACAGATAGAGGCGCGTTTATCGCGGGCAAGCCCGCACCTACAAGCACAGCAACGTAGGATGGGTTGAGCAGCGCGATACCCATCGAAATAAACAACGAGGCAACGATGAACCTACCCAAACAGGTGCGCCTGGTCGAAGTCGGCCCGCGTGACGGTTTGCAGAACGAGAAACAGCCGATCAGCGTCGCCGACAAGGTGCGCCTGGTCGATGACCTGTCCGCTGCTGGCCTTGGCTATATCGAGGTGGGCAGCTTTGTCTCGCCCAAGTGGGTGCCGCAGATGGCGGGCAGTGCGGAGGTGTTTGCGCAGATCCAGCAACTGCCGGGCATTACCTACGCCGCTCTGGCACCCAATCTGAAAGGTTTTGAAGGCGCGCTGGAAGCCGGCGTACGTGAGGTGGCGGTATTTGCTGCGGCTTCGGAAGCCTTCTCACAGAAAAACATCAACTGCTCAATCAGCGAAAGCCTCGAGCGTTTCGTGCCGGTAATGGACGCCGCCAAACAGCATGGCATCCGCGTGCGCGGTTATGTGTCCTGCGTGCTGGGCTGCCCGTATGACGGCTTTGTGCCGCCCGAACAGGTCGCAAGCGTGGCTCGCGAGCTGTATGCGATGGGCTGCTACGAAGTATCCCTGGGTGACACCATCGGCGCCGGTACGGCCGGCGATACCCGCAAGCTGTTCGAGGTGGTTGGCCGCGGTATTCCCAGAGACAAATTGGCCGGACACTTCCACGACACCTACGGCCAGGCGCTGGCGAATATCTACGCTGGCCTGCTAGAGGGCATCAGCGTATTCGACAGCTCGGTCGCAGGTCTCGGTGGTTGCCCGTACGCCAAAGGCGCCACCGGCAATGTCGCAACCGAAGATGTGCTGTACCTGCTTGAGGGCCTGGGCATCGAAACCGGCATTGATATAAACAAGCTGATCGCAGCCGGCCAGCGCATTTGTGCGGTACTGGGCAAACCCAATGGCTCGCGGGTGGCGCGCGCCAAACTGGCCAATGCCTAGCGGCAGGCCGTGCGTAAGGTTTTGTTTACGCACTGTAAAGCACACGCCTCAGGCTGACGGCCTATTGCCTGAGGGCGGTGCAAAGTGACTACAGCTACAGCTGAGACTGATCAAAACGGCGCCGCAACTGCTCGACGCAAGCCTGCTATCAGTCAGTAGGCTTGCCGCACCAGCCGACCATCAATATCGGCATAACAAGAATGATGAGGAAGCACGATGCAACAGCCCCTGTGGACGCCTTCTGCCGAACGTATTGCGGCGACACGAATGGACAGCTTTCGCCGCTTCGTCAATCAGCGCCACAGCCTGCAGCTGGTCGACTACCCCGCCCTGCACGCCTGGAGCGTGACGCAACGTGAAGCCTTCTGGCAGGCGGTGGTCGAGTTCTTCGAGGTGCGTTTCAGTGCACAACCCGACGCCGTATTGCAGGAAGGCACGGCCATGCCCAGCGCCCACTGGTTTCCTGGCGCAACCCTGAATTTTGCCGAACACCTGCTGCGCCGCCGCGATCACCACCCGGCCCTGATCGCCATTGGTGAAGATGGCTCGCGCGAGCAACTGAGCTATGCCGAGCTGGCCGCCCATGTCGCCGGCCTGCAACGCAGCCTGCGTAAAGCTGGCGTAGGTATGGGCGACCGCGTTGCGGCCTTTATGCCCAACACCTGGCAGACCCTGGTCGGCATGCTCGCCTGCACCAGCCTGGGCGCCACCTGGTCGAGCTGCTCGCCAGACTTCGGCACCCAGGGCGTGATCGACCGCTTTGGCCAGATCGAGCCCAAGGTGCTGATCGCCGCCGCCGGTTACCGCTACGCCGGCAAGAACCTCGACCTGACCACCAAGCTCAATGAAATCCTCGACCGCCTGCCCTCGCTTGAACAACTGATTGTGGTGCCCTACTCCAACACCCAGACCAAGGCAGCCGATTTCCATTCAGCGGCCAAGGTCGCGCTGTGGCAGGATTTCTACCAGGCCGGCGGCGAACCCGAATTCACCCAGGTTCCGTTCGACCACCCGTTGTATATCCTCTATTCCAGCGGCACCACCGGCGTGCCCAAGTGCATCGTGCATGGCGCCGGAGGCACCCTGCTGCAGCACGTCAAGGAGCTTGGCCTGCACACCGACCTGCACGCCGAAGACACGCTGTTCTACTACACCACCTGCGGCTGGATGATGTGGAACTGGCTGGTCTCCGGCCTGGCCCTGGGCGCGACCCTGGTGCTGTTCGACGGCTCGCCGTTCCACCCAGGGGCCGAGCGCCTGATCGACCTGATCGACGCGGAAAACATCAGCATCTTCGGCACCAGTGCCAAATTCCTCGCGGCCCTGGAAAAAGCCGGTGCCAAGCCCGGCAGCACGCACAAGCTGCAGCGCCTGAAAGCCATTCTCTCCACCGGCTCGCCGCTGTCTCACGAGAGCTTCGAGTACGTCTACCGCGAGATCAAAGCCGATCTCTGCCTGTCATCCATCTCCGGCGGTACCGATATCGTTTCCTGCTTTGCCCTCGGCAACCCGGTGTTGCCGGTGTGGCGCGGCGAGCTGCAATGCAAAGGCCTGGGCATGGACGTTCAGGTGTGGGATGACGCCGGCCAAGCGGTGACAGGCGAGAAAGGCGAGCTGGTCTGCGCGCAGCATTTCCCTTCCATGCCGATTGGCTTCTGGAAGGATGACGATGGCAGCAAGTTCCAGGCGGCCTACTTCGACACCTTCCCCGGCATCTGGGCCCATGGCGATTACGCCGAAATCACTGCCCACGGCGGTCTGGTAATTCACGGCCGCAGTGACGCGGTACTGAATCCCGGCGGCGTACGCATCGGCACCGCCGAGATCTACCGCCAGGTGGAAAAGGTCGAAGCCGTACTGGAATCCATCGCCATCGGCCAGGAGTGGGACGACGACGTGCGTGTGGTGCTGTTTGTCCGTCTGCGCGACGGCGTATCGCTTGACGACGCGCTGCAAACGCAGATCCGCCAGGTGATCCGCGCCAACACCACCCCGCGCCATGTGCCGGCAAAGATCATCGCCGTGGCGGATATCCCGCGCACCATCAGCGGCAAGATCGTCGAACTGGCGGTGCGCAACGTGGTGCACGGCAAACCAGTAAAAAACACCGATGCGCTGGCCAACCCGCAGGCGCTGGAGCTGTACCGCGACCTGGCAGAGCTGCGGGACTGACGTACCAAAAACTCCAGCCGAGCCCGGCGCGCAGTGCTTATACTCCAAGCCAGTCGTTGCTGGAGTGCTGCCGTGGCTGTGCGCTGGATCTGTCTCGCTGTCCTAACCTCGCTGTGCCTAAGTGCAGCAGCACAGGAACCGTTGGAGCTGCATATGCCGGACGCGCCACCACTGACTTTTGTCAGTTTTCAGGGCGGCTACGGCATGGTCGGCGATGTGACGCTAGCCGCAATTGCCCGCGCGGGCTATCTCAGCCATATCCATGTCACCCCCTGGGCTCGTGCCCAGCAGCGGGTCAGCCGCGGGAAGAATCTGCTGATCATCCCGCTCTCGCGTACCCCGGAGCGCGAAGCGTTGTACAGCTGGATCGCCCCGATCATGCCGCTTGAGCGCGCCTTTTTCAGCCTCGATGCGCCGGTGGCCGACTTTGCCGAGGCTCGCCAGCGTTACCGGCGTATTGCCGTCGGGCATGGCACCGCGCAGATGGAGATTCTCAAGAGCAATGGGTTTACCGAAGAGCAGATTGTCAGCCTCAAGCTTGGCGATAATCCTGCGCGCATGCTTGAACTGGGGCGTGTCGATGCCTGGTTTACCGGCGTGCCGGAAGGCTTGTATCTGTGGCCACACAGCGACAATCGCTTGCAGATGAGCCCTGTGCTGGCCAGCACCGACATGTACCTGGCCTGTTCGAAAGACTGTGATGCGCAGTTGCAGGAAGATCTGCGCAAGGCCGTTGCAGCGCTACGTGCCGAAGGCATGATCCAGCGTATTCAGGATGCCTACCAACCCGAGCGCTAACGGCGCATAACCTGCTCACAGCCGGGACTTCAAATGCCCTTGCGACCGGGGTCCTCTGGCACTTGCTCCTCTTCGATATCTTCCAGCTTCAATTCCAGCCCCCATTCGGCAGCGGAAGCAGCAGGTGCTGCGGCTGGACGAGGTGCGGCAGCCACGGGCGCAGGCGCTGCGACAGGTGCGGCAGGCGCAGCGGGGTTGTCGCGGTAGAGCTTGAGCTTGAGCCGCACGTTGTTCGCCGAATCGGCGTTCTTCACCGCTTCTTCTTCATCGATTGAGCCCTCGTTGACCAGATCGATCAGCGCCTGATCGAAGGTCTGCATGCCAAGGTTTTTCGATTTCTCCATGGTTTCCTTGATCTCGGAGAAGTCGCTGCGCTTGATCTGGTCGCGAATGGTTGGGGTGCCGAGCAGCACCTCCACTGCTGCGCGGCGCTTGCCGTCGATGGTCTTGACCAGGCGCTGGGAAACAAACGCCTTGAGGTTGTTACCCAGGTCGTTAAGCAGCTGCGGCCGGCGGTCTTCGGGGAAGAAGTTGATGATGCGGTCCAGCGCCTGGTTAGCGTTGTTCGCGTGCAACGTGGAGATCGCCAGGTGGCCGGTGTCGGCAAAGGCCAGGGCATGTTCCATGGTTTCGCGGTCGCGAATCTCACCGATCAGGATCACGTCCGGCGCCTGACGCAGGGTGTTCTTCAACGCCGCGTGAAAGCTGCGGGTGTCCACGCCGACTTCACGCTGATTGATGATCGACTTCTTGTGCTTGTGCACGTACTCCACCGGGTCTTCGATGGTGATGATATGCCCGCCGCTGTTGCGGTTGCGGTAGTCGATCAGCGCCGCCAGGGAAGTCGACTTGCCCGAGCCGGTGCCACCGACAAACAGCACCAGACCGCGTTTTTCCATCACGGTCTTGAGCAGCACTTCCGGCAGTTTCAGGTCCTCGAACCGGGGGATGTCCATCTTGATATTGCGCGCGACAATCGACACTTCGTTGCGCTGCTTGAAGATATTGATGCGAAAGCGCCCGACGCTGGCAATCGAGATGGCCAGGTTCATTTCCAGCTCACGCTCGAACTCCTCGCGCTGCGCGCTATCCATCACCGAATCAGCAATGGCCGCCACTTCCCCAGCCTTCAGTGGTTCGGCACTGAGCGCCTTGAGCACGCCATTGAACTTGGCGCGGGCGGCGCCCCGGTGGAAAGATACAGGTCGGACCCGTCCTGGCTGGACAGGATTTTCAGCATGGCATTGAGGTCCATAACGAGATTTCCCGCGAGTTGGATGTATTACGTTAGGCGAAGATTAGGCATCGCTCCCGAGAAAATCGGCGCGAGCCTGAATCAAGCGCTAAGTGGCTGAAAATACTGGCACACTATGCTGACTGAATTCCGAGGAGCCCGTCATGGCTAAGGCAATGGCCCGCCACATTCTGGTGAAAACCGAAGCAGAAGCCGCCGCGCTGAAGAAACGTATCGCCGCCGGCGAAGCCTTCGATGTGCTGGCACGCAAATACTCCACCTGCCCCTCTGGTAAGAAAGGTGGCGACCTGGGTGAAGTGCGCCCAGGGCAGATGGTGCGCGCCATCGATCAGGTGATTTTTAAAAAGCCGGTGCGTGAAGTGCACGGCCCGGTAAAAAGCCAGTTTGGCTACCATCTGGTACAGGTTTTCTACCGCGAGTGATCTGAGATGACGCCTGAACACGTAGCTGCTTTCTGTCTGAGCCTGCCGGGTGCCCGTGAGGACATCAAATGGGGCGGCGTGCGCGTGTTCTCGGTGGCCGAGAGCAAGATGTTCGCCCTGTTCCACCTGGGCAGCCATGACGGCTTGGCGTTCAAGGTGGATGCCGACCTGTTTCTCGGCTATTGCGACCGCCCGGGTATCCGCCCAGCGCCTTATCTGGCGCGCGCACACTGGATCAGCATGGCCGCACCTTACCCGCTCGGCGATACCGAACTGCAGGCACTGCTGACCCGCTCCCATCAGCTGGTGGTAGGCAAACTACCCAAACGCCTGAAACTGGCCCTGTTGCTCGACCCGCCAGCAGCGGTTTCGTAACAGCCGCGTCATGCCGCTGTAACCCGCTCAACGCAGACTGCGCTGGCGCTGGTCTAGCCCACCCACCTTTCGATCATTTTCGCGTTCAACGGTGACTGGAAGACTGGCCATTCCCCTACCCGGAGGCCACCCCATGCATCGACGCCTGTTGTCATTGCTGTGTTTCAGTACGCTTGCCCTATCCGCCCCGACCTTTGCCCAGGCAAACCCGGATGAGCAGTTCAAACTGCTGGCGCATAACGTGTTCCTGCTACCCAGCACGATAAAACCGGGTTGGGGCCAACAGCAGCGCGCGGCACTGATCGCGGAGGCAGCGTATATCAAGGGCCAGGATGCGGTGATTCTCAACGAACTGTTCGATAACCCGGCGTCGGCCATTCTGCTCAATGGTTTGCAAAGCCAGTACCCGTATCAGACGCCCGTACTCGGTCGCAGCCGCACCGGCTGGGATGCCACCCTAGGCGCTTATTCGGACACCACCCCGGAAGACGGCGGCGTGGCCATCGTCAGCCGCTGGCCAATCGAGCAACGCGTGCAATATGTCTACAGCCAGGGTTGCGGGGCGGATTACCTGTCCAACAAGGGCTTTGTCTACGTCAAACTCAATCGCAATGGTCAAGCCGTGCATGTCATCGGCACCCACGCGCAGGCAGCGGACACCGGCTGCCCAGATGGCAAAGGTGCAGCGGTACGGGCCAGCCAGTTTGATGAGCTGCAGAACTTCATCAGCGCGCGCGGCATTAGCCTTGATCAGCTGGTGTTTATTGGTGGCGACTTCAACGTCATCAAGAACAGCAGCGAGTACCACGACATGCTCGCCCGCCTGCAGGTCAATGCGCCGGACAGCTATGCCGGCAGCGACACCACCTTTGATACCAAACGCAATGGCATCGCCAACTACCAATACCCCAACCACGCCCCGGAATACCTGGATTACATCTTCGTTTCGCGCAACCACCGGCAACTGCCGTTCTGGCACAACCAGGCCTTGGATACCCCTGCGCCGCGCTGGACAGTCAACCTGGCGGGTGCGACCTGGCAATTTCAGGACTACTCCGATCACTCACCGGTCGCCGGCTTTACCCGCGCCGACAGCACGACGCCAACCCGCGCCAGCAAGCCGCAACAAAACCTCTACGGCGAGGTGATCTTGCAAAGCACCACCACCGGCAAAACCCTGCGCGCCGGCAGCAGCAAAGCCAACGACTGGGTAAAGATCAACGGCAATGGGCTGGAACCAGAAAGCCTGTTCAGCCTGCGCAACTGGTACCACCCGGAGAGTTTCTGCATTCGCAGTGGCGACTACATCGAAGTCGAATCACGTCGCCACCCCGGCTATTGGCTCAACTGGTGGCTGGGCGGTGGCGGCGGTAACTACGCCTATTACATGAAGGCAGGTGACTCATCCAACCAGCTGCGCATTGAACTGCCCAACAACAGCGGCTGCCTGAAAGATGGCGACAACATTCGCCTGCGCGACCGCGACACCGTGCGCGGCACTGACTACTACTTGCAGAACTGGGCGTCCGGCAGCTGGAAAGAGCACCTGTACCTCTGGAGCAGCTCAGCGGCCAATGCCGAACAGTTCCGCGTGCATTTCAAGCGCCCGGCGCACTATCCGGACTGGAGCAGCAAACTGCACTACTGATGCCACACAAGGCGGCTGCAATAGCCGCCTTTTTCGTACCCCTCCAGGTACAACTGGCTTAGTGGCCAATCACCCTGCCGTCATTTTGGTCGCAGCCTAAGGTCTTAGCCTGCCGGCCGCGCTGAACTTGGCAGATTACGGCGCAGGCCTGGACCGATAGCCAGTTGGGCTTTCCGCATTGACAGGACGTTCGCCAGAGCAGCACTCAAACATGCTCCACGCCACGGCCAAACAGCTCGAATAGCTACTCCGCCTGTCCCATGCCCTGCCCTTTGCGCCCGTAAACCGCTACAATCGCGCCCCTTTCGCGCCCATGCGCCCGCTTATCTGGACCAAGATTCGTGATCTCCACCGCCAACATCACCATGCAATTCGGCGCCAAGCCGCTCTTTGAAAACGTCTCCGTGAAGTTCAACAACGGCAACCGTTACGGCCTGATTGGCGCCAACGGTTGCGGCAAGTCGACCTTCATGAAAATTCTCGGTGGTGATCTGGAGCCTTCGGCTGGCCAGGTGATGCTGGAGCCGAACGTGCGCCTGGGTAAGCTGCGTCAGGATCAGTTCGCTTACGAAGAGTTCAACGTGATCGACACCGTGATCATGGGCCACGCCGAGCTGTGGAAGGTCAAGGCCGAACGTGACCGCATCTATTCGCTGGCAGAAATGAGCGAAGAAGACGGCATGAAGGTGGGCGAACTGGAGGGCGAGTTCGCCGAGATGGACGGCTACACCGCCGAATCCCGTGCGGGCGAGCTGCTGCTTGGCCTGGGCATTCCACTCGAACAGCACTTCGGCCCGATGAGCGAAGTCGCCCCCGGCTGGAAGCTGCGCGTGCTGCTGGCCCAGGCGCTGTTCGCCGACCCGGACGTGCTGCTGCTCGACGAGCCGACCAACCACCTGGACATCAACACCATCCGCTGGCTGGAAAACATCCTCACGGCGCGTAACAGCACCATGATCATCATTTCCCACGACCGTCACTTCCTCAACTCGGTCTGCACCCACATGGCCGACCTGGACTACGGCGAGCTGCGCCTGTTCCCGGGCAACTACGACGAGTACATGACGGCCGCCACCCAGTCGCGCGAGCAACTGCTGGCCGACAACGCCAAGAAGAAGGCACAGATCGCCGAGCTGCAGACCTTCGTCAGCCGCTTCTCGGCCAACGCCTCGAAAGCCAAGCAGGCCACCAGCCGCGCCAAGCAGATCGACAAGATCCAGCTGGCCGAGGTCAAGCCATCGAGCCGCGTCAGCCCATTTATCCGCTTCGACCAGAACAAGAAGCTGCACCGCCAGGCCGTGACCCTGGACAAACTGTCCAAGGCCTTCGACGACAAGGTGCTGTTCAAGAATTTCAGCTTCACCGTAGAAGCCGGCGAGCGCGTGGCGATCATCGGCCCCAACGGCATCGGCAAGACCACCCTGCTGCGTACTCTGGTTGGTGAAATGACCCCGGACGCCGGCACCGTGAAGTGGACCGACAGTGCCGAACTGGGTTACTACGCCCAGGACCACGCCCACGACTTCGAAGCCGATGACACGCTGTTCGAGTGGATGGGCCAGTGGACCCAAGGCGAGCAGAATATTCGCGCCGCCCTCGGCCGCATGCTGTTCTCCTCCGATGAAATCCAGAAATCGGTGAAGGTGCTGTCCGGTGGTGAGCAAGGCCGCATGCTGTTCGGCAAACTGGCCTGCCAGAAGCCCAACGTGCTGCTGATGGACGAACCGACCAACCACCTCGACATGGAATCCATCGAGGCTCTCAACCTGGCACTGGAGAACTATCCAGGCACGCTGATCTTCGTCAGTCATGACCGCGAGTTCGTCAGCTCCCTGGCCACCCGCATCATCGAGCTGTCGGAAAACGGCGTGACCGACTTCAGCGGCAGCTACGACGACTACCTGCGCAGCCAGGGCGTGATCGTCTGACCGGTCTATAACCAGTATAAAAAAGCCCGCTCATTGAGCGGGCTTTTCGTTTGTACCGCCTTATGCAGTGGCGAACAACCCGGCGATCTGCGCATGCGCGGCTCTTCACCATAAGCCAGGCCTTCATCTCGATGTCGGTGATGCCGGCCGTCCGCGCCTGGATCGAACACCTCAGCGAAGCCGTCAGCCGTTGGGAGCAACCGATCTAGCGGTGTAAGGCGTGCAACACAACCATCAACAACTGGCCATCGAGCAACAGCCAGTCAATCCATATCACCTGGTGTGAAACCACAATCGACCAGAACACCAACTGGAAGGATGCCTTACGCGTCTTGTGTCGGAAACACTGCTGCGCCACCAGCGCGCCCGGCCATCCACCGAGCAGCGCGACCCCATGCAGAATATTTTCCGGCGTGCGCCAGCGACCAGCCTGGGCGCTGGATTTGTCGTGCCAGTACTGCACAAAGCTGATCATGCTGGCCAGCGGATAAGCCAACAACACCCAGACCACACCAAACTGCGTCAGCACGCGCCAACCACCCAGCAGCGGCAACACACAGAGCAGAATCAACAGCGCCATTTTCGCCGGTAGATGCTGAATCGGCCCGGAGTCGTGGCTGCGCTTCGTCCGCATCCTGGGCTTATTTGCTGGCTTAGCAGCTGACTTGATTAGCGGTTTATCTGCGCGCGGTTTACGGCGAATGGCCGGACGATCCAGCGCCAGTTCACCGGCCAGGCGGATATGCTCGGCGCGCGCCCGGCCCTGGGCATCCTGGCCGGCGACATACAGCACCTGATCGCCGGCAACCGGGCGACGGTCACCGCGCATGGCCGAGATATGCGCGAAGAGCTCTGCACCGCCCTGCTCCGGCTGAATAAAGCCGAAGCCCTTGTCGTCATTCCAGTTGCGTAACCGGCCACGCTGTTCCATCACGTCATCCCAGAGCTTTACGCGCGATAGTGGCGCTGCAGAAAGTCCAACAGCAAGGCATTGACCTGCTCAGCCTGCTCGTTCTGAATCCAATGCCCGCAGTTTTCTAGAACATGCGACTCCAGCCGGGGAACCCGCTTGGGCATCTGCTTGAGGGTATAGGCCTCCAATGTGCCCACCGGGTCCATATCGCCCAGCAGAAATAGCGCAGGCTGCTCGACCTGCCGCTCAGCCAATGCCTCGGTACGCTGCCAGTTACGCTCGAAATTGCGGTACCAGTTCAGCGCACCATAGAAGCCGCGCTCCTGGAAAGTCTGCACGTAGAGTTCGAACGCCGACGCATCACACCAGGCGGGCAGCGTGCCAGGGTCCTGCATGCCGTCAAACAACCCCGCATCGGCGGTTTTTTCCTGCAGGAAGTGATCCTTGGGTACGGCGGCGGAAGTGTTGTGCATCATCATGCGCAAAGTCCGCGCAATATCAGCATCCATTTCCACCTCAGCCACGCCCGGCTGCTGAAAATGCACGATGTAATGAAAGCGTCCGGCATACAGCTGGCGCATGATCTCGATGGCCGGCTGTCGGGGTCGACCGCCAAACGGCACCGCCATGCCGACCACGGCCTGCACCCGTTCAGGTTCAAGCAGGGCTAAATGCCAGGCAATTGGTGCGCCCCAGTCGTGGCCGACGACACAGACCTGCTGCTGCCCCAGCTGACCCATGGCCGCCTGAATATCACCGCAGATCGTCAGCACATCGTAGGCCGCCGAATCACGTGGCGCGCTGCTCAGGCCGTAGCCACGCATTTCCGGGATCAGCACGCGGTAACCGGCCGCAGCCAAGGGAGCAATCTGCTGGCGCCAGGAATGCCAACACTCGGGAAAGCCGTGCAGCAACCAGACCGGACGTCCCGCTGCTGGGCCAGCACTGTAAAGGCTCAGATCGATGCCGTTGACCTGAAGGATTTGCTGCTCAAGCTGATGCATACACGCCTCCATTAACCGAGGCCACTATGACAAAGGCGCACCCCGAGGTGCGCCTTTAATCCATCTGCCGAATACAGCAATCACGGCTGCGCCGTGCTCCAATCAATCCACTGCAACTGCCAGGTCGCCAGAATCAGCAAACCAAAACCAATGCGATACCAGGCAAAGGCTGCATAGCTGTGCTTGCCGATAAAGCTGAGTAGCGCCCGCACCGCGATCATGGCGAAGACAAACGAGGTGATAAAACCGATGGCGAATACCGGCAGATCGCTGGCCTGGAACAGGTCACGGTATTTGTAGCCGGAATACACCGCGGCACCGACCATGGTCGGCATGGCGAGAAAGAAGGAGAACTCGGTGGCGGCCTTGCGCGACAGGCCAAACAGCAGACCGCCGATAATCGTCGCGCCGGAACGTGACGTACCAGGAATCATCGCCAGGCACTGAGCAAAACCGATCTTCAGGGCGTCCTTCCAGGTCATGTCATCGACACTTTCCGCGTGCACAAGGTGCGTGCGCCGCTCGGCCCAGAGCATGATCACACCACCGATGACCAAGGCCAGGGCCACAGTGATCGGGTTGAACAAATAATGGTGAATCAGATCGGCAAACAGAACGCCCAAAGCTACCGCAGGCAGAAAGGCGATCAGCAGGTTGGCGGTAAAGCGCTGCGCCTGCTGCTCTTTCGGCAGGCCGATGACGATGTCGAAGATCTTGCGTCGGTATTCCCACACCACCGCCAGAATCGCCCCAAGCTGGATGATGATGTTGAACGCCATCGCCCGCTCGCCGCCAAAACCAATCAGGTCAGCGACGATAATCTGATGCCCGGTGCTGGAAATCGGCAGAAACTCGGTCAGCCCTTCCACCACACCCAAAATAAATGCCTGCAAGGCAACCCAAAGATCCATCCCCACTCCCCAACACGTGCGTTTTTGGCACGAACAACAACGATGATGAACCCGCGAGTGCGTCGACAACCTTTACGAGTAAAGGTTCCCTCGCACAGAAAAAACAGCCAAATCACACACTTAACAAACAGTGGCGCAAATCCTAACAGAGAACATGCAGCCACAGTGCTGCCAACCCTGGGGGCTGGAACCGCCCGCCGCCAGACAATTGCTGGCCATTGGCCTTCTACACTGTGCTTATTCGCCAATTAGCCTAAGGTCTAACGTAGGAAAACAGCGTGGTCAGCCTATAAGAGCGCCTCACAAAAACAGAAGAGAGCTTAGCCCCATGAACAGCTTGCGCAGCCTACCCATCAATCGGCGCCTGTGGCTGATTCTGGCAGTGTCCATCCTGATGCTGGTGATCCAGGGCGCACTGTTACTGCAGCAAATCCACACCGACCTGTATGCCGCCAAGAGTGAGAAGACCCAGCATGTCGTGCAGAGCGCTGCCGGAATTCTGAAATACTTCCATGGTCTGGAAACAGCAGGCAGCCTGCCCCGTGAACAGGCACAGAAACAGGCCATGGAGGCGATTCGCGGCCTGCGCTATGCCGGCCAGGAATACTTCTGGATCAACGATCAGACGCCCGTAATGATCATGCACCCCACCAACCCCAAACTTGAGGGGCAGAACCTCTCGGGCTTCAAGGACCCTGACGGCAAAGCGCTGTTCAATGAGATGGTGGCCATCAGCAAGAGCAAGGGCGCCGGCCAGGTGAACTACCGCTGGCCCAAACCTGGCGCCAGCGATCCGGTGCCCAAGGTGTCCTATGTCGAACTGTTCCAGCCCTGGGGCTGGATTATTGGTTCAGGGGTGTACGTCGATGATGTCCAGGCCGAGTTCCAGACCCAGGCCCTGAAAGCGCTGATTATCGGCCTCGGCATTGCCATCTTGGTGGCGTTGCTGGTGGTGCTGATCGTGCGCAGCATCACCCAGCCACTGCAACAGGCCGTCAGCGCCATGGCCAATATCGCCAGCGGCGACGGCGACCTGACGCGCAACCTGGACACCCATGGCAGCGATGAATTGTCCGCCCTGTCCCGCCATTTCAATGTGTTTACCGAGAAGTTGCGCCAGGTGATCCGCCAGTCACTCGACTCCGCCGGCAAGCTCGATGTAGCCGCCCGCGAACTCGGGCAGATTTCCAGCCAGGCGCAGCAGCACAGTGAGCAGCAATCACAGCAGATGGAACTGGTGGCCACGGCAATCAACCAGGTCACCTATGGCGTGCAGGATGTGGCGAAGAACGCCGAACATGCTTCATCAGAAGTGCATGCCGCCGAAGATCAGGCGCGGCAGGGCCAGCAGAACATCGAAAGCAGTCTGCGACAGATCACCGAACTGTCCGCCACCATCAGTCAGGCTGTCGAAGTCATTCAAGCCCTGGCTCAGGAAAGCACGCAGATCGGCAGCGTGCTGGAAGTGATTCGCTCGATTGCCGAGCAGACCAACCTGTTGGCACTCAACGCCGCCATTGAGGCAGCCCGGGCTGGCGAGCAAGGCCGTGGCTTTGCAGTCGTAGCCGACGAAGTCCGTCTACTGGCGCAGCGCACGCAGAAATCCACCGCCGAAATCCAGGTGATGATTGAACGCCTGCAAGGTAACTCGGAGGCCGCCGTCAAAGTCATCAACGACAGTAGCAAAGCCTCACAACTAACCATCGAGCAGGCCAGTCAGGCAGGCGTCAGCCTCACCCAGATTGCCAGCGGTTTGCGCAACCTCACCAGTTTGAACGCTTCCATCGCCAGCGCGACGCTGCAACAATCGCACGTGGTCGAAGACATCAACCAGAATGTCACCCAGGCGGCCAGCCTGGCTCATAACAATGCCCTGGCAGCACAACAATCCAGCGACGCCGGGCAGCACCTAGGCCAGCTTGCTGAACAACTGAACAGGCTGCTGGGACAGTTCAGGGTATAAATACTAAATGAGCAGTATGGAACATCAGGAAGTCGACCTCAGCAAACCGCAGAACCAGGACCTGATCTGGGACCTGGACAGCATTGCCAGGCGCGAGCTGGCCGAGCGCTTTATCAAGCTGTTCGAGAACCGCCTGTGCGTCTACTCGGAATCGACCCGCCAGTTGTACACCAACTATGACCTGCACTTTCCCAGCGACCTGGGGCGCAAGATGGTGGTGCTGCCCAACCCCTATGCGTTTCACGACACCCTGAATGGCATCGAAGCGCTGGCCGTGCGCAAGACCGGGCTCTGTGTGCTGCCCGGTGTGGTGCTGAACAAGCCTGGCCTGCTGCTGACCACGATGATCAAGGAAGGCGGCCCGGCGCCAAAGACCATGCCATTCAAACCCGCCCTGGCGCAGATCATCAGCAATCAGAAAAAGGCGGGGGACATTTTCCTGCCGATCATGATGAAAGGTGACCTGCGCGAGTTCGATCAGCAGATGCCCTACATTCACCTGCATCGCCTGCAAGTCGGTCGCCTGACACGCCTGTCGACCTTCGAACGTGACGATATCCAGCAGACCATCACCCGCAAACTGCTGATGCTCTACCGTCAGGCCGACAGCCTTAGCTGCCATTGAAGCTGCGCACTGCGCAATAAAAACGGGCATCGACCCATTGATGCCCGTTTTTGTGTACTGGTCGCCGGGTCTTACTGCTGGCTGACCCAGAACACCGCAGTGGCGACGAAGATCAGAATCAAGGCAAAGATGGCCTTGGCATCGACCACGCTGTCAGCATTATCCCCTTCACTGTGCTCACTCATGGACTACCCCTCTTGTTGTGTTTATGGGTGCATCGTCATGTGCAGTTAAGACCAGCATGCTCGCCTACTCAAGCCATGGGGCTATGTTCAACGGCCGCCTTATCCCTTTAAGTTCTTTCCATATACTCAAACATCACTTTTGCGCATAACCCTGAGCTGGTATCTTCCTCCGGCTCCGCAGGGAGTGCGCGGCCGTGCGCGCTGATTAGCTGTAAAAGCCTGATAACAGGACACTCCATGTACGTATATGACCAGTACGATCAACAAATCGTCGAAGACCGCGTCAAGCAGTTCCGCGATCAAACCCGCCGTTACCTGGCTGGCGAACTGAGCGGCGAAGAATTCCGCCCGCTGCGCCTGCAGAATGGCCTGTATATCCAACGCTTCGCGCCCATGCTGCGCGTTGCCGTGCCGTACGGCCTGATGTCCTCGGCGCAGGTGCGCATGATGGCCAAGATTGCCCGTGACTACGACAAGGGCTACGCGCACATCAGCACCCGGCAGAACGTGCAGTTCAACTGGCCGGATCTGGAAGACGTTCCCGAGATTCTCGCCGAGCTGGCTACCGTGCAGATGCATGCGATCCAGACCAGCGGCAACTGCATCCGGAACACCACCACCGACCAGTTCGCTGGCGTGGCCAAGGATGAAATCATCGACCCGCGCCCCTGGTGCGAGATCATCCGCCAGTGGTCGACCTTCCACCCCGAGTTCACCCACCTGCCGCGCAAGTTCAAGATTGCGGTTAATGGCGCAGTGAGCGACCGTGCAGCGATTGAAGTGCACGATATTGGCCTGGAAGCCGTACGCAACGATGCCGGCGAGCTGGGCTTCCGCGTCTCCGTCGGTGGCGGCCTCGGCCGTACCCCGATCGTTGGCAGCTTTATCAACGAGTTCCTGCCGTGGCAGCACCTGATCAGCTACCTCGACGCCATCCTGCGTGTGTACAACCGCTATGGCCGTCGCGATAACAAGTACAAGGCGCGCATCAAGATTCTGGTCAAGGCCCTCACCCCTGAAGTGTTCGCTGAGCGCGTAAATGCCGAGTGGGCGCACCTGAAAGACGGCCCGACCACCCTGACCGAAGCTGAAGTAGCACGGGTTTCCGCGCACTTTATCGACCCGGCTTACAAAGCCCTCGAGGATCAGGATGCCGCACTGGCGGCCCTGGATGCCGAACACCCGGGCTTTGCCCGCTGGCGTCAACGCAATACCTTCGCCCACAAGAAGCCGGGTTATATCGCCGTTACCCTGTCGTTGAAACCGACCGGCGTGGCGCCAGGCGATGTCACCGACAAGCAGTTTGATGCAATTGCCGACCTGGCCGATCGCTACAGCTTTGGTGAAGTGCGTAACAGCCACAACCAGAACATCATCCTCGCCGACGTCGAGCAGGCGCAGCTGTTTACCCTCTGGGGCGAGCTGCGTGAAAACGGTTTTGCTACGCCAAACGTCGGCCTGCTTACCGACATCATCTGCTGCCCCGGCGGCGATTTCTGTTCCCTGGCCAACGCCAAGTCGATCCCGATTGCCGAGGCCATCCAGCGCCGTTTCGACGACCTGGATTACCTGTTCGACCTGGGCAATATCGACCTGAATATCTCCGGCTGCATGAACGCCTGCGGCCATCACCACGTCGGCCACATCGGCATCCTCGGGGTGGACAAGAAAGGTCAGGAGTTCTACCAGGTATCACTCGGCGGTAGCGCCGGTCGTGATGCCAGCCTGGCGCAGATCCTTGGCCCCTCCTTCGCCGAAGCCGACATGGCCGATGTGATCGACAAGATCGTCAAGGTCTACGTCGAACGCCGCAATGAAGAAGAGAGTTTCCTCGACACCTTCCGCCGTATCGGTGTCGACCCGTTCAAGGAGCGCGTATATGCAGCGAATCATTAAGAACGGTCAGTTGGTCGACGAAAGCTGGCACCTGCTGCCCAAAGACGCCACGCTGGATGGTATCTCCAACTGCGACGACCTGATTGTGCCGCTGGCCCTCTGGGTTGAGCACAGTACCGCACTCAAGGCTCGCGATGGCGGCCTGGGTGTGTGGCTGGATGCCGGTGAGGAAATCGAGGAAATCGCCGATCAACTGGACAACTTCCAGGTCATCGCGCTGAACTTCCCGGCCTTCACCGACGGCCGCCACTGCTCCACGGCCTACCTGCTGCGCAATCGCTATGGCTACAAGGGTGAAGTGCGCGCTATCGGTGATGTACTGCGTGATCAACTGTTCTCCTACCTGCGCGTGGGCTTCGATGCCTTCGCCTTGCGTGAGGACAAAGACCCGCAGGATGCCTTGAAAGCCTTCGAAGAGTTTCGCGAGGTGTATCAGGCTTCCACGGATCAGCCGCTGCCGCTGTTCCGCCGCCGCGCCTGATCGGCTCAGCACTAAAAAGCCCCGTATCGCGGGGCTTTTTAGTTTCAGGCTCTCACGCTGTCCCAGGCCAGCTGCGCCAATAACTCGCGACAATCCGCCAGTTGCGTCTGCGTACGCCCCGCCAGCCAGTTACGCGAGAGGTCGTGGGTTGGCCCGATAATGACCGAAGCAAAACAGTCCACCGGCATGGCCTTGAACAGCCCCTCTTCGCGGTAACGCGAGAGCGCAGCAAAGATGCGCTGAAAGTGCTCGCGGTTGGCTTCACGCAGTTGCTCCCCCATTTCCCCCGCCTCAACCCGGCTGCGGCTGTGCAGAACAAAGCGCGCCCAATCAGGATTGGCCACCACCCAGTCGACATAGCTGGTGACCAGCAACTTGACGCAAGCCTCAGCACTGTCAGCCGTGGCAAAGCCTTCTTCCAGCATCGCTGCATACTCCGCCGTACCTGCCAGATAGAGCGCGGCGATGATCCGTTCCTTGTTGCCGAAATGGTGATACAGACTGCCGATACTGGCCTCGGAACGATCACGGATCATCTCGATGGTGGTGCCATCAACTCCGACCTCGGTAAAGCAGGCCAGCGCGGCCTGGAGGATTTCATCTTTGCGGGAACGACGAGCCATGCTTTCCTCGTACAGCAATCAACAAGAAAATAATTCTAGAATTTAATTCTAATATTTGTACACTGCCCTGGCGCGCACTCAATCCATCACCTCAATCCGCCCAGGAGAAGTCCATGAGCCAGATGTTACAGATGTTCCAACAGGCAGGCCCGGCGCAGTTCAGCACCATGATCGGCCAGGTCGCGCCCTACTTCGCCAGCATCGCCCCACAGTTCGTTGAGCTGCGCCCAGGCTACGCCGAAGTCACCTTTCCCAAACGTCGCGAAGTGCTCAACCACATTGGCACCGTACACGCGATTGCCCTGTGCAACGCCGCCGAACTGGCTGCAGGGACTATGACTGACGCGTCGATCCCCAAGGGTTGCCGCTGGATTCCGCGCGGAATGACTGTGGAATACCTGACCAAGGCTGATGGTGATATTCGCGCCGTGGCCGATGGCAGCGCCATCGACTGGAACCAGCTGGGTGACGTCACTGTGCCTGTGCAAGCCTTTGTCGGCGACAAAGCAGTGTTCCGTGCAGACATCACCATGTACGTCAGTCAGGCCTGAACCCCGGAAATACAAAGGCCCGGAAATGCCGGGCCTTATCAGACACGCTAGCAATCAAGCCAGGTTGACCAGCACACGCCCGACCTGCTTGCCCGCGAGGATTTGCGCAATGGTTGCCGGCAGTTGCTCAAGCGTTACCTCGCTGACCAGTGCATCGAGGTTGACCTTCCATTGCAACGACAGCTTGTCCCACATCGAGGCCTTGACCACCAGCGGCAGCTCTACAGAGTCGACCCCCAGCAGGTTCACTCCGCGCAGGATAAACGGCAGTACACTGCCCTTGAAGCCGACCCCGGCCGTCAGCCCACAGCAAGCCACGCTAGCGCCGTAGCGCAGCGACTTGACCACGTTGAACAGGATGTCCCCGCCCACACAGTCCACGGCGCCCGCCCACTGCTCCTTGAGCATCGGCTTATCAGTGCCTTCCTGCAGCTCGCTACGCAGCACAACCTGCTGTGCGCCAAGGGCCTTGAGGTAATCGGCCTGCTCCGCCTTGCCCGTCGAGGCCGCGACGCGATAGCCCAACGAGGTCAGCAGGGCCACGGCGACACTGCCTACACCACCCGTAGCCCCCGTCACCAGTACAGGGCCGGTATCCGGACTCAGGCCGCTTTGCTCCAGCTTGTCGACACACAGCGCCGCCGTCAGACCAGCAGTGCCGAGCACCATGGCTTCACGTAGGGATAAGCCCTTGGGACGCTTCAGCGCCCAGTTGGCCGGAATCCGAATGTACTGGGCAAAGCCGCCCGAGGTGTTCATGCCCAGGTCATAACCGGTGACGATCACCTCATCACCCACGCTGAATTCAGCCACGCTGGACGCTTCCACCACACCTGCAGCGTCGATACCCGGGGTATGCGGAAAGCTCTTGGTCACGCCACGGTTGCCACTGGCTGACAGTGCATCCTTGTAGTTGAGCGAGGAGTACTTGACCCGAATCAGCAGTTCACCGGCCGGCAAGTCGCCGATATCGCGCTGCACAATCACCTGTTCGAAACCGCCCGTAGCACTTTCACGGGCTTGCAATGCACTGAACTTGCTCATCTTATTCCTCTGTATGAAGGCGTTATTACCAGAAGCGCTGCTGATTCAAACGACTCAGCCAGTTCAGCACAAAGCGATCCAGCGCTACGCTGCCCGCCAGTCCTACACGCTCCTGCAGGGTTTTCTTCTCGGCATAGTGCAGATGAAACAGCTCAGCACTTTTCGCCCGTTCAGCCAGGTACTCGTCGCTGGTTTTCAGCTCATCCACCAGCTGTTTCTCCAGCGCTGCCAGGCCTAGCCAGACTTCACCGGTGGCAATCTGATCGATATCCAGTTGTGGCCGGTAACGCGCGACAAAACCTTTGAACAACTCGTGGGTGGTTTCCAGATCGTCCTGAAATTTCTCCCGGCCTTTATCGGTGTTCTCACCAAACACGGTCAGGGTGCGCTTGTACTCACCCGCGGTGAGCACCTCGAAATCAATGTCATGCTTCTTCAGCAAACGGTGCACGTTGGGCAGCTGCGCCACCACACCAATCGAGCCGAGAATGGCGAATGGCGCGGAAATGATCTTCTCGCCAATACAGGCCATCATGTAGCCGCCACTGGCCGCAACCTTGTCGATACAGATGGTCAGCGGCACGCCCGCTTGACGAATACGTGCCAGCTGCGAAGAGGCCAGACCGTAGCTGTGTACCATGCCACCACCGCTTTCCAGACGCAGCACCACTTCGTCCTGCGGTGTAGCCATGCTCAGTAAAGCAGTGATTTCATGGCGCAGGCTGTCGGTGGCCGAGGCTTTGATGTCGCCATCGAAATCCAGCACATAGACACGCGGTTTCTGCGTACCGGCTTTTTTCTCCAGCTTGGCTGCCTTGGCTTCGGCTTTGGCCGCAGCCTTCAGCTGATCCTTGTCGAGCACCGCATGCTCGACACGCTGTTGCAGCTGCTTGAAGAAGTCATTGAGCTTGTTCACCTGCAGCTGGCCCGAACCCTGGCGGCCCTTGCTGCGCAGGGCGGCAATAGTGACCAGCACCACCACAATGGCGACAAGCACTGTGACCGTTTTGGCCAGAAAGCCGATGTACTCTGCAAAAAACTCCACGTATTCCCCCCTCAATCCTATGGCAGCGCCCATTCATCGACCGCGCTGATTGTCAGCAAGCATACCGAGGCCATGGGTTGGCGGCCAGCAAGCCGAGGACTGGCTATTCAGCGCATCGATGCAATTCAAACAAGCGTATGTTTTTACGTTGACAGCTCCTGAGCTTCCTCATACCCTCGCGAAACTTTCAACGTACCGGAATCGAGCGGACGTGGGCAGCATCTACCTGATTCGACATGGCCAAGCCTCATTCGGTGCCGACGATTACGATGTGCTATCGCCCATCGGAATTCGCCAGGCCGAAGTGCTGGGCGCGCACCTTGCGCAACTGGGTACACGCATTGATCGCAGCGTCAGCGGCAACCTGCGTCGTCAGCAGCACACGGCCAATGCCGCACTCCAGCAGCTGCAGGATGCTCAACTGGCAAGCGCTGCGCTGGAGATCGATGCTGCCTTCAATGAATTCGACGCCGACGCGGTGATCCGCGCCCTGCTCCCTGACCTGCTTCCAGAAGAACCCGAAGCGTTGCACATCCTGCGCAACGCGGCGCAAAACCGTGGCGAATTCCAGCGCCTGTTTGCCAAGCTGATTGGCCGGTGGGTCAGCGGCGAGCACGTCAAACCTGGCCTGCAAAGCTGGCAGGCTTTCGTCGAACAGGTACAGGGTGGTCTGGAACGTGTGCTACAGCAGGCAGACAGCAAACAGAACATCGCCATATTTACCTCAGGCGGCACTATTACCGCCCTGCTCCACCTAATCACCGGCATCGCGCCAGCACAGGCTTTCGAGCTGAACTGGCAAATTGTCAACACCTCACTAAGCTGCCTGAAGTTTCGTGGCAAGCAAGTGAGCCTGGCTTCCTTCAACAGCCATGTGCATCTCCAGCTGTTGAAGGCGCCGGAACTCATCACTTATCGCTGAGTCCGGCCCACTGCACCCTGACGGGCGCTAGTAAAACCCAAGAAAAAGGAAAACATCATGAGCGTTGCAGACATCGTCCAAACCATGCACTCCAAGTTCAACGCCAGCGCTGCCGCCGGCCTGGATCTGGTATTCCAGTTCAACATCGAAGACGGCGAGAACTACGCCCTGATCGTCAAAGACGGCACCTGCGCCGTTGAGAAAGGCGACAACGCCAACGCCAACGTGACCCTGATCATGGACACCGACACCCTGAAAGGCATCACCAGCGGCGAAACCGACGGCATGCAAGCCTTCATGTCCGGCAAACTGCGCGCCGAAGGCGACATGATGCTGGCCATGAAACTGGGTGAACTGTTCCCGGTTTAAGTGGAAACAGCAGCACAGTTGCACAACAAACCGGAGTCCTCGACTCCGGTTTTTTTTCGTCGTCAATACGCACCAGAACAGCCAATCAGGCAGCTTGATTAGGTAGCAACACGCGCACCTATAACGGCGGGTAATCCTTGTGAGCCACAGGCTGCAGCATTAGATTAACCAATTATCTTAGGCACCCATCATAAGCAGAAGGGATAAACATGGCGCTTACTGACCAGTCCACCCGTATCCGCGAAGGCGAAGAGCTCGACGCCGCGATCATCGACCAGTACCTCAAGGCGCATATCCCGGGCCTGACCGGCGAGCCACGCATCAGCCAGTTCCCTGGCGGCGCGTCGAACCTGACCTACCTGCTTGAATACCCCGGCAAAGAGTTTGTACTGCGCCGTCCACCATTCGGTCACAAGGCCAAATCAGCCCACGACATGGGCCGCGAGTACCGCATTCTCAACCAGCTCAACGCCGGCTTCCCGTATTGTCCGAAAGCCTATGTGCACTGCACTGACGAATCGGTGATCGGTGCCGAGTTCTATGTCATGGAGCGGGTCAACGGCATCATCCTGCGCTCGGACATGCCGGCCGAGCTGAACTTCAGCGCCGAGCAGACCCGCGAGCTGTGCAAGAGCTTTATCGACAAGATGGTCGAGCTGCACAACGTCGACTATCAGGCCTGTGGCCTGGGCGACCTGGGCAAGCCGGAAGGTTATGTGCAACGGCAGATCAGCGGCTGGAGCGACCGCTACGAAAAAGCCCTGACGCCCGACGCACCGCTGTGGGAGCCGGTCAAGGCCTGGCTACGCGACAAGATGCCGGCCGACCACCACAAGCCGGGCATCGTGCACAACGATTACCGCTTCGATAACGTGATTCTCAATCCACAGAACCCGAGTCAGATCATCGGCGTACTGGATTGGGAACTGACCACCATTGGCGATCCGCTGATGGACCTGGGCAACACCCTCGCCTACTGGATCGAAGCCGCCGACCCGGCTCCGGTGCAACTGATGCGCCGCCAGCCGAGCAATGCACCGGGCATGCTCACCCGCCAGCAATTTGCTGACTACTACGCTGAGCGCGCCGGCATCGAGATCAAGAGCATCGACTTCTACTACACCTACGGCCTGTTCCGTCTGGCCGGTATCGTGCAGCAGATCTATTACCGCTACTTCCATGGTCAGACCCAGGACAAACGTTTCGCGCAGTTCATTCACATGAACAAACTGCTGGAGCAGATGAGCCTGCAAGTGATCAATAAATCGCAGTTGTAAACGGCCGAACAGGCCTCATAGAACCCATTCAAAGGCTTGCGAGCTAGAGCCATGCAAGGCAGAAACAGGCGAGGAAGCGGAGTTTACTTTTGTAAATGAGCATTCCGAGACTGTTTTTAACGCCGCAGGGCCGACGCGCAGCAGACTTTGGATACGTTCTCAATAAGAAAGGAAAACCCCATGTCCAAGACCCATCTGTTCGACCTCGACGGCAAGATCGCTTTCGTCTCCGGCGCCAGCCGTGGCATCGGCGAGGCCATTGCCAAACTGCTGGCCCAGCAAGGCGCTCACGTCATCGTCTCGAGCCGCAAGATTGATGACTGCCAGAAAGTCGCAGACGCGATCATCGCCGACGGCGGCAAGGCCACAGCGATTGCCTGCCACATTGGTGAAATGGAGCAGATCAGCAACGTATTCGCGCAGATCAAGGAGCAGTTCGGTCGCCTCGACGTGCTGGTCAACAACGCCGCCACCAACCCGCAGTTCTGCAACGTCCTGGACACTGACCTGGGCGCGTTCCAAAAGACCGTCGATGTGAACATCCGCGGTTACTACTTCATGTCCATCGAAGGCGGCAAGCTGATGAAAGCCAACGGTGGCGGCAGCATCATCAACGTGGCTTCGATCAACGGTGTCTCCCCTGGCGAGTTCCAGGGCATCTACTCGGTGACCAAGGCCGCCGTGATCAGCATGACCAAGGTATTTGCCAAGGAGTGCGCGCAGTTCGGCATCCGCTGCAACGCCCTGCTGCCAGGCCTGACCGACACCAAGTTCGCCTCGGCGCTGACCAAGAACGACGCTATTCTCAAGGTCGCCCTGCAGCGCATCCCGCTCAAACGCGTGGCTGACCCGAGCGAAATGGCTGGCACCGTGCTGTACCTGGCCAGCGATGCCTCCAGCTACACCACTGGTGTAGCACTGAACGTGGATGGCGGTTTCCTCTCCTGAGGTGCGGCATTTAGCGGCAATGAAAAAGGGACCCTCGGGTCCCTTTTTCATGCGTGCAGCAATAGTCGATCAGATGCTGAAACGTGCTACCAGCGCATTCAGGTCCACCGCCAGGCGCGACAGTTCCTGGCTGGCCGCACTGGTCTGATTGGCACCGGCCGAGGACTGCATCGACAGGTCGCGGATATTCACCAGGTTGCGGTCCACTTCACGGGCCACCTGGGCCTGCTCTTCCGAGGCACTGGCGATCACCAGGTTACGTTCGTTGATCTGCGAAATGGCCGCGGCAATTTCATCCAGTGCCTGACCTGCAGCCTTGGCCACATCCAGGGTCGAACGCGCCCGGCTGTTACTGTTCTGCATGGCGTTAACCGCCTTATCGGTGCCCTGCTGGATACCGCTGATCATCTGCTCGATTTCGCGGGTCGACTGCTGTGTGCGATGCGCCAGAGCGCGCACTTCATCGGCCACCACGGCAAAACCACGCCCGGCATCGCCAGCACGCGCCGCCTCGATCGCGGCGTTAAGGGCCAGCAGGTTGGTCTGCTCGGCAATCGAGCGGATCACATCCAGGACCTTGCTGATGTCACGCACCTGCCCTGCCAGCTGTTCCACTTCAGTGGCGGTGTTGGTGACGTCTTCGGCCAGGTGGCTGATCGAATCGACCGTCTGCCGCACCTGCTCACGACCGTGCTGGGCGGTGCGGTTGGATTCGCTGGAGGCTTCGGAGGTGCTCACCGCATTGCGCGCGACTTCTTCCACGGCGCTGGTCATCTCGTTGACCGCAGTGGCCGCCTGTTCGATTTCGTTGTTCTGCTGGTGCAGGCCCCGGGTGGAGTCTTCCGTCACCGCACTGAGTTCTTCCGAAGCCGAGGCCAGCTGCGTCGAGGAGTCGGAAATGTTCTGGATGGTGCTGCGCAGGCTTTGCTGCATGGTCTTCAAGGCGCCCAACAGTCGGGCCGGCTCGTCCGAGCCCTGAACATCGATGGCCTGGGTCAGATTACCGCTGGCCACTACCTCAGCGACCCGCACTGCTTCACTCAGCGGGCTGACAATGCTGCGGGTCAGCAACAGCGCCAGAATCACGGTCAGCCCAAGCGCCAGGGCGATCATCAGGATCACCCACATCCGTGCACTGGTGAATACCGCCTCAGCTGCGTCAGCAGCGGCACCGGCGCCAACCCGGTTAATTTCAGAAAGCTCGACCAGCGCCTTGGCCATACTGTCGGCGTGACCGTTGAGCGGACCATTGGCAACCGCCAGGGCCGCATCCAAATCGTTTTGCCGTATGGCTTCGACGATCTTGCTTTGCTCTTGCAGATAGCTACTTTCAGCCTGTTTGAAACGCCCGTAAGCGCTTCTTTCTTCAGCACTGGAAATCAGTTTTTCATAAGTGCCTTGCGCCTTGCCAAGATGACTGCGGAGCTCTTCGACGCGAGCCAGATTTTGCCGCGCCATGCTCTCGTCACTGTTGAGCATCAAGCGCAGGGTCAAGGCACGCAGCCGCAGAACATCTTGACTCATTTCACCCAGGCTCAGAATGCTGGGCAGCCAGTTTTCATTTACCTGCTCCGACTGCTTGTTCATTTCGGCCATCTGCAGCAGCGAAAAGCCGCCGAGTACCAGCACCAGCAACGCCACCAGGCCAAAGCCCAGCGATGCTCTGGGCGCAATATTCAGGTTTCTTAGGGTCATCACGGCTGTCCTTTACGGTTCTGAAGCAGCTTATTCGATAGCATATGGCCATTATCCTTATGAATGCCTTAAGACCTTCAGCCAATATCTACAGACTCCGTATCGACTCTAGCATTGGATTCTTGACCCCTTGAACATAAAAAACCCGAGCCAGAGCCCGGGTTTAGCGTTACCACTTAAAGAAGCTTTAGCGTACGGTAAAGCGCTGTTCCAGCAGCTTGCGATCCTCCTGGAACACCATAAAGTGCCATTCACCCGGCACCACTTCATGCCTATCGGTGAACTCGAAGGCCATCACGTCCTGCGGTGCACCGGGAACCAGCTTTTGCGTCACCACAAATTTGTCATGGCGCTTGCCATCCGGGGTGATCACCCCAGGGGTGAGGTACAGCAGAGTCAGCGGCGCTTCACTGGCCGTTTTACCCGTCAGGCTGTAGCGCACACCGAATTTGGTGCCGAGCTTGGCGGGAATCTCGTCACCGGGTTCAATCTGCTGGTTGCTGCGGGTCAGGACGCGCTCACCCTCCTGAAAATCCTGGTAATCGCTGGCGAAGACGCCATATTCCACCGGGCCTTGAACCCGCACTTCGGCCTGCACCAGGCCACTGATCAAGACGCATGCCGCCAAGGCACTGAAACGGGTGTATTGCATGTCGCGCTCCTTGTTTAGATGGCGCGAGCCTATGACACCCGTGTGACAAGGCCATGACAGCCTTATTCAGCCAACTCGGCCTGCACCTTGCGCGGCAGCACCGCGAGAAAGTTGTCACGCGCCACCTGCTGCGCCACGTCCGCCGGCAAGGCATCAAGAAAGGGGGTAAAACCGCTCAGGTATTCACCCAGCCCATCAAAGCGCCCAACCACATCGGAGCCCAGCATAAAGCGCGCGGGGTAGCTGCTGACCAACATCAGCCATTCAGGGTCAGGCTTGCCGTCGGCATCCAACAGGTACGGCTGCAACATGGTCCAGGACAGGTCGACATACAAATTGGGGTATTGCTTGAGCATCCGCTCAAGCGTTGGCAAAAGAAAATCCAGCTTCTCCTGATGGCGATGGATTTCCTTGCTGGTGCCGGCATGCGCCCAGATAAAACGCACATGCGGGTGATTGCGCAACGGGTCTTCGATTTCCTGCAAATACAGTGGATTGCGCTCGCGCTTGGAGGTGATGTTGGAGTGCAGCATCACCGGCAGATCGTACTCGGCGGCCAAATGAAAGACTCGCGCCAGGGCCTCGTTGTTAGCCCGTGGCGCATCACCATGGATCAGCGCCGTAAGGTCGTCATGGCGGGTAAAAATCTCGCCGATGCCCTGCCATAGCCCAGGATCGAGTTCGAGCATACGGCGGATATGCGCATCGGCATTTTTGTCGTTCGGGTTGAAGCCAGAGAGAAATGGATGCAGACGCTTGCGCTGCTCAGCCGGCACCTGCTTGTAGGCATGCGCCACCAGCACATCGGTGGCGCTGTACCAATAAGCGTTGGCATCGTCGCCAGCGTAGTAGCGCGGCCGCTTGGGTTCATCTTCATCCCACTTCTTCGCCACCGGAATACCCGAGAGCATCACATGCTCGATATTACCTGCCGCCATCTGCTCCAGCAGCTCGGTCATGCCCGCGCTTTCCTGAAAAAAATCGACGTAATGCAGATGGGCATCGCTAAAACGGTAATCGCGGGCCAGCGCCAACGGGCTGCAAACAGTGACTAAAACCGCAAGACTCAATGCAAGTCGCCTCAAACCCCAACCCTCCTTGAAGACGTGAGCACAATTGACTCACTACACTGAGGTCTAGTTCAGAAACCAGGATTGCAGCAATGCCTTCAGCCCCGACCCACCGGCAACGCACCTGGCCCAACTACCTACAGGCACTGCTGATGGTGGCGTTGTGCAACCTGGCAACAGCCCATGCCGCAGAACGCTTGAACTACCCGCTGCACTCGGACGGCATTGACCCCGAAGCCTATGCCCTGGCGCTGCTAACCGCGGCACTGGAGCGCACACCCGGACGCTACCAGCTGCAACCCACACCCGTGCCCATGGCGCAAAGCCGCGCCTTGCTGGCCATCGAGCACGACAGCAAAAGCGTGCAGGTGATGTGGACCATGACCACCCGTGAGCGTGAAGCACGTTTGCTGCCGGTCCGCATCCCGATCTACCGCGGCCTGATCGGCTGGCGCGTGCTGCTGCAGCGCAGCGCTGATGTCGAGCGCTTGGCTACGGTGGAGAACCTCGATGAACTGAAACGCTTCAGCTTCGGCCAACGCCACGACTGGCCGGATACTGCAATCCTGCGGGCCAATGGCCTGAAGGTAGTGACCAGCCAGCACTATCACGGCTTGTTCCAGATGCTCGCCGCCGGGCGCTTCGACCTGTTTCCCCGTGAAGTTGTGGTGGCCTGGCAGGAACAGGCGCGAGCCGTAGAGGACGGGCTGGCGCTGAGCATCGACAACCACCTGCTGCTGCATTACCCAACCGCATTTTATTTTTTCACCTCACACAACCGCCCGGACCTGGCTGCCGACATTGAGCACGGTCTGGAGGCGATGATTGCCGATGGCAGTTTTCAGCGCCTGTTCGAGCAGTACCATGGCGACACCCTGCGCCAGGCCAATTTGCACAAGCGGCGCATCATCGAATTGCACAACCCCGACTTACCCCCGGCAACGCCATTTGCCCGTAAGGCATTATGGTTTCAGCCCAAGGAGCTCAAATGATCAGCATCAGCAACGAGAAAGGCCTGCTGCAACGCATCAGCATCGGCCCGCACACCCTGCACAGTGACGTATCGGTGGAGCTGGGCGGCGAAGGCTCCGCGCCCGAGCCGCATGACCTGTTCGATGCTGCGCTGGGCGCGTGCAAGGCGCTAACCCTGGCGTTGTATGCCAAGCAACGTGGTTTGCCGCTGGAAGGCCTCGACGTGAAACTCAACCGCGACGACAGCCAGGAGCGTCAGGGCATCTACCGCCTGAATGTCGAGCTGACCCTGCACGGTGCACTGGATGACGCGCAACGCCAGCAGCTGCTGCGCATCGCCGATAAATGCCCGATTCACAAGTTGATGACCAGCAGCGAAGTTCAGGTCAGCACTCAGCTGAGCGAGGGCGCCTGATGAGCGATTTTCTGCTGATCCAGCCGCGTCCGGAGAACCTCGGCGGGCAACCTATCCTGCGTCCCCTGCCCTCGGCCAAGTGCCGCAGCGTCGGGCCCTTCGTGTTCTTCGACCATATTCTGGAAAACACCTACCCGGCCGGCAGCGGCATGAATATCAACCAGCACCCGCATATCGGTCTGTCCACCCTCACCTACCTGTTCGAGGGACAACTGCAGCACAAGGACAGCCTCGGCTCGGATCAGCTGGTCAGCCCCGGTGAAGTCAGCTGGATGACCGCAGGCCGTGCTGTCGCCCATGTCGAACGCACCCCGCAGCCGCTGTGGGAAAGCGGTTCGCACATGCACGGCCTGCAAGTCTGGCTGGCCATGCCCGCCGCCGATGAGCAAGGCGCCCCCCGCTACAGCCATCACCCTGCCGACAGCCTGCCACGCAGTACCAGCATGGGCGTGGACATCTGCCTGATTGCTGGCACCGGCTTCTGCCTGGAGTCGCCAGTACCGGTGCTGTCGCCCACTGTCTATGCCGAGATCAAGCTGGCCGCTGGCAGCGCACTGCAGATTCCCGCCGAGCATGCCGAACGCGCGCTGTACCTGATTGATGGCGAGGCGACGCTGGATGACCAGCAACTGCCGCTGCGCGGCCTGCTGGTGCTACCCGAAGGCGAGACTTACACCCTCAGCGCCTGCAGCGAGAGCCACCTGGTGCTGATTGGTGGCGAGCCTATCGGCCCGCGACGGATCAACTGGAACTTCGTTGCAAGCGACCCGGCGCTGATCGATCAGGCGCGTGAGCGCTGGGCGGCGCAGGACTGGCCAAGCGTGCCCGGCGAGACCGCACGCATCGAGCTGCCGCGCTGACGGAGAAGATTTGTTGCACTCCCGAGACATCCAAAGCGCAGGTGCTCGGGTATAACCCTTGGCACGCTCACACATTCAGGAACCCTGTGCATGGCGCAGCCGCTGTTTGATTACGAAAGCCATCTGGAAGCCTGCGCCCGGCAGGACGAACGGGCATTCCAGGCGCTCTACCAACAGGAGGCCGCGCAGATGCTCGGATTGGCCATCACCTTGCTTGGCCGTCGTGATCAAGCCGAAGACTGCGTGCACGATGCCTTTGTACAGGTTTGGCGCAATGCCCAGCGCTTTCAGCGCACGCTAGGCAGCGGCCGTGCGTGGATTTACAGCATCCTGCGCTACCGCGCGCTGAATCAGTTGCGCAGCCGTGGTCGCACGGTGGAGCTGGATGACGACTTTATCGAACGTGCCGCTGATGACAGCCCGCAGGCCGCCGAACTGCTGGAGCAGCAAGGCGAACAGCAACAACTGCGCCGCTGCTTGCAGAGCATCGAACGCAATCGCCGCCACCCGATCCTGCTGGCCTTTTACCGTGGCCTGACCCATGAACAGATCGCCAACCGCCTGACCACCCCGCTGGGCACCATCAAGGGCCGTATTCGCGCCGGTCTGCGCGCATTGCAGGAGTGTTTGCACGCATGATTTCGCAGCAACCTGCCGAACGCCGCGCCTTGATCGGCGAATACGTCCTGGGCCTGCTCGATGAGGCCGAAGCCGCTGAAGTGCGCGAACTGATTGAGCACGACAGTGAAGCCGCGCAAATGGCCCTGCAATGGCAGCAGCACTTTCTCGAGCTGAGCGATCAGCTGCCGCCGCAAACACCCTCTGCGCACCTATGGCA
Organism: Pseudomonas cimarronensis; assembly: GCF_049331905.1. GTDB lineage: Bacteria > Pseudomonadota > Gammaproteobacteria > Pseudomonadales > Pseudomonadaceae > Aquipseudomonas. Next base: position 2,599,981 of record NZ_CP186283.1, on the reverse strand, counting down.
GCGGCTACAGGACAGCCTTGGCCTGACTCCAGCCGTCAGCCGTGCGACTGTCTGGCTGACGTGGTGGCAGAGCCTGGCCACCTGGCGCCTCACCAGTGCTGCACTGGCAATGGCCTTGATCGTCGCGCTGATGCCTGATTTGTGGCGTACGGATATGCCTGGTAACAGCTACACCGTGGTGCTGCAAGCCCCAGGGGAAGCGGCCAAACCTGGTTGGGTGGTGCATGTGGACGGCACTGGCAGCCTGCGTCTGCAACCGTTGCTGGACGATCAAATCCCGGCCGACCGCTCCGTGCAGTTCTGGACGTTGATCGACCCGACCATCGGTCCGCGCTCGTTGGGCCTGGTCGAACCGGGTAAAGCCCTGCAACTGTCTGCCGAACAGATTGGCGCAGTGCAAGCCGGCCAGCTGTTCGAACTGACTCTGGAGCCGGCCGGCGGCTCGCCGAAAGATCGGCCAACCGGCAAGGTGCTGTATATCGGCCGCGCGGTGATGGCCTCGGTCAACTGAGGCCATTTATAAAAAACTGAATTTATTTTCAGTCGGCGACATCCAGACGTTCTCTCGTGGGTATAGCTATCAGGTGTTTCATCGAGGCACCTGCAAGGCAGGTACCAACCAGCCTTGCATCGATGCTGGATAACCACAGATGAGAGAACGCATATGAACAGCTTCAACACCCTGCTGACCGCTGCCGTTACCACTGCCACCCTCAGCCTCGCCGCCGGCACTGCCAGTGCAGCGACCTTACTGGCCCTTGGCGCCGACGGTCAGCTGTTCAAGATCGACAGCGCCACCCAGAAAATCACCGCCACGATGGCGACCAACAGCCCAAGCCCATTGCGCGGCATTGATGTGCGCCCGGCCAACGGCATGCTCTATGCCTTGAGCAACGACCATCAGCTCCACACCCTGGACCTGGCCACTGGCGCAGCCAGCAAGGTCGCCAGCCTGAACAAGCAACTGCCTGGCAGCGGTCAGGCGGTGATCGACTTCAACCCGGTTGCCGACAAACTGCGCATGCTCGCGGCCGACGGCACCAGCTTTCGCGTCAACGTCGAAACCGGTGAAGTGGTGGTAGACGGTTCGGTGGCTTACGCCGCCGAAGGCCCTTACGCCGGTAAAAGCGCCAAGGTTGTTGCCGGTGCGTATAGCAACGCCTACGCCGGCACTCAGGCCACCGCGCTGTACACCGTCGACCTGGCCAGCAGCAGCCTGATGCTGCAGAACCCGCCAAACGATGGCATTCAGCAAGCCGTAGGCAAGATCGTTGATGGCTTGCAGAATGCGGCCCTGGACATTGCCAGCGACGGCAAGGGCGGCAACACCACCTATCTGCTGACCGGCACCACGCTGCACATCCTGGACCTGGCCACGGGCAAGCCGACCACCCTGGGCGAAATCGCCGGATTGCCGGGCAATATTATTGATATCGCCGTGTTGCCTGGTATGTAAAACCGCATGCGGGAAGGTCGCCCGGCCTTCCCGCTACGCCTTAATGGGCGAAGGTTTCCGCAAACAGATCATCCATGGCCTTGAAAGCACGCGCGGCCACCACCGGGTGGTACTCGTTGCGCCCCGGCACGTTGGCCACCGGGCTGGTAAAGGAATGCACCGCGCCGCCGTAGCTGACCAGTTGCCAATCGGCTTTCGCCGCTTTCATCTCGGCAATAAAGCCATCGACCTGCGCTTGTGGCACTGCCGGATCATCGGCGCCATGCAGCACCAGAACAGGAGCTTTGATGTTTTGTGCATCACTCGGATTAGGCGTATCGAGGTTGCCGTGGAACGAGACAAAGCCTTTCAGCTCAGCCCCGGAGCGCGCCAGCTCCAGCACCGTACCGCCGCCGAAACAGAAACCGATGGCGCCCAGCTTGCTGACATCCAGCGCCACCTGTGCGGTTTGCGCCTTGAGTACGTCCACCGCAGCCTGCGCCCGTTTACGCATCAGCGGCCGGTCGCCACGCACCTGGGTCGCAGCAGCCTTGGCTTCATCGGCATTTTTTGGGCGTACGGCCTTGCCGTACATGTCGGCCATAAACACCACGTATTTGTCGCTGGCCGCGCGCGCGGCCTTCTTCGCCGAATCCTCGGTAACGCCCAGCCAGTTGGGCACCATCAGCAGCCCAGGACGCGGCGTGGTTACCGAATCGTCGTAGATCAGCAGACCTTCGAAGGCTTCACCGTCGATTTCATATGGCACTGGCTTGACCACCACGGCGGCTTCGGCAAAACCAATCACGCCGGCGCATAACAGTGGCAACAGGGTTTTCGTGGACATAGCGAAGCTCCTTTGGACGAGTTAGACCAAGCGCTCACCTTAGACCGCCACTGCAGGATGACCAAGCCAAAGCGCTTACAGGCGCACAACCAAAGGTTTCAACCTGTTACTGGCTCAGCCCTGCTCGGCCCAGCGTTCCTTGATTTCCAGGATCAAAGGCAGCTGCTGAATAAACAGCTCGACCAGCTGCGGATCGAAGTGCTTGCCACTCTCTTCGCGCAGCAGGCCAACCGCATCTTCAACCGACCAGGCGGCCTTGTAGGGGCGCACACTGGTCAGGGCATCGAACACATCGGCAATCGCCACGATGCGCCCTTCCAGCGGAATATCCTCGCCACTCAGGCCATTGGGGTAGCCCGTACCGTCCCACTTCTCGTGGTGCGACAGGGCAATGCGCTGCGCGGTGCGCAACAGGCCCGAGGCATGCTCGCCAATAATCCGCGCGCCAATCTCGACGTGTTGGCGCATCACCGCCCATTCCTGTTCATCGAGCTTGCCAGGCTTGCGCAGCACGGCATCGGGAATGCCGATCTTGCCGATATCGTGCATCGGCGCGGCGTTGAGCAGTTCCTCGGCGGCGGCTTCGCTGAAGCCGGCAGCCAGGGCCAACACCTTGGAAAAGTGACTCATGCGAATCACGTGCAGGCCGGTTTCGTTGTCCTTGTACTCAGCGGCCATACCGAGGCGTTGCACGATCTGCAGGCGGGTCTGGCGCAGCTCATCCATGCGCACCAGGGACAAATGCGTGCGCACCCGAGCGCGCACAATCGGCGGGCTGACCGGCTTGGTGATGTAGTCAACAGCACCTACGGCAAAGCCGCGTGCTTCATCTTCAACATCAGCCAACGCGGTGACAAAAATCACCGGAACGGCCTGCAGATGCGCCTGCGCCTTGAGTGCCTGGCACACCTCGTAACCGGTCATACCCGGCATCATCACATCCAGCAGGATCAGATCCGGCCGCTCGCGCTCGACCATTTCCAGCGCTTTCGCGCCATCCTTGGCAAACAGCAGGCGGTAGTCATCCTGCAGGATATGCCGCAGCACTTGCAGGTTGGTGGCCTCATCGTCGACCAGCAGGAGCAACGGGCGCGCATCGACTGGGGTAATCATGGGGTCTGGCTTTCCTCGTCATGCAACTGCTGTTGCAGTTCGCTAAGCGCTTGTTGCGCCTGGTCAAAATCAAAATCATCCAGCGCCTGGCGAATACGCGCCAAGGCTTTTTTCTGCTGCGCGTCCTGCAGCCCCTGGCTCAAACAGTCCAATGCCTGATCATCCAGCCCGCCACGACTGACGGCCTGTTGCAGACGCAGCAGCGCTGCACGCAGCTGCTCAAGGTCCAGCGTTTGTGCCTGCGTGGTCGCCTCAGGCACCTGCGGCAAGGCCTCGGCAACGGCCGCCAGCGCACGCGACAACTCCTGCAGCAGGCTGCGCAAATGCAGCCCCTCACGCTGGTTGAACGCCTGCTCAATATTCAGCCCTAGACCGGACAGGTGGGTCAGCGCCAGGTTGGCCGCCGCGCCGCGGAAACGGTGCGCCAGGCTGCGCCCGGTGTCCCAGTCATTCTTCTCCAGCATGCTGTTCAGCTGCTCGACCAGCGCACCCTGCTCACTCAGGAAGCGTTGAATTGCCTGACTCATCTGCACCGGCCCACCCCATAGGCTGGTCCCGCGCTGCCAATCGAACAAGCCCGTCGTTGCCGGTGCAGTGGTCTCGGCGCCCCCTTGGCCCTGAGTCACGCCCAGCAGACGCGCCATTTCCGCCAGCAGGGCCGGCAGGTCGAGGGGTTTGGAGGCAAAGCCGTTCATCCCGGCATCCAGCGCCGCCTGGCGATCCTGATCCAGCACGCTGGCGGTCAGGGCGATAATCGGGATCGGCGCGCGCTGCTGAGTCGCCTCCAGCGCACGAATACGCCGGGACGCTTCCAGACCGTCGACCAAGGGCATCTGTACATCCATCAGCACCAGATCAAAGTGGCCGCTGATAAAGGCCTCGACTGCCGCCTGCCCATCGGCCACGCACGTGATCTGGTGGCCCAGACGCTGCAGATTGAGCTGCAGCAATTCCAGGTTTTGTGGCACATCATCGGCGGCCAGAATATTCAGGCTGGCCAGTTGTGGCAGCACCTGATGCGTCTGTTGCACCAAGCGTTGCCCGGCGCGCAGCGGTAATTCGACGATAAAGCGGCTGCCCTCGCCCAGGCTGCTTTCCACGCGCAGGCGCCCGCCCATCAGCTCCACCAACTGCCGCGAAATGGTGGTGCCCAGGCCCGTACCGCCAAAGCGGCGGCTCATCGACGCATCGGCCTGGGCAAAGGGTTCGAAGATCTTCTCCAGACGATCAGCGGCAATGCCGATGCCGGTGTCTTCGACAATCAGGCGGATCGCGCCGGGCTCGCCCTGCACATGCAGGCAGACGCGACCCTGAGCAGTGAACTTCACCGCATTGCCGAGCAGGTTGGTCAACACCTGTTGCAGGCGCAGGGCGTCGCCTCGGTAGAACTCCAGCAGCTGCGCCGGGTACTCCAGCTGCAACGCCAGGCCCTTGTTCTCTGCGGCCAGACGCTGGGTGGCGCAGACCTGCTCGCACAGTTCGCGCAGGGAGAAGTCCAGGTCTTCCAGCTCAATCGCACCACGGTCGAGCTTGGCGGTATCGAGGATGTCGTTGAGCAAGCCGAGCAACGAGCGTGAGGCCTGTTGCACGGTCTGCAGATGGCGGCGCTGATCATCGGCCAATGGCGTGCCGATCAGCAGCTCGGTAAAACCGATGATGGCGTTCATCGGCGTGCGAATTTCATGGCTCATATTCGCCAGGAAACTGCTGCGCGCCGCAGCCGCGGCTTCTGCACGGTCACGCGCGGCACGGGTTTCCTGCTCCATAAGCCGGCGCGGCGTCAGGTCAGTGGCCAGTTTCACCACCTTGAAGGGTTTGCCATCGGTATCGAGAATCGGGTTGTAGGTCGCCTGAATCCACACCTCACGGCCGCCACGGGCGATACGCCGATACTCCCCAGCAGAGAACTGGCCATTGCCTAACGCTACCCAGAACTTCCGGTAGTCGTCACTGTCGGCATACAACGGGTCGCAAAACAGCCGGTGGTGCTGGCCGATTACATCGGCACGCTGATAGCCGAACAGGTCCAGGGCATTGTCGTTGATCGCCAGCACATGGCCTTGCAGATCAAATTCAACCATCGCCATGGCCTTGCTGATGGCGTTGACCTTGCCTTCGTACTCGGCATTGCGCAGCTTGGTTTCGGTCTGGTCGAGCAGCACGCCGTCGATCCAGCGTGGTATGCCCTGCTCATCGCACACCGCACTGCCGCTTTCCCAGATCCAGTGTTCCTTGCCATCGCGGTCAAACAGACGGTATTCGATGGTGTAATTGCGCCGCTGATCAATGGCTGCCTGCACCTGTTCGGCAACGGGTTGCAGATCATCAGGGTGGTAAAGCGCAGCAATCGACTGGCGCTGACTGATGAAGTCATCGGCACTCCAGCCGGTCAGTGGCTGCACCGCATCACTGATAAACAGCATGGTCCAATCGCTATCGAGCAGGCAGCGGAAGGATACCCCGGGGATATTGCTGATCAGCGAGCGGTATTGCTGCTCGCTCTCACGCAGCGCCTGCTCCATCTGAATGCGCTGGCTGATGTCATTGACGAACACCACAAACAGCGGGTGATTGCCCGAGCGGGTTACCCCGACGCTGATGCGCACCGGCTTGGCCTGGCCGTTGCTGGCAATGCAGTGCAACTCCTGCTCGGCGCCCGACAATGCCAGAGTGCCGCTGTCCAGGTAGTTGCGCAGGTGCGCCGCATAGAGGTTGCCATCGTGCTCGTTGAGCAGACGGCGGATCGGCAGACCGACCAGCTCATCAGGCTGCCAGCCCAACAGACGGGTAGCGGCGCGGTTGGCCGAGCGAATGATGCCGGCATGGTCGACGGTCAAAATCGAGTCGAGCGCGGTGTCGAAGATCGAGCGTAAATGCTGCTCGCTGGCCTGCAGCTGCAGGCTCAGGCGGCGATAGCGCAGCAGCGCATTGGCTGCCACCACAAAGACCGTCAGGGCAACGGTGATCAGCGAAATCGCACTGCCCAGGTACAGGCTATCGACCATGGCAATCGGCTGCTCAGACTCGGCCACGCCGACAAAACGGGCCGCCTCCATCCCGGTGTAGTGCATGCCACTGATCGCCAGGCCCATCACCACTGCGCTAATCAGCAAGGCCCAGAGCGCCGGCAAGCGCCCCTCCAGACCAAAGCGCACCCACAGAGCAAGAATGGCCAGGCCGACCGCCACCAGAATCGACAGGGCAAACATCCAGGGGTCGTAGCGCAGCAGCGGCGCCATCTGCATCGCGGCCATGCCGCTGTAGTGCATCGCGCCAATCCCCGCGCCCACCAGCACCCCGCCGACACACAGCTGCAACAGGCTCAGGTTGCGCCGTGCCAGCACAGTCAGGGCCACCCAGGACGCCGCCAGGCTCGGCAGCATCGACAGCAGGGTTACGTCGAGATCAAAACGTACTTCGGCGCACAGCTGAAACGCCAGCATGCCGATAAAGTGCATCGCCCAAATACCAGCCCCCAGGGCCAGCGAACCTGTAGCGATGGTGACATGCCGCCACCAGGCTGTATCGCTGTCACGGGCCACACCGGCCAGTTGCAGAGCCATGCCCGAGGTGAACACGGCAATGCACAGCGACATCAGCACCAGTAGCGGATCATGGTTGCTGAGAATCAGAACACTGGGATCGGCACTGGCGATAAACAACTGATCAAGAAACTGCATACCACCCCAAGACTGCATCGGTTGTGCATGCGCACCAGTGGCGCAATGACAGCATGACAAACGAGCCTGCCCGGTGTGTCAATCAGACACCGACAAAAAAGCCCGCTTTCGCGGGCTTTTTTGGGGGTTACTGCTTTCAGGCGGACAATTCGACCAGCAGCTTGTTCAGACGCTGCACGTAAGCGGCCGGATCTTTCAGATTGTCACCGGCAGCCAGGGCAGCCTGATCGAAGAGGATATGACTGAGGTCGGCAAAGCGATCTTCATCGGCCTCGGCATCCAGTTTCTCGATCAGCGGGTGGCTTGGGTTGAACTCGAAGATCGGCTTGGAATCCGGCACCTTCTGGCCGCTGGCTTCGAGAATCTGGCGCATCTGCAGACCCAAATCCTGCTCGCCGATGGCCAGAATGGCTGGCGAGTCGGTCAGGCGATGGGACACACGCACCTCGGCAACCTGCTCCCCCAACGCCGTTTTCAAGCGCTCGACCAAACCTTCTTTGGCTTTGGCAACTTCTTCCTGGGCCTTCTTGTCTTCTTCCGAATCCAGCTTGCCGAGGTCCAGATCGCCACGTGCCACATCGACAAAGTGCTTGCCGTCGAACTCGGTCAGGTAGCTCATCAGCCACTCGTCGATACGATCGGTGAGCAGCAGCACCTCGATGCCTTTCTTGCGGAACACTTCCAGATGCGGGCTGTTCTTCACCTGGGCGTAGGATTCGCCAGTCAGGTAGTAGACCTTGTCCTGGCCTTCGGCCATGCGCGCGATGTACTCGCCCAGGCCGACGCTCTGCTCGCCATCTTCAGTGCGGGTGGAGGCAAAGCGCAGCAGGCTGGCGATCTTCTCCTTGTTGGCGAAGTCTTCGGCCGGGCCTTCCTTGAGCACCTGGCCAAAGTTTTTCCAGAAGTTCTTGTAGTGCTCGGGTTCGTTCTTCGCCAGCTTTTCCAGCATGTCCAGCACGCGCTTTGTCAGCGCCGACTTCATCGAATCGATGATCGGGTCTTTCTGCAGGATCTCGCGGGAGACGTTCAGCGACAGGTCGTTGGAGTCGACCACGCCTTTGATAAAGCGCAGGTACAGCGGCAGGAACGACTCGGCCTGATCCATGACGAATACGCGCTGCACATAAAGCTTCAGGCCACGCGGCGCTTCACGCTGATACAGGTCAAACGGCGCACGGGCCGGGGTATACAGCAGCGAGGTGTATTCCAGCTTGCCTTCGACCTTGTTGTGGCTCCAGCTCAATGGGCTCTCGAAATCGTGACCGATGTGCTTGTAGAACTCCTGGTATTCCTCGTCCTTGATCTCGGTACGCGGACGAGTCCACAGGGCGCTGGCACGGTTGACGGTTTCCCACTCGATTTCTGCAGGTTTGTCCTTCTCTTCGCCATGGAACTCTTTCGGTAATTCGATCGGCAAAGCAATGTGGTCGGAGTATTTCTTGATGATATTGCGCAGACGCCAGCCATCGGCAAACTCGTCTTCGCCGGCTTTCAGGTGCAGGACGATGCGCGTGCCGCGCTCGGCTTTTTCAACGGTGGCAACTTCGAACTCGCCCTCACCTTTGCTCGACCAGTGCACGCCTTCGCTGGCCGGACTACCGGCGCGGCGGCTGTACACATCAACCTTGTCGGCGACGATAAAAGCCGAGTAGAAGCCCACGCCGAACTGACCGATCAGGTGCGAGTCTTTCTTCTGGTCGCCAGTCAGGTGCTTCATGAAATCGGCAGTGCCGGATTTGGCGATGGTGCCCAGGTGGGTAATGGCGTCTTCACGGCTCATGCCGATGCCATTGTCTTCGAGGGTGACGGTCTTGGCGTCCTTGTCGAAGCTGACGCGAATCTTCAGCTCAGCGCCACCTTCCAGCAGCTCGGGCTTGGCCAGCGCTTCGAAACGCAGCTTGTCGCTGGCATCGGAGGCGTTGGAAATCAGCTCGCGAAGGAAAATTTCCTTGTTCGAATACAGCGAATGGATCATCAGGTGAAGCAGTTGCTTCACCTCGGTCTGGAAGCCCAGGGTTTCTTTTTGAGTTTCCACACTCATGCTCTCTAACTCCACTTTGTTGACGAAGCCGCAGCGCGGCGGATGTCATACAGGTGGGGGCAACGTGTGGAATTTCAAGGCCTAAGGTTCGAGTAACTCGATCCGGGTGATTTCTTCCGGCTGCAAGGTATAGGTCACCTCGCCCTGAGCATTCATGCGCTGGCGAAGGATGATCCGCCCCTGCTGGTCGATTCCCTGGAAGCGTCCTTCGGCGGTGTTGCCGCGTTTGGTGACGGCACGCATGCTGAGATCCTGATAACGGTTGGGACTGCGCAGCAAGCCTTCCAGACTGAAACGCACACGGCGATCCAGAGGCCGGCTGACCCGTTCCGGCACAGAGGCTGCCACTGCACTGACCGTTTCGCTCACGGCCGCTGGCTTGGCTGCAAGCACTTCATTACTGGCCAAGGGTGGGAAGTTGTCACCGGCCACCTGCCAGCCACGCTTATCGCGTTTTTGCAGCGTGAGCGGCAGTTGCTGCGACTCACCATTGATTCGCGCCTGCACGGTCAACTCAAAACGCTGCTGCGGAAAATTCAGCGCACCCAAGGGCTGTAGCTGCACCTGACGTGTGGCAAAGCGGCGCTCCAGGTAGTCCTCGACCACATGGGCAAGGGTGTCGCTTGAGTCGAACTGCCGATCAATCTTGCCATCGCGGTAGCGCAAGCCGTTGCTGAACAACTCCAGCTTGCCAGTGAGGGTGGTCTTGAACTGCGGCGGCAGCACCAGATGGAAATCACCCACCAGCTTGTTCGGGGCTAACGGCTGCAAATCCAGATGCAGGGTGTAGCCACGGCTCAGGCGCCGCGCTTCGGGCAACTCCTGCTCGGGCAACAACCAGCTGATCTCCACCTCCGGCAGGATGCCGTCATCAGCCGGTAGCACATCGACGCGCACCGGGCCTTTTTCAGCCTTGGGCAGGCGGATGATCAACTCACTCTGGGCAAAAAAATCCTGCCCTTCGCGCAGGCTCAATACGCCGTCGATCAGCTCGGCCTGTTGCGGCACGAAGGGCCGGCCATGTAACACACCGCGCAGATTGATGGCCAGCTCCGCCGGTACCGGCGTTTGCGGCTTGAGCCATTGCAGACTGAGGATGGCCTCCAAGCGCTGCACATCATGGCTGGCCAGCAGGGTCAAACCGACCACCAGCGGGATGATCCCCAACCCCGACAACGCCAGGGCCGGACGCGCCGAGCGCCAATGACGCAAGACATACAGCAGAGTGAACGGCGGCAGAAAACTGGCCCAGCCCCACAACAGGCTGGTGGCAAAAGCGCGCATCACCAGCCAGACCAGCCCGGCGAGGATCAGCAGCAAGCCACCCAGAATCAGCAGCGCATCCATTCGGTATTCCTTAATAAGGGTTCAGCGAGAGGTCAGTGCCGCACTCAGGGCTCATCCACCTTGAAGTGCGCCCGCGCCGTGGCAATCGGCTCGGTCTGGTTGGTCTGCCAGGCAGTGATGGCCACGTTGGCCACACGGCGCCCCTGTCGCCAAACCTGGCACTGCACGAAGGTGTCACGATAATGGCCAGCGCGCAGGTAATCTATCGAGAAGTCGATGATTTTCGGCAAATGTGGAATACCCATAAACATCAACAGGTGAAGCATCGCCGAGTGTTCCATAAACCCGGCAATCACCCCGCCGTGCAGCGCCGGCAAGGTCGGGTTGCCAATGCAGTCCTGATTGGCGGGCAGACGAAACACCATGTCATCGCCCAGACGCAAGCACTCGATGCCCAGTAGCTTGGCATAGGGAATCAGGCTGATCAGCTTGTCGTAGTTGTTCTGCTCGTGGGCTTCACGCACCAGCTGGTTGAGGTTCAGCGTGCTCATTGGCCAGCCCCCTTGGCAGTGCGTTGCAGATCGGCTGGTTTACCCATGCGCATAAAAGCCCCCACCACATGGGCAATCGGCTCGTCGGGGTTGTCCTGATAGGCATAGCCGCGGGTGAAGATGATGTTCTCTGTCACCCGGTAGCACTCGGCAAAACCGAATACATCCTTGTTCGGCTCGGCCGGGCGCATGTAATCGATGCGCAGGTCCAGGGTCGGGCAGATTTCGAACTCCGGCAGTACGCAAACAGTGGAAATGCCGCAGGTGGTGTCCATCAGCGTGGTAATGGCGCCACCATGAATGACCCCCGTGTCCGGGTTGCCAACAATTTGCGGGCTGTAGGGCAAACGCAGGATCAACCCCTCTGGGGCTGCGCTATGTACGCCCATGCCGAGCACCTGGCAATGACGCAACACCGATAAAAAACGCTGCGCCCGCTCAAGAATGGGGGAATTGCTCATGATTTCAGTCCCGCTACAACTGTACAAAGGGCGTGCATGATACCCCTTGGCAGCCCAGGCTTCACCTCGACAGCACGGCAATTCAAGGAACAGCCCGGTAAAAACCGGGGAACTTCGGCGAAATCACGCTGTTTAATAAGCATGCCTGGGGAACCTGGCATCGATCATCACATACAAGGAGTATCAACCGTGCAAAAGCCATTCACCTATGCCCTGCTTCTCGCCGCCATGCTCGGCCTGGCAGCTTGCGAGAAAACCCCGGAAGACAAAGTAGAGTCAGCCAAGGAGTCCGCATCTGAAGCCATCGAATCCATGGGTGATGCCGTTGAGAAAACTGGCGAAGCCATTGAGCAGAAAGTCGATGAAGTGACCGGCAACGAGCCAACCACTGGCGAGAAGATCGAAGACGCTGCCGATGATGCCGCTGACGTCATCAAAGATGCCGGCGATGAAATCAAGGACGCCGTTGAGGGCCAATAAGCCTTCCTGAAACAAACAGGCCCGCGTAATGCGGGCCTGTTTGTTTGTACGCGTACTCAAAGTACCGGGGTCAGCATCAGCAGCAGGCTGCACAACAACCCGACTACCCAAACCAGGCTGCGCTGCCAGTGCAGGTCGGCCCAGTAGAAAACCAGGTACAGCACCCGCGCCACCACGAAGGTCACCGCCAGCACGTCAACCAGCACACCGTGATTGTTGGTCACATGGGCCATCAGCACACCCACGGCAAATAGCGGGAAGGCCTCAAAACTGTTCATATGCGCGGCCAACGCTCGCGCGCCGAAACCACTCAGGCGAGCCTGCTGGGCGCGCGGATGATGATTGTCGTAGCGACCACCACCCTCCTTCGCCATGGCCCTGGCCACCGGGGCCTTGGCGACAAAGATCAGGATGGCACTGATAAAGATGCACCAGAACGGCAGACTCATTCGCTTTTCTCCTTGGGCGGATCAAATGCCGGTGTCTGGGTATAGACCATGACTTCCAGCACATCTGAGTGAAACTCGCGGTGATACAGCACCAGAACCACGCCAGCGGTCACCAGCATGAAGAACCAAGGGTTGATAAACCAGGCCAGGGTCGCCATGCCGAAGTAATAGGCGCGCAAACCCTGGTTGAACTGGTGAGCGGCCATCGAAATGACCCGCGCAGTGCGCTCGGCAAAAGCCTTGCGCTCCTGCTCGGTAACATGCCGTTCACCGATCATCGGTGCCGAGCCTACCAGCACAGCGGCAAAGTTGTACTGGCGCATGCACCAGCTGAAGGTAAAGAAGGCGTAGACAAACACCACCCCCAGGCACAGCAACTTGACCTCAGACAGCCCGCGACTGGCAGCCTGGACAAACGGCAGATCGGCCAGCAGTGACACGGCTCGATCAGAAGCGCCGAGTACCGTAAGGATGCCAGCGAGGATGATCAGGGTACTGGAGGCAAAGAACGAAGCATTGCGCTCCAGGTTGCCAATCACATTGGCATCGGCGATGCGGTTGTCACGCAACAGCATGCGCCGCATCCAGTCCTCGCGATACAGATGCAGCACGCTGGCCAGGCAGGGGGTCGTGCGGCCTTTGACCTGGGCATAGCGGGTGTAGCCGACCCAGCAGATCACGAACCAGAGGACGGCAAGCAGATGAGGCAGGTAGTAGTCGCTGATCGGCATGGAGGCTCCTTGTTAACCTGCGCCGATTATAGACAGGCCAGGCTTTCAGCTGGCCAACAAAAAGGCCGCTCAGTGAGCGGCCTTGGATAAACAGCAGTAATCAGGCGGCGGCAGACTTCGGCGCGCCCAGTGCGCGGTCCAGCACAACCGCAATCACCAGGGTCAGCAACACCGGAATCAGCCAGCCCAGGCTCTGATCCGCCAACGGCAAAGCGCTGAAGAAGCTCGGGATCAGTGCCTTGCCACCGGCTGCGGCAATCCCGTCAACCAGGCCAAACACCAGGGTGACCGCCATCACCGGCCGGAATACCCGCGCCGACGAGCACCACAAGTCATCCAGCAGACTCAGCGCCACCAGCACAATGGCCAGCGGATACAGTCCCACCAGTACTGGAATCGAGAAGCTGATCAATTGAGTCAGTCCCTGATTCGCCACCAGCAGGCTGAACAGGCCGAAAGCGATCACCACCGTGCGATAAGACACCGGCAGCAGGCCGCTGAAAAACTCACCACAGGCGGTCAGCAAGCCTACGGCGGTAGTCAGGCACGCCAGGGTGATAACCACCGCCAGCAGCAGGCTGCCAGCCGTACCGAAGGTGTGCTGCACATAGGCGGTGAGAATCTGCACGCCGTTCTGCGCCTCGCCAGCAATGCCCTGGCTGGTCGCCCCGAGGTAAAACAGCGCCAGGTAAACCAGCGACAGACCCACGGCAGCAATCAGGCCGGCAATTACTGAATACCGAGTGATCAGCTTGCCGTCGGTAATACCGTGATCACGAATCGCAGTGGCAATCACAATGCCGAATACCAGTGCACCAAGGGTATCCATGGTCAGGTAGCCCTGCAGAAAACCCTGCACAAATGGCGCGCTCTGATAATCCGCCGATACCTGGCCGATCTCCCCTGCTGGAACCAGCAGCGCCGCGCCACCCAGTACCAGCAGCGCCGCCAGCAGTACCGGGGTGATGTATTTACCGATGCGATCTACCAGTTGCCCAGGGTTCAGGGAGAGGAACAGCACAGCGGCGAAATAGGCCAGGGTATAAATCAGCAGAGCGCTGCTGCTGGCGCCGGTAAAGGGCGCTACGCCCATTTCAAAAGACACCACAGCCGTGCGCGGCGTGGCAAACAACGGGCCGATAGCCAGGTAGACCGCGACCGCGAACAGCACACCGGCACGCTTGCCCAGCGGCGCAGTGAGCAACGCCATACCACCCCCGACACGGGCCAGAGCGACGATGGTGAGCAAGGGTAAACCAACCCCGGTAAGCAGGAACCCCAGCGCCGCCAGGCCGATGTTTTCACCGGCAGCCATGCCCGCGCTGGGTGGGAAGATGATGTTGCCCGCGCCAAGAAACAGCGCAAAAGTCATAAAGCCAAGGGCCACAAGGTCGAGTCGTTGCAACGCTTTCATTAAGAGCAGTACCAAAGCAGGAAGTCAGAGAGGTGCAGAATTTCCCGACTCATGATCAGGACAGGATGGCCGCGGATCACAGGCCACTCACGCCAGCGCACTTGACCCTTGTGAGGCCGCGCCGAATACGGGGCGCACCATAATGCAATGGCGCACCTGCGACGACCCATGCTGGTCGAGGCGTCGAACCACAGGGCGTGCATGTCGCATTTCTATAACTTCGCCAAAGCCAGCGCCGCCGCTTACACCTGGAAATGCTCGATCAGCCGACTCAACTGCTGCTCCAGCTCGCGAATACTCTGCGCGGCAGCCCGCGTCTGCTCGACCGTGGCATAGGTGTGTTCGCTGATCTGATTAGCACGCACCACACCGGAACCGACATCGTCCGCCACCTTGGCCTGCTCGGCGGCAGCTGCTACCAGTAACTGGATGTTCTGATCAATGGCGCCCACAGCCTGGGTGATACGCTGCAGCGAATCACTGGTCTGCTCGGCACTGTCATGAGCCAGGGTCACCGCCTGGCGGCTCTCTGCCATCACCGTGATAGACGCCTGACTACGTTGTTGCAGGCTCTGGATGATCTCCTGAATTTCTTCGGTCGAAGTCTGAGTGCGCTGCGCCAGGCTACGCACCTCATCAGCCACCACCGCAAAACCGCGGCCCTGATCACCGGCCCGCGCCGCCTCAATCGCGGCGTTGAGCGCAAGCAGATTGGTCTGCTCGGCAATCGAACCGATCACCGCCAGTACCGAGCCGATGCGTTCGCTGTCAGTACTCAAGCTCTCGATCACATCGGACAGACGTGCAACCTTCTCGGTCAGGCTCTGCATGGCCTGGCGGTTGCTCTCGACGCAGCGCAAGCCATCATGGGCAGCTTCACGGGTATCACGCGACAGCTGCTGCCCCTGCCCTGCACTGTTGGCCATCTCTTGTGCGCTGGCAGCCATTTGAGTCATGGCAGAGGCAATCTGTGTGCTCTCATCACGCTGCTGCTCGACATCCTGATGCGCGCGCTGTGCGGACTGCTGCAGGTTCTCCCCGGCCCGTTCCAGGGTTTGAGTGGCCTGTGCCACTTCGGTAACGGTCTGGCGGATCTTCTCGACAAAGGTGTTGAAGCTGCTGGCCAATTGGCCAAGGTCGTCCTGCCCACGAATCGGCAAACGCTTGGTCAGATCCCCCTCACCTTCTGCCATATCGTGCAACATCAGGTTGATTTGCTTCAGGCCACGCACCAGGGCATGCCCTACGCCGTAGGCCAGCAACGCACCGAAAACCAGCGCAGCAACCAACAACCCCCAGAGCAACTGGTTGACCTGCAGCACGGTGCTGTCAGTTGTTTTGGCTGCTTCCTGCATGCCAGCCATCAGGCGTTGCTGCAGGCGGCTGGCCAGATCGGCGATCTGCGGGTCAATGCGGTCCATCTGCGCCAGGGTTTCATTACGCTGCTTGACCAGCTCAACCACCTTGGCAGCCGCAGCCTTGTAATGATCCAGACTTTCCAGTGCCTGAGTCAGTTGTGCAATCAAGCGCTCACTGCTGCTGCGATCACGCAAGACCCCAATCATGCTTTGCGCGTTGTCCAGTTCACGGGTGAAAGCCGTGACCTGAGCGTCCTGATTTTCCTGCAGAAACTGATAGAGATACTGGCTGCCCAGCAACAGATGGCGCATCGCCGCACTGGCATAGAACACCGCATCGAGGTTGAAGCTCTGCTGCGCATTGGTCAGCACCGCCGACAGTGCCTGTTCAATCGCCGGCCCGTGCTCGCTCAACTCACCACTGATCAACGCTTGGCGCTGCTGACTCAACGGCACCAAGCGCTCACGAAACAGCCCGCTGTACTGCACATGCAACTGCTGGATAGACGCCAGCAGACGCTGCTGCTCGGCATCGTTCAGTCGGCTTTCAGCCTCCTGCAAGGCCGCACCCAGGCTGCGGTCCAACTCGGCAATCAGCGATTCGGCGCCTGGCTCGCCACTGCGCGCATACTGGCTAACCGACAACTGCAGGCGCGCCATGTTGTCACTGACCTGGGCGACACGCTCGATACTCGGCCCCAGATCACGGGTAACCACCTCAGCCCGGTCGGCGATATTGCGCAGCGACAACGAGGAAACCACCCCGAGAATAATCAACAGTACGCAGAGCACCACCGGCACGATGGCAATTTTGTAGGCAATCCGCAGATCGGCAAACCAGCGCATAGAGAACTCCCTCTGGTAGCGATTAAGTAGGCATCTGCTGCCTTATCGACTGCAGCCGCTGCATTCTTGAGACTTTTCTCAGTCAATTGCCCAGCAAGAAGCAGACCTGCTGCATGCCACTTTATGCCTGCCGAAAACAAAAAGGCCACCCGAAGGTGGCCTTTCATGAGCAGTCAGCAACGCTTAGGCGTTTTTGACTTCCCAACCGGTCAGCTCGGCCAGGGCCTTGCCGATGTCAGCCAGGGAGCGCACGGTTTTCACACCGGCGTCTTGCAGGGCTGCGAACTTCTCGTCTGCAGTGCCCTTGCCACCGGAGATGATGGCGCCGGCGTGGCCCATACGCTTGCCCGCCGGAGCGGTTACACCAGCGATATAGGACACGACAGGCTTGGTCACGTTGGCCTTGATGAAAGCAGCCGCTTCTTCTTCAGCCGAACCGCCGATCTCGCCGATCATGACGATCGCTTCGGTCTTCGGGTCTTCCTGGAACAGCTTCAGGATGTCGATGAAGTTGGAGCCTGGGATCGGGTCACCGCCGATGCCGACGCAGGTGGACTGACCGAAACCGGCGTCAGTGGTCTGCTTAACGGCTTCGTAAGTCAGGGTGCCGGAACGCGACACGATGCCTACTTTGCCTGGCAGGTGGATGTGACCTGGCATGATGCCGATCTTGCACTCGCCCGGAGTGATCACGCCTGGGCAGTTCGGGCCGATCAGGACTACGCCCAGCTCGTCGCACTTGACCTTGGCTTCCAGCATGTCGATGGTCGCGATGCCTTCGGTGATGCAGACGATCAGCTTGATGCCGCCGAATGCTGCTTCCAGGATCGAGTCCTTGCAGAACGGAGCCGGAACGTAGATCACCGAGGCGGTGGCGCCAGTGGCTTCCACAGCTTCCTTGACGGTGTTGAACACCGGCAGGTTGAGGTGAGTGGTACCGCCTTTACCTGGGGTCACGCCGCCAACCATCTTGGTACCGTAAGCGATGGCTTGTTCGGAGTGGAAAGTACCCTGCGAGCCGGTGAAGCCTTGGCAGATAACTTTGGTGTCTTTATTGATCAGGACGCTCATTATTTGCCCTCCGCAGCTTTGACGACTTGCTGAGCAGCGTCGGTCAGGCTGGTTGCCGCGATGATGTTCAGGCCGCTTTCTGCCAGGACTTTAGCGCCCAGCTCAGCGTTGTTGCCTTCCAGACGGACGACAACCGGGATTTTCACGCCGACTTCTTTCACAGCGCCGATGATGCCTTCGGCAATCATGTCGCAACGAACGATACCGCCGAAGATGTTCACCAGTACGGCAGCCACGTTGCTGTCGGACAGGATGATCTTGAAGGCTTCGGTTACGCGCTCTTTGGTTGCACCGCCACCTACGTCGAGGAAGTTGGCTGGCTTGCCGCCGTGCAGGTTGACGATGTCCATGGTGCCCATGGCCAGGCCAGCACCGTTGACCATGCAACCGATGTTGCCTTCCAGGGCAACGTAGTTCAGCTCGAACTTGGCAGCGTGAGCTTCACGTGGGTCGTCCTGAGACGGGTCGTGCATGGCACGCAGCTTCGGCTGACGGTACATGGCGTTGCTGTCGATGTTGATCTTGGCGTCCAGGCAGTGCAGGTTGCCGTCAGCCTTGATCACCAGCGGGTTCACTTCCAGCAGGGCCAGGTCATAGTCCTGGAACAGCTTGGCCAGACCCACGAAGATCTGAGTGAACTGCTTGATCTGATCACCTTGCAGGCCCAGCTGGAACGCCAGCTCGCGGCCCTGGAACGGCTGAGCGCCGACCAGCGGATCAATGGTCGCCTTGAGGATTTTCTCAGGGGTGTCGTGTGCCACTTTCTCGATGTCCACGCCACCTTCGGTGGACGCCATGAACACGATACGACGGCTGGAACGGTCAACTACCGCGCCCAGGTACAGTTCCTTGGCGATGTCGGTGCACGATTCAACCAGGATCTTGCTGACCGGCTGACCATTGGCATCGGTCTGGTAAGTCACCAGACGCTTGCCCAGCCAGTTGGCGGCGAAAGCCTTGGCGTCTTCTTTGCTCTTGACCAGCTTCACGCCGCCCGCTTTACCGCGGCCACCAGCGTGGACCTGAGCCTTGACGACCCACTCGGTGCCACCGATTTTTTCGCAGGCTGCTGCGGCTTCTTCCGGGGTGTCTACCGCGAAGCCCTTGGATACGGGCAGGCCGTATTCAGCGAACAGCTGCTTACCCTGATACTCGTGGAGATTCATGCTTGTCTACCGTCTTCGTTTAGGTATTGCGCATACGGTGCTGCACTTATGATGCCGCACCACCTGTGACTGCTTCTGCAGCAATCCGGCTGATATTCCGCGCAGCAACCTGAGCTGTACGCGGGCCATCTGCCGTGGTTCTTTCTGCCTGAGCTGCACCTGCGTCGGTACACAACGCCGACGCAGGCAACGGCTCAGACCAACAACGTGTTAACGCTTCTTGCGGTTGGCGATGTGGATGGCGTGGCCATTCACCGCCAGAGCTGCTTCGTGCAGTGCTTCAGACAGCGTCGGGTGGGAGAAGACCATCATCCCCAGATCCTCGGCGCTGGTGCCGAACTCCATACCGATTGCACCCTGCTGCACCAGTTCGGCAGCGCTTGGGCCAATTACGTGTACACCGAGAACGCGGTCGGTGTTGGCATCGGCGATCACCTTGACCAGGCCGCCAGTGTCGTTAGCAGCCATGGCACGGCCGCTGGCCGCGAACGGGAAGGTGCCAACGTTGACGGCAACGCCTTCAGCCTTCAGTTGCTGCTCGGTCTTGCCGACCCATGCGATTTCCGGGTGGGTGTAGATAACCGATGGGATCAGGTCGTAGTTCATCTGGGCTTTGTGGCCAGCGATACGCTCGGCAACCATGATGCCCTCTTCCGAGGCTTTGTGGGCCAGCATGGCACCACGCACTACGTCACCGATGGCGTACACGCCCGGCACGCTGGTCGCGCACTGGTCGTCAACATAGATGAAGCCGCGCTCATCCAGGGTCACGCCACTGTCAGCCGCCAGCAGATCAGTGGTCACCGGGCGACGGCCCACAGCCACGATCAGCTTGTCGAAGACAATCTTCTGCTCGCCTTCGGCGTCGGTGAAGTTGACGGTAACCTGCTTTTTCTTCACTTCCGAACCGGTCACGCGAGCGCCCAGACGGATTTTCAGGCCCTGCTTGGTGAAAGTTTTCAGCGCTTCCTTGGAGATCTGCTCGTCGGCAGCCGGGAGGAACTTGTCCAGCGCTTCCAGCACGGTCACTTCCGCACCCAGACGCGCCCACACCGAACCCAGCTCCAGACCGATTACGCCTGCACCGATCACGCCCAGTTTCTTCGGTACGCTCTGGAATTCCAGGGCACCAGTGGAATCGACGATCACGTCCTGATCAACCGGTGCCGGCGGAATGTCGATCGGCTTGGAGCCGGAGGCCAGAATCACGTTTGCGGCTTCAACGATCTGGGTTTTGCCATCGGAACCGGTGACTTCAACCTGCTTGTTCGCCAGCAGCTTGCCGTGACCTTCGAGCAGGGTCACGCCATTGGCCTTGAACAGGGTGGCAACGCCGCCAGTGAGGTTTTTCACGATGTTGGCCTTACGACCGATCATCGCCGGCACATCGATGGTCACGCTCTTGGCTTCGATACCGTGAATGGCAAAGCCTTCATGCGCTTCGTGGTATTTCCAGGAGCTGTCCAGCAGCGCCTTGGACGGAATGCAACCGACGTTCAGGCAGGTACCGCCGAGAGCGATTTTGCCCTCTTTATCCTGGTACTTCTCGATGCAGGCAGTCTTCAGACCAAGCTGCGCTGCTTTGATGGCCGCTACATAGCCACCAGGGCCGGCACCGATGACTACCACGTCGAATTTCTGGGTCATAACGTATTCCTTCTCGAATAAAC
This sequence comes from Pseudomonas cimarronensis, assembly GCF_049331905.1. Taxonomy (GTDB): domain Bacteria; phylum Pseudomonadota; class Gammaproteobacteria; order Pseudomonadales; family Pseudomonadaceae; genus Aquipseudomonas. The sequence continues at coordinate 2,579,381 of NZ_CP186283.1, read as the reverse complement.
CGGACGGCCCTGTACACAGAGCCGCCGTGGGAGAAACTGGCTTTTAGATATCCAGCAGCAGACGCGCCGGGTCTTCCAGCAAGTTCTTGATGGTCACCAGGAAGGTCACGGCTTCCTTACCATCAATCAGGCGGTGGTCGTAAGACAGCGCCAGGTACATCATCGGGCGGATAACCACCTGACCGTTCACTGCCATCGGGCGCTGGATGATGTTGTGCATCCCCAGGATCGCGGCTTGCGGCGGGTTGACGATCGGCGTCGACATCATCGAACCGAAGGTGCCACCGTTGGTGATGGTGAAGGTGCCGCCAGTCATTTCTTCGATCGACAGCTTGCCGTCTTTGGCTTTTTTGCCAAAGGTGGCGATGCCGCTTTCGATTTCAGCCAGGCTCATCAGCTCGGCATTACGCAGTACCGGAACCACCAAGCCACGGTCGCTGGACACCGCAACACCGATGTCGGCGTAGCCGTGGTAAACGATGTCGTTGCCGTCGATCGAGGCGTTGACAGCCGGGAAGCGCTTCAGCGCCTCGGTAGCGGCTTTGACGAAGAACGACATAAAGCCCAGGCGCACGCCGTTATGGGACTTCTCGAACAGGTCCTTGTACTTCGAACGCAGGGCCATGACTTCAGTCATGTCGACTTCGTTGAAGGTGGTCAGCATGGCCATGGAGGACTGAGCCTCGACCAGGCGCTCGGCGATCTTGGCGCGCAGACGGGTCATCGGCACACGCTTCTCGGTACGGTCGCCGGTGGCGAATACCGGAGCGGCAGCAGCTGGAGCAGCAGGCTTGGCAGCCGGTGCAGCAGCAGGCGCGTTCTTCTTCGCTTCAACGGCAGCAACCACGTCTTCCTTGGTTACACGACCACCTTTGCCGGTGCCGGCGATGCTGTTCGGGTCGATACCATTTTCTTCAGCAATCTTGCGTGCAGCTGGGGACAGGATCTGGTCATCGCCCGCGGCAGCAGGTGCAGCGGCCTGAGCCGGTGCGGCAGCAGCCTGAGCCGGTGCTGGCGCAGCAGCACCGCCCTCACCCAGGGTGCCCAGCAGTTCGTTGGACAGAACGGTGTCGCCCTCATTCTTGATGATTTGCGCGAGGACGCCGTCGGCCTCAGCCAGCACTTCGATCACTACTTTGTCGGTTTCGATGTCGACGATCAGTTCATCACGCTTGACCGCATCGCCCGGCTTCTTGTGCCAGGTGGCCACGGTGCCGTCGGCAACCGATTCCGGGAAAGTAGGGGCTTTGATCTCGATAGCCATTGTGTGTGGTTCCTTAAATTCGGTTTCTTCTGGCAGGCGACCCAGTTGGTCGCCTGCTGCGCGAAGGCGTTAAACAGTAAAGGCGTCTTGCAGGAGTTTTTCCTGCTGTTCGGCGTGCATCGATGCATAACCACAAGCCGGTGCGGCAGAAGCATCACGACCGGCATACTCGAGGAACAGCGCTTTCTTGTGCGCTGTCGCCACGCGACGCATGTGATGCTGGCTGCAGTACCAGGCGCCCTGGTTCATCGGCTCTTCCTGACACCAGACGATGTGCTTGAGGTTCTTGTACGGGGCGATTGCCTCGGCCAGATCCTCTTCCGGGAACGGATAGAGCTGTTCGATACGCACGATGGCGATGTCTTCGCGACCTTCGTTGCGGCGCTTCTCCAGCAAGTCGTAGTAGACCTTGCCGCTGCACAGCACCAGGCGCTCGACTTTCTTCGGATCGAGTGCATCCAATTCCGGGATCACGGTCTGGAACGAGCCTTCGGCCAGATCTTCCAGGGTCGAGATAGCCAATTTGTGGCGCAGCAGCGACTTCGGCGTCAATACGACCAATGGCTTGCGCAGCGGGCGGATCACCTGACGACGCAGCAAGTGGTAGATCTGAGCCGGGGTGGTCGGTACCGCCACCTGCATGTTGTGCTCGGCGCACAGTTGCAGGTAACGCTCCAGACGCGCCGAGCTGTGCTCAGGCCCCTGCCCTTCGTAGCCGTGCGGCAGCAGCATGGTCAGGCCGCACAGACGGCCCCACTTGTGCTCGCCACTGGAGATGAACTGGTCGAACACCACCTGGGCACCGTTGGCGAAGTCGCCGAACTGGGCTTCCCAGATCACCAGCGCATTCGGCTGGGTGGTGGCATAACCGTATTCGAAGGCCAGTACAGCTTCTTCCGAAAGGAAGGAGTCATACAACTCGAACTTCGGTTGACCTTCATACAAGGTTTTCAACGGCACGAAGGCGCTGGCGTCCTTCTGGTTGTGCAGCACCGCATGACGGTGCGAGAAGGTGCCGCGGCCGATGTCCTGGCCGGTCATGCGGATCGGGTGGCCTTCAAACAACAGGGTCGCGTAGGCCATGGTTTCGGCGTAGCCCCAGTTGATCGGCAACGCACCGGCACCCATCTTCTGACGGTCTTCAAGGATCTTCGCCACCTGGCGTTGAACCACGAAACCTTCTGGAATTTCCAACAGCTTGTTGGACAGTTCCTGCAGGGTTTTCAGCTCGAAACGCGTGTCGTGACGCGCGGTCCAGGCATGGCCCAGGTATGGACGCCAGTCAACGAACAGCTCTTTGTTCGGCTCTTTGACCAGGCTCTTGACCACATGCTGGCCGTTATCCAGGGCCGTGCGATATTCGTCGATCTTGGCCTGAACTTCTTCCACCGATTGGCGCGCGGCGGCAGTCAGAGCATCGGCATACAGCTCACGAGTGGTGCGCTGTTTGGTGATCTGCTGATACATGATCGGCTGGGTGCCGCTCGGCTCGTCGGCTTCGTTGTGGCCGCGACGGCGGTAGCAGACCAGGTCAATGACCACGTCACGCTTGTACTGCATGCGGTAATCGACGGCCAACTGAGTCACAAACAGTACGGCTTCCGGGTCATCGCCGTTCACGTGCAGGATCGGCGCCTGAATCATCTTCGCCACATCGGTGCAGTACTCGGTGGAACGCGAGTCCAGCGGGTTGCTGATGGTGAAGCCGACCTGGTTGTTGATCACGATATGGATGGTGCCGCCCGTCTTGAAACCACGGGTCTGCGACATCTGGAAGGTTTCCATGACCACACCCTGACCGGCGAATGCCGCGTCACCGTGCAGGGAAACCGGCAGCACTTTCTCGCCGCTGGCATCGCTGCGACGGTCCTGACGGGCGCGCACGGAACCTTCGACCACCGGGGAGACGATCTCCAGGTGCGACGGGTTGAACGCCATGGCCAGATGAACTTCACCGCCAGCGGTCATCACGTTGGAGGAGAAACCCTGGTGGTATTTCACGTCACCGGAGGACAGGCCCTCGGTCTTCTTGCCTTCGAACTCGTCGAACAGGTCACGTGGGTTCTTGCCGAAGGTATTGACCAACACGTTGAGACGGCCACGGTGGGCCATGCCGATGACGATTTCCTTGGTGCCGTAGGAGCCGGAACGCTGGATCACTTCATCAAGCAACGGAATCAGGCTCTCGCCGCCTTCCAAACCAAAACGCTTGGTGCCCGGGTATTTGGTGCCCAGGTACTTTTCCAGGCCTTCGGCAGCCGTCAGACGCTCAAGCAGGTGGCTCTGCACGTCGACGGAGAATTGTGGACGGCCACGCACACTTTCCAGACGCTGCTGGAACCAGCTGCGCTGTTCGGAATCGACAATGTGGGTGAACTCGGCACCGATGGTGCGGCAATATGTCTGCTGCAACGCATCGCGAATTTCGCGCAGAGTAGCCTCTTCCTTGCCAATGAACAGACCACCGGTACGGAAAGTGGTGTCCAGATCGGCATCGGTCAGGCCGTAGTGATTGATCGCCAGATCCGCTGGAACAGGACGCTGCCAGAGACCAAGCGGATCGAGCTGGGCAGCCTGATGGCCACGCATGCGATAAGCCTGAATCAGGCGCAGCACTTCGACTTGCTTCTTCTCGTGCTCACTGCTCACGCTGCCAGCAGACACCGGTTGGGCGCGGCGCTGATTTTTAGCGAGCAGGACGAAATGATCGCGAATCGTGGAGTGCGATACGTCTGTGGCGGCGCTGCCGTCAGTCGGCAACTTCTGGAAGTAAGTGCGCCACTCTTCTGGCACAGCGTTGGGATCGTGCAGGTAAAGCTCATAGAGCTCTTCCACATAGGCAGCGTTACCACCGGATAGGTGGGCACTGTCCCACATGCGCTGCATCACGCTTTCTTGCATGCTTGGTCACCCTCGGTAAGGGGACACCACCGGCGTAGAAACCGCATGGTTTGCCAGTCCTGAAGCAGCGACTGGTAAGCCACTACGGATCCCGCAGATAGTCCGGGCACCAGCCCGGATGCCCCTGCTGGTCGTCATATTTTTCAAAATTAGGAACTACCGCTTTGTGAGCCGTAGTCCTGGCTATAACTGCGGCGCTGGGTTTGAAGCCAGCGCCGCAGGTGTTACAGGTTTAGCAAACAACCGTGAATCAGGTACCGCTCTGCAGCAGCATGTTGCGTACGTGACCGATCGCCTTGGTCGGATTGAGACCTTTAGGGCAAACGTTCACGCAGTTCATGATGCCGCGGCAACGGAACACGCTGAACGGATCATCCAGCGATGCCAGACGCTCTTCGGTCTTGGTATCACGGCTGTCCGCCAGGAAACGATAAGCCTGCAGCAATGCAGCCGGACCGAGGAACTTGTCGGGGTTCCACCAGAACGACGGGCAGCTGGTGGAGCAGCACGCGCACAGAATGCACTCGTACAGACCGTCCAGTTTCTCGCGCTCTTCCGGCGTTTGCAGACGTTCGATGGCCGGAGCCGGCGTATCGTTCTGCAGGAATGGCTGCACCTTTTCGTATTGCTTGTAGAAGATGCTCATATCGACAGCCAGGTCACGAATGACCGGCAAGCCAGGCAGCGGGCGAATCACCAGCTTGCCGCCTTTCAGCCCCGCTGCGGACAGCGGAGTGATACAGGCCAGGCCATTCTTGCCGTTGATGTTCATGCCGTCGGAACCGCAAACGCCTTCACGGCAGGAGCGACGGTAGGAGAAACCCTCGTCCTGTTCCTTGATCAGCGCCAGAACGTCAAGAACCATGATGTCCTTGCCACCGGTGTCGACCTGGAAATCCTGCATGAACGGAGCAGCATCTTTCTCCGGGTTGTAGCGATATACACTGACTTGCAACATATCAGGCACCCTTAATAAGTCCGGACCTTGGGTTCAAACGCTGGAACTGTCTTCGGCGTGAAGTTGACCGAACGCTTACTGACGCGCTTCTCACCTGGAATGTACAGGGAGTGGCACAGCCAATTTTCGTCGTCACGCTCTTCAAAATCTTCACGGGCGTGAGCACCACGGGACTCTTTGCGAGCCTCGGCAGCGATCGCGGTGGCTTCTGCCACTTCGAGAAGGTTCTGCAGTTCCAATGCTTCGATACGCGCAGTGTTGAATGCCTGGCTCTTGTCCGCGATCTTGACGTTCGCGATGCGCTCACGCAGGTCGGCCAGTTGGGTAATACCCTTTTGCATGTACTCGCCGGTGCGGAATACACCGAAGTAGTTTTGCATGCACTGTTGCAGTTCTTTACGCAGCGGCGCGACATCTTCGCCACTGGTGCGCTGGTTGACACCGGCTAGACGCTTGAGCGACAGCTCAATGTCGGTTTCGCTGGCGCCACGGACTTCCACGCCTTCTTTCAGTGCTTTCTCCAGGTGCAGGCCAGCAGCACGACCGAACACCACCAGGTCGAGCAGCGAGTTGCCGCCCAGACGGTTAGCGCCGTGTACCGATACGCAGGCTACTTCGCCTACAGCGAACAGGCCTTCGATGATCTTGTCGTTGCCGTTGGCATCCTGAGTGATGGCCTGACCGTGGATGTTGGTCGGCACGCCGCCCATCATGTAGTGGCAGGTCGGGATGACTGGAACCGGAGCGACGACCGGGTCAACGTGGGCAAAGGTCTTCGACAGCTCGCAGATACCTGGCAGACGGCTGTGCAGCACGTCTTCGCCGAGGTGGTCGAGCTTCAGCAGTACGTGATCCTTGTCCGGGCCACAGCCGTTGCCGGCGATGACTTCCTTGACCATGGAACGAGCAACCACGTCGCGACCGGCCAGGTCTTTGGCGTTCGGCGCATAACGCTCCATGAAACGCTCGCCATGGGCGTTGATCAGGTAACCACCTTCACCACGGCAACCTTCGGTGACCAGTACACCGGCGCCGGCGATGCCAGTCGGGTGGAACTGCCACATTTCGATGTCCTGCACCGGTACGCCGGCACGCAGGGCCATGCCCACGCCATCACCGGTGTTGATCAGGGCGTTGGTGGTGGAAGCGTAGATACGGCCAGCACCGCCAGTGGCCAGAACCACAGCCTTGGAACGGATATAAACGGTTTCGCCGGTTTCGATGCAGATGGCAATAACGCCGACGATGGCGCCGTCCTGGTTCTTCACCAGATCCACGGCATACCACTCGTTAAGGAACGAGGTGCCAGCTTTCAGGTTGGCCTGGTACAGGGTGTGCAGCAGGGCGTGACCGGTACGGTCAGCAGCAGCGCAGGTACGTGCAGCCTGAGTCGGGTTATTCGGGCCTTTGGACTGACCGCCGAATGGACGCTGATAGATGCGACCCTGTTCGGTACGGGAGAACGGCAGACCCATGTGCTCCAGTTCGAATACGGCTTCCGGACCAACAGAACACATGTACTCGATAGCGTCCTGGTCACCGATATAGTCGGAACCCTTGACGGTGTCGTACATGTGCCAGCGCCAATCGTCATTCGGATCAGCCGAAGCGATAGCGCAGGTGATGCCACCCTGAGCAGATACAGTGTGCGAACGAGTTGGGAAAACTTTGGTGACTACTGCGGTTTTATGACCACCCTGAGCCAACTGCAATGCAGCGCGCATACCCGCGCCGCCGCCACCAACAATGATGGCGTCATAAGAAAGAGTGCGAATGCTTGTCATGGATCAGTTACCCCAAAAAATCTGCACGCCCCAGACAAAGAACGCGAACATGGCAACGCCACACGCGGCCTGGAACAAAAAACGCACGACAGTCGCCCACTTACCCAGCGCCATTGGCGTCAGGTAGTCGGTGGAAATTGTCCACATACCAACCCAGGCGTGAACACTGAGTGCCACCAGGGTCAACAGACTGAAGATACGCATTGCGTTATTGGAGAACAGCGCCTGCCATTCGGCATAACCCAGGCCTGGGTTGCACACCACATAGCCCAGCAGGAAAAGCACATAAGCCGCGAGGACGACAGCGGAAACACGCTGCGCCATCCAGTCATAAAGACCCGAACGCGAGAAATTCGTGACGTTGGTTACCATATCCACACCCCCAGCAGCGCGATCACGATCGCCGATACGACGATAACGATTTTCGAACCCAGCTTGCCGCCTTCCAGCGTCTCACCGATGCCCATGTCCATGATCAAGTGGCGAATACCAGCCACCAGGTGGTAAAGCAGAGCGGACAACAGACCCCAAATCACAAACTTGGCCAGCGGGCTGGTCAAGCACTCTTTCACCTCGGCAAAACCTTCTGCAGATGCCAGCGATTTGTCGAGCCCGTACAGCAGCACGGCAATGCCGAAAAACAGAATGATTCCAGAAACACGGTGAAGGAATGACGTAACGCCAGTGATAGGAAGTTTGATCGTCCTAAGGTCGAGGTTTACAGGTCTTTGGCTATTCACGGCTTTTTTATCACACTGAGAGCCCCTAACTATCAGGGCAAAGTTGTCGGGAAGTGCACTGGTCAGGTACCCATCACCCAAGGAGTGACAACTACCAAAAGGCAGGCTAAAGCCCTTGGTAGCTGGGCGCAGAGTATAGACAGTTAGGTTACTAATGACAACGCAAAGCCCCCTACCTAAAAGCGCATTGCGCACCTCTAATAAATGGCGTAAAGAGCCACTTTAAAAGCCCGAAAACAACCCGCAAACCCTTCTGCCGCCTGGGTTCTCGCAAATTGACATTCGAATTTATCTCACTATAGTGGTGCGGGCCCTGCGTGGGGGGCAGTCAGATGATTTCAAGCATAACTAGGAGGCCACACATGGCTGACAAAAAAGCGCAGTTGATCATCGAGGGCGCAGCCCCCGTCGAGCTGCCCATTTTAACCGGCACCGTTGGTCCCGATGTAATTGACGTACGGGGCTTAACCGCCACGGGCCGTTTCACATTTGATCCTGGCTTTATGTCCACCGCCTCGTGCGAGTCGAAGATCACCTACATCGACGGCGACCAAGGCATCCTGCTGCACCGCGGCTACCCCATCGAACAGCTGGCAGAGCAATCCGACTACCTGGAAACCTGCTACCTGCTGCTCAACGGCGAACTGCCAAACGCAGAAGAAAAAGCCAAGTTTGTCAGCACCATCAAGAACCACACCATGGTTCACGAGCAACTGAAGACCTTCTTCAACGGCTTCCGCCGTGACGCTCACCCGATGGCCATCATGTGTGGTGTAGTCGGCGCCCTGTCGGCCTTCTACCACGATTCCCTGGACATCAATAACCCGCATCACCGCGAAGTATCGGCCATGCGCCTGATCGCCAAGATGCCAACCATCGCCGCTATGACCTACAAGTACTCCATGGGTCAGCCGATGATGTACCCGCGTAACGACCTGAACTACGCGGAAAACTTCCTGCACATGATGTTCAACACCCCGTGCGAGATCAAACCGATCAGCCCGGTACTGGCCAAAGCCATGGATAAGATTTTTATCCTGCACGCCGACCATGAGCAGAACGCTTCCACCTCCACCGTACGCCTGGCCGGCTCTTCGGGTGCCAACCCGTTTGCCTGTATCGCGGCCGGTATTGCCGCCCTCTGGGGCCCGGCACACGGCGGGGCGAACGAAGCGGTGCTGACCATGCTCGACGAAATCGGCAGCGTGGAAAACATCGACAAGTTCATCGCCAAAGCCAAAGACAAGAACGATCCGTTCAAGCTGATGGGCTTTGGTCACCGCGTTTACAAAAACCGCGACCCGCGTGCCACCGTGATGAAACAGACCTGCGACGAAGTGTTGAAGGAACTGGGCATCACCAACGACCCGCAGCTGCAGCTGGCCATGCGTCTGGAAGAGATCGCCCTGACCGATCCGTACTTCAAGGAACGCAACCTGTACCCGAACGTCGACTTCTATTCGGGCATCATCCTCAAGGCCATCGGCATCCCGACCAGCATGTTCACCGTGATCTTCGCCCTGGCGCGTACCGTCGGCTGGATCTCGCACTGGAAGGAAATGCTCTCCAGCCCGTACAAAATTGGCCGTCCGCGCCAACTGTACACTGGCTACAAGCAGCGTGATCTGAACAAGTAATTCAGTGATGCTGCATAAAAAAGGCTGCCCTCGGGCAGCCTTTTTTGCTTCTTGTTGCAGGCAGTTCTATTGCTCTTCCGCCAATTGGCGCAACGCCTGCAAGGTATTGAACGGCGCATCGACGACAAAGCTGTTGGCCAGCCACGCCGGGACACTGCCGCCAGGTTCGGAATGTACCTGATAGATCACCTCGATCTCGCCGTCACGAGGCGTCAGGCTCCAGAACCCTTCGACCTTGCTGACACGAACAAACCCCTTCTGTTGCGGTAAATAATCCGCCACCCCGTGCAAAACACGGGTCACACTGCCATCGGCGGCCTGCTCGGTGGTGACCTGCAAAATCGAATCGCGCCGCTGGACCGGCCAGGGCGTGTGAAAGCGTGTGTAGGCCCAGCTTTGCTTGCCGTCATGGGCGAGCAACTTCTGCTCGCTGCAAGCATGAATCCAGTGACACGCCGCACTGACATCGTCCTGCAAGGCCAACAACCTGGGCATGCTCACCCGCATGCGTGTCACGCCGCGAAAAGCCTGAAAACTTGAGCCAGGAATAGTCTGCAGATAGATCTGTATCCCCGCTTCATCCTTGACCAGCTGCCATGGCTGCGCCTGTATCAGATTGGCCGCCAGCAGCAGGCAACTCCCCAGAAACCACTGACCAACTCGCTTCATTACGCCCCCGCCACGGTGAACCTGCAACACAGTATCAGTGCGACACAGCAGTACTCTGTTCCAGCCAGCCGAGCAACTGAATAGCCTGCTCGTCAGTGCTGCCACACACCTCAATATCCGCCTGAAAAGCTGAACAAACAGCCGGACGCTCCGGCCTACCGAAGATCAAACAGTAGTTGTTGGCATCCAGTTGCACACAACGCACACCAGCGGGCTTGCCGTGCGGCATGCCGGGGATGGGCGAAGTGATCGAAGGGGCAATACAACAGGCACCGCAGCCAGCACGGCAATTCATTGGGGCAGACCTCGACTACAACAGAAATCGATAACCCACCAATTTTACGCTGCCCAGGTAGGCTTGGCAGCCAAGAGCGCACAGATTCAGGCGAGCGGTAAACGCAATCGGAACTGCGTGCCCTGCCCCACTGTGCTGCGCACTTGCAGCTCAGCGCCGAGAATATCCACCGCCAGTTGATGAGTGATGTGCAAGCCGAGTCCGGTGCCACCGCGCCCACGGCGGGTGGTGTAGAACGGATCGAAAATCTTGCTCAGCACCTCATTAGTCATGCCGCAGCCGTTATCGCGCACTTCAATCACGCACTCATGGCGCAGCACATCATGTTCTGCACGCAGCGTAACCACACCCGGCTCGCCCTCAGTAAACGCATGCGTCAGCGCATTGTCGATCAGGTTCTGCAGAATCTGCCCCAGCGGCCCCGGATAACTGTCGAGCAACAAGCTGTCAGGCAGCTCAAGAACCACCTGTTGCGCCGCCTGTTTCAGCTTCGGGGTAAACAACAGCAACACCTCACGCACCAGCTCAACCAGATCGAAGGTTCTTCGCTCGATGCTGGCACGATCACTGGCCAACTGCTTGAACGCCCGGGTCAGCTGCGCCATCCGCGACAGGCTGTTGCGGATAATCGCCAGGCCTTCATCATTGCGCTGCAGAAACTTCTCCAGCGCGGAGCGTTGCAGCCCTTCCTCCAGACCACGCTGCACCGCCTGATTACCTGCTTCCAGGGCAGAAGCCGCAACACTGGCTGCGCCGATTGGCGTGTTCAGCTCATGCGCAACACCCGCCACCAGGGTACCCAGCGAAGACAGCTTTTCCGCCTGCAGGAGTGCACCACGGGTACGTTGCAACTGATCCACCGTATCGCGCAGTTCGTCATTGCTCTGTTGCAGAGCCTGACTGCTGATTTCCAGCGCTTGACGCACCTGGTCACGCTCATGTTCGGCAAGGCCCAGACGGATAGCCACCAGCATCCCCATCGACAACGCCAGGCAAACAAACAGCAATACCAAGCAGAACACTTCGATCCGCAACGCCTGCACCTGCTCATGTGGCAAGTGAGACACCAGCAACCATTGTTCGCCTGCACCGGAAGCTTGCCCGCTGCGCTGGTAAGGGTCGAATGTGGCAAAAGCCCAGACCCCGGCAGCGTCGGTAAACACACCATTACGCACACTTTGCATGCGCTGCCAGCTAGCCGGATGACGACTGGCCAACGTGGCGTCAGGCTTACCCAGGTCAAAGCCCCAGGCATCCTGCTCGGCAGCGGCCAGCAGCCAGTAACCTTCGTGATCGACCAGAGTCAGGTTGTTGCCGTAGCTACGAGAAACATCGGCCAGGCGCTGCAGCAGGACCTGGCCGAGGTAATTGAGTACCAGAATGCCGCGGCGTTTGCCTTGAGCGTCAAAGACCGGTTGAGCCCCGCGCAAGGTAGGCTTGAGCGGCTGCTCGACCACACCAAAGTCCTTGTTCAGGTCGAAGCGCGACAGGTAGAAGCTACCGCGGTCCAGGTTCATGGTTTCGACAAAGTAATAATGTTGGGCCTGGTTCTGCAGTTCTGCCTGGACGCGCACCTGCGGTGCACCGGCATGCCAATCCACACGCACCTGCTCGGCCCCACGTTCGTCCAGCCAGCTAATCTGGTCATAACTGGCGGTGCTGCGCGCAAACTCGACAAATAACTGGCTCAGGGCATGCCGATTTTCTGCGCTGGGGTTGCCGAGCACCTCGGCCAACAAGGGCTGTTGAATCAGAAACTGCACATTGCCGCGCAACATGGCCAGATGGCGATTGAGCACACCCACGCCTTCATTGAGGCTGACCTGTTGATCACGCAGCAATGGATCAAGCCGCGCATCCAACAGGCGCTCGTAGAGTAATGCCATCAGCAACAGGATCAGCACGCTCCATGGCACAAACAGCAGCAGTAGATAACGCCTTACCGGACGCACCAATAGCCTGCGATAGACTGCTTCAACCATCAGCGCTGGCGCTCGGACCAACAGCCAAGCCAGTCCAGCAGCTCTGCACATGCCATCGGCTTGGCAAACAGGTAACCCTGCGCCTGCCGACAACCGTGACTGAGTATCCAGTCGGCCTGCTGCTGAGTTTCCACACCTTCGGCGATCACTTGCATTCCGACCCGCGCAGCGATCTGGATGACTGCCTCGGCAATCATCTGCTGATCACTGACCTCGCCAATCTCCAAAATAAAGCTGCGGTCGATCTTCAAGCGATCTGCCGGCAGCAAACGCAGGTAGCTGAGCGAGGAAAAACCGGTGCCAAAGTCATCAATCGCCACCTCCACTCCCATGGCACGCAGGGCCCTAAGCTTTTCACACACGGTATCGAAAGTGCGCATGGCCACCGATTCGGTGATTTCCACTTCGATCTGCTGGGGGGTAACCCCGGCGGCCTGCAGGTGAGAGCTGAAACGCTCGATAAAATCGTGCTGGAGCAGCTGTGGCGCCGAGACGTTGACCGCCACGCGAATCTGCGGGTAACCCGCATCGGCCAGTTGCTTGGCCGCCTGCAGCGCCAGGCGCATCAGCAAATCGCCCAGCGGCAGGATATAACCGGTGGCTTCGGCCAGGGGAATGAAGCTTAGCGGTGGCACCATCTTGCCATCGGCCTTGCGCCAACGTGCCAATGCCTCCACCCCGGTGACGCGCTGCGTGCGTAGATCAATCTGCGGCTGTAGCTCCACGCTGATCTGCCCAGCCTCGACTGCATCACGCAGCGCCAGCAGCATGCGATACGACTCGGCGTGCGCACTCTGCAAGCGTGGATCGTAAACACCATGCTGATCATGGCCCAGGCGCTTGGCCTGCTTGAGGGTCAACAGGGCATCCTGCAAGGCCACACTGGCTGAACCGGTAAAGTCGGCAAGGTGCATGGTCACGCTACTCAGGCTGTGCACCTGCCCCAGTTCATAGGGCCGTTTGTGTCGGCGAAACAGCGCCACGATCTCCGCCGCCCGTACCTGTGTCTGCGGACCGAGAATGGCAAACAGGTCATCACGCACTCGCGCAATCAGCACCTCGCTGCTGAAGGCATCGCGCAACTTCTTGGCCACTAGGCCGAGGATAAAGTCGCCATAGCCTGTACCAAAGGCCGTATTGGCTCCGGAAAAATTATCGATGTCGATCAACACCAGCACTGACTGATCCTTGCCATTCGACTTCAGGGTCATGTCCAGCATGCGGATCAGCGCGTTACGGTTGGGGATCTTCAGCAGGTCATCCTGGTAGGCCATTTCCTCCAGACGGCTGAACAACGCAACGTTGTACAGACCACGACTGATGCTGACGCTGAATACCTGAAGCAGCTCAATCTCGGTGTCATCCAGCGGCCGCTCACAAGTTACATAACAGGCGTAGTCTGCTCCCGCCTGAAAACGTGGAAAGAACAGCACCGTAGCTTCGGCTAGACGCAGGGTCTGTTGCTCCCGCAGGCACTGGCTCAAGGCTTTTGCCACCTGTGGCGCGTCGAGACTGTCCAGATTGCCTTCGACAGCCCCACTGAAGCGGCCATTGGCGCCGACGATGCGCACGGCCAACTCGGCCTCATCTTGGATTTCATCCAAGCGCAAGCAGACCACGCCCTCGGTTTGTAGATTCAGCAGTGAGCTGATTTCCGTAAGGATCTTGGCTGAGAGTTCACGGGTACTCTTCGAGCAGAACAGTGCATTGCTCGACTCGACAATCATCTGCAAGCCGCGCCGGGCAGTGGCCACCGCGCGCAACTGGGCATAACCGCGTACGGCGGCTGTCAGCACAGTCAGCAGTCGCTCGGCGCACAGCTCGCTTTTGGCCCAGTAGTCGTTGATGTCGTAGTCACGCATCACTTCATGGGCCGGGGCCAGCCCGGGCTCACCAGTCAGCAGCACCACACGGGCATCACGGTTGCCGATCACCTCACGCAGGGAATGGATCAGGCGCAGGCCAGCATCTTCGGTTTCCATCACAACATCGAGCAGCACCAGGGCGATATCCTGCTGCTGGGCCAACATCATCTGGGCTTCGCGGCAGCTGAATGCCTGCACCAGCTCAACACGCCCCCCCAGCACCTCAAGCTCACTCAGGGCAAAGGCAGTCGCGCGCTGGAAATCGACATCATCATCGACCGCCAGCACACGCCATACACGCGGGCTTACAGGGCCGGGAAGTTCGTCGTCGCTGAACGCAAATTGCTCATCCATGAAAGGTGCCCGCATACCTGATGGAGTGGGAACACAACCGATTCCTGACTGGCTGTCAGCTCAGTATAGACGGCCCTCTCCAGACGCCAGGCAATCCGCGCACGAGGCGCGAATGCTTAGACTCAGCGGGTGTTGCGACCCTGCAGGCGGGCCAACAGACTTGAGGTGTCCCAACGGCCGCCGCCCATGCTCTGTACGTCGGCATAGAACTGATCGACCAGCGCCGTCACTGGCAGCTGCGCGCCATTGCTACGCGCTTCATCCAGCAGGATAGAAAGGTCTTTGCGCATCCAGTCCACGGCAAAACCATGTTCGAACTCGCCGGCCAGCATGGTCTTGTGACGGTTATCCAGCTGCCAGGACTGCGCAGCCCCCTTGCCGATCACTTCCATGGCGCCATGCGCATCAAGGCCTGCGCACTGGGCAAAATGCAGAGCTTCGGACAATCCCTGGACCAGGCCGGCTATGCAGATCTGATTGACCATCTTGGTCAGTTGACCACTGCCGGCCTCCCCCATCAGACGTGTCATGCGAGCATAGGGCTGCAGTACCGGCTCGGCCTTGGCGTAGGTGGCCTCTGCGCCGCCGACCATGATGGTTAGCACACCGTTCTGTGCACCAGCCTGGCCACCGGAAACCGGGGCATCGAGAAAGCCCAGTCCCAGCTGGCTGGCCTGTGCAGCAAGTTCACGCGCCACGTGAGCCGACGCAGTGGTGTGGTCAACCAACACAGCCCCAGCTTGCATGCCAGCGAAGGCACCATCGTCACCCAGTACCACGCCACGCAGGTCATCGTCATTGCCAACACAGACCATCACAAACTCGGCGCCAGCAGCGGCTTCACGCGGGGTTGGCGCATGGCTGCCGGCATACTCGTTCGCCCACTGCACAGCCTTGCCGGCCGTGCGGTTGTACACACACACCTGATGGCCGGCGCGCGCCAGATGCCCCGCCATCGGGTAGCCCATCACCCCCAGCCCGATAAACGCCACCTTTGCCATGCCAACACCTCTACGCTGATTTCAGTTACCGCTCGTACCGCCCAGCACCGCATTACGCGCCGCTCAGCCCCTAGGCTGCAAGCATGCCCGCCACCTGCGGCCAATACCAGCACAGCCAAAGGGCAAAACTGTATGGATGCAGCCGACAGACAGGCTTTACCCGCAGCCGATTCCGCTTCCATACTCGCCACAGGCAAAGGAGGGCTTATGCAGCATTGGCTGGTAATCGACCTGGAAGCCACCACCGAAGACGGTGGCTGGCCAGTCGCAGAAATGGAAATCATCGAAATCGGCGCCAGCCTGGTGACCCGCGATGGCCATGAGGTTGAGCACTTTCAGCGCTTTGTCCGCCCTACCCGGCGTCCGCATCTGACGCACTTTTGCCGTCAGCTGACGCAGATAAGCCAGGCCGATGTGGATGCGGCCGCTCCGCTTTCAGTAGTCTGGGCGCAGTTCGAGCGCTGGCTGCAGAGCCATCAGGCACAACTGGCCGGCTGGGCCAGCTGGGGTGACTATGACCGCCGTCAGTTCGAACAGGAATGGCTGGCCCATGGGCTGAACAGCTATCTGAGCCAGATCCCCCACATCAACCTGAAGAAACGCTTTGCCGAGGCCCGCCAACTGGCCAAGCCGATAGGCCTGAAGATGGCCCTCAACCTCGCGGGCCTGGCCTTCCAGGGTCAACAGCACCGCGCCCTCACCGATGCGCGCAATACCGCCCGGCTGCTGCCACTGGTTTTGCCTGCGCAAAGCAGATGACGAAGAAAAACCGCTTGGGCATACTGGCGAGCCTTTTTCCATGGCCTGCCGCAACTGGCAGCCAGCGCTTTTAATCCCTTTATCGAGGAACTGCAGATGTTCAAGGTCAATGAATACTTCGACGGCACCGTCAAATCCATCGCCTTCGGCATGGCTGAAGGCCCGGCCACCATTGGCGTGATGGCTGCAGGCGAATACGAGTTTGGCACCAACCAGCTAGAAATCATGCACGTTGTCGCCGGCGCCCTGACCGTGAAACTGCCAGGCAGCGACAACTGGGAAACCTTCACCAGCGGCAGCAAGTTCACCGTACCGGCCGACAGCAAGTTTCAGCTCAAGGTAGCGGCCGACACCGCCTACCTGTGTGAATACCGCTAAGCCCCGGCCAGGTGCCTGAAAGCCGGCCTCAGTGGCCGGCTTTTTTATTAACGAACAAAAACCAAGGAACAGCCATGCCGCGCTCAACGCAATTTTCTCTGGTGATCCTGCCGATCCTGTTGCTGTTGATCGCCATGACCTCGATCCAGAGCGGCGCATCCCTGGCCAAGGGGCTGTTCCCGGAGATTGGCGCCAGCGGTACCACGGCCCTGCGCTTGAGCCTTGGCGCGCTGATCCTGTGCATCCTGATGCGCCCGTGGCAGGCCAAGCTGACGCTGAAGTCCAGCCGTTCGCTGCTGGCTTACGGGCTGTCACTGGGCGGTATGAACCTGCTGTTCTACCTCTCGCTGAAAACCATTCCGCTGGGCATCGCCGTGGCCCTGGAATTCACCGGCCCGCTGGGCCTGGCGCTGTTGTCGTCACGCCGTTTGGTGGATTTCGTCTGGATCGCCCTGGCAGTTTTCGGCCTCTGGCTGCTGCTGCCCACCGGCCAAAGCGAGGTGCCGCTGGACCCCGTCGGTATGGGCCTGGCCTTGGCGGCTGGGCTGTGCTGGGCGCTGTATATCGTTTTCGGACAACAGGCCGGCGCTGAGCACGGCAAGCAGACTGTGGCACTCGGCACCATCGTTGCGGCCCTGCTGGTGTTCCCGATTGGCCTGTGGCAAGCCGGCAGCGGCCTTTTTTCCCTGGACCTGCTGCCCGTCGCCCTCGGCGTCGCCGTACTCTCCTCGGCCCTGCCCTACAGCCTGGAAATGGTCGCCCTGACCCGCCTGCCCGCGCGCACCTTCAGCATCCTGATGAGCATGGAGCCGGCGATTGCCGCGCTGTCCGGTCTGCTGTTCCTCAGCGAGCGCCTGACCCTCAGCCAATGGCTGGCGATCAGCGCCATCATCCTTGCCTCGGCCGGTGCGGCGGCAACCATCAGGCCGAAAGCCAAGCCGCTTTAAGCGCCCGCGCGTACCTGCTCTGGTGGGAGGGGCTTTAGCCGCGACAAAGCAAAACAGCAGCCCCCTGATCGCGGCTAAAGCCCCTCCCACAGCATCAATTGACCGTTTCAGCCTCATTGCTAAATTGCAACTCGGCCAGGCGCGCATACAGCGGACTGCTGCTGACCAGCTCGCTGTGCGTGCCAATCGCGGCCAGTTTGCCGTGCTCGATCACTGCGATGCGGTCAGCACTTTTTACCGTGGCCAGCCGATGGGCGATCACCAGAGTCGTGCGCCCCTCCATCAGCGGCGGCAAGGCTTGCTGAATCAGATGCTCGCTCTCGGCATCCAGTGCACTGGTCGCCTCATCGAGCAGCAGAATCGGCGCATCCACCAACAGCGCACGAGCAATCGCCAGGCGCTGACGCTGGCCCCCGGACAACCCCAGCCCGGCATCGCCCAGATGAGTCTGGTAGCCATTCGGCAACTTCATGATGAACTCATGGGCATGCGCAGCTTTAGCTGCCGCTTCGACTTCAGCCAGCGTCGCGCTGGTTTTGCCATAGCGGATATTGTCCTCCACCGAGCCGAAGAACAGCGCCGGGTTCTGTGACACCAGGGCAAAGCTGCTGCGCAGCTCGCGCGGATCGAGCTGCTGGATCGGTACGCCATCAATCAAAATACGGCCCTGCTGCGGGTCGAAAAAGCGCAGCAGCAGATCAAACAGCGTCGATTTGCCTGCGCCAGACGGCCCGACCAGCGCCAGGGTTTCCCCAGCAGCTACCTGCAGGTCGATGCCATCCACGGCAAAACTGCCGGGGCGCGACGGGTAGGCGAAACACAGCCCTTGCAGCTCGATACGGCCCTGCACCGGCTGGCTCAGATGCAGACCATCTGTAGCCGGCGGGGTGATTTCATTGCGCGCCTGCAGCAGTTCGGCGATGCGCTCGGCGGCACCCGCAGCGCGTTGTAGCTCACCGATCACCTCACTCAACGTGCCAAAGGCCGAGCCGACGATCAGGCTGTAGAACACGAACGCCGCCAGCTCACCGCCGGAAATTCGTCCGGCAATCACGTCCATACCACCGACCCAGAGCATCACCCCCACCGCGCCGAGCACCAGCACGATCACCACGGTAATCAGCCAGGCACGCTGGGCGATACGCTGGCGCGCGGTATCGAAGGCGGCCTCGGCGGACAGGCCAAAGCGGCGCTTGTCCTCATTCTGGTGGTTGTAGGCCTGTACGGTCTTGATCTGCCCCAGCACCTCACCAACATAGCTGCCGACATCCGCCACCCGATCCTGGCTCTGCCGCGACAACGCACGCACGCGGCGGCCGAAGATCAGAATCGGCGCCACAACCAGCGGCAGCGCCATCAGCACGATGCCGCTGAGTTTGGCATTGGTCACCACCAGCAACACGCTGCCGCCGACCAGCATGATCAGGTTGCGCAGCGCCATCGACAGTGACGAGCCGATCACCGATTGCAGCAGCGTGGTATCGGCAGTCAGGCGCGACTGAATCTCCGAGCTGCGGTTGCTCTCATAAAAGCCCGGGTGCAGTTCGATCAGGTGGTTGAACACCCGTTTGCGGATATCGGCGACAAAGCGCTCACCAATCCACGACACCAGGTAGAAACGGGTAAAAGTGCCGATAGCCAGCGCCAATACCAGCACGAAGAACAGCCCGATCGACTGCTGCAACGCTGCCGGCGACTGCGTGGCCAGGCCTTGATCGACCAGCAGCTTGATGCCCTGGCCCATCGACAGGGTGATGGCGGCGGTAAACATCAGCGCCAACAAGGCCCCGAATACGCGACCACGATAGGGCGCAATAAAGCGCCAGGCCATACGCAGGGCATTGCGCTGACGGGAAGACAGGATCGAAAGCATGCAGGCTCGCTGGGGCATTGACGCCCGTTAATGAGAAGGCGATTGCGGCGTTTCCGCCCGCCAGGCCAGCCAACACAGCGCCAAAGCGGCGAGATTGGTGCTCAGCGGATTGAATGCCTGCAGCAGTAGATGGGGACTCAATAGCGCCACATCAAGCAGCAAGCCAATCAACAGCATGCCGGCCAGCAGCAAGGGCCAACGCTGACGCCGCCACAGCAGCAATAAACCCAGGATGATTTCCGCCAGCCCGGCGATGCGCGCCACCCATTCGGGAGCAGGCAAGTTATGCGCCTGGATCATCGCCAGCTCGTCGGGGCTTAGCCAGAGAATCTTCGGCACCAGGCCGTGCCAGATAAACACCAGCGCCAGGGCGATACGCGCGACCCAGGCGATTTGCAGCAAACGCGGATCAGTCATGCAAAAAGCGCCGGGCATGGTCGGCGCTGGGTATCAGGCAGCTGTCATAGCGCCCAAACAGCCGGTAGCGATTCAGGGCAATACGGTTGTAGCACCAGTCACGCACAGGCCGTGGAATCAACCGCAGCCAGGCCAGCCAGCGCCATGGCTTAGGCAATTGCGCGACGATGCGCAGTACCGCATCCGAACGCAGCAGCATCTGGTCATTCTCGATCAAGGCCATGGTATCGAAACGCTCGGTGGGCAAGCCGCCCCAGGCCAATAGCACCTGGCCCTCGGCCGATTGCACCGAAGCCAGGCGAAAGCGCTGCTCAGCGTCATGACGAATCAGAAACTTCGCCCAGCCGTTGCACAGCTTGCACACCCCGTCGAACAACACCACGCGCTCGCCTGGTTGGATAAGGGGTGGACGTGTTTGCTCCTGCATACCCAACTCCTTCAATGCAGCCCTTAGAGCCTGTTTACGATCTCGCGAGCTAGAGCCAGACAAGGCAAAAACAGCCGAGGAAGCGGAGTTTACTGGTTGTAAATGAGCATTCCGAGGCTGTTTTTAACGCAGGATGGCCGACGCGCAGCAGATCGTAAACAGGCTCTTAGGCGGCCGGGATACGGTAATGGCCGGTGATCTTAAAGCTGAAAAGGATGTCCTCTTCCTGGGTGCCACGGCCGATATTGTGTAGCACCAGGGGCACCCCGCTGCCAGCCTGGCGGTCGCTGATAATGCCGATATGGGTCAGGCCGCCGCCCAGATCCCAGGTGACAATATCGCCAGGACGATAGCGCGCGGCATCCTGACCAGGCGCCAGCGACCAGCCCTGGCGCTTGAACCAGGTCATCAGGTTTGGCACGCGGCGATGATCGATATTGCTGTCGGGCCGGCTAAGCCCCCAGTTCTTGGGATACAGGCGAAAGTTCGCGCGCATGTCCTGATGCACCGCTTGCTGCAAATCCAGGCCTTGCTGGCGCAGCGCGCGGATTACCACATCAGTGCACACGCCGGTATTGAGCGGTACATCGCCATTGGGGTAACTCAGGCGGCGGTAAGCAGGGTCATAACTCAGGGTTACGCCGACCTGCTCGCGGGCCGCTGTGACCAGGACATCGGCCTGCAGTGCCCAGGCGTCAAAGGCCAGCAGGCAACCCAATAACAGAGTCAGCGCAACACGCATTGAAAATCTCCCGAGCCTTTTGTAGGAGCCAGCTTGCTGGCGGTTGACCAATGATCGCCAGCAAACTGGCTCCTACCCTTTAGTTTCAGCGTGCAACCGGATACAGCAGCTCTTCCTTATAACCGGCCCACACGCGCACCACGTCGGGGAAGGCATCGTCCAGCGCCGTATCACCACTGTCCACCAGCAACGGCCGACCTTCCAGCGTGCCGAGCTTGCGCTTGGTGGCGACCACCCGCAGGTTTTCCAGGCCGATGGCGCGCAGCACCCGTGGGCTGATCTGCTGGTTGCCACGGCCGATGATATGGCCCTGGCCGCCAATCGCAGTCACCAGCAGGCGCGTTGGATGGCCATCAATCAGCTCGAACAGCTGCGTTTCGGTGACATCACTGGCCAGCAGCTGACCATTCTCGATCACATCGACGCCCAGCAGCGTGGTCTGCAAGCCGAGGTTCTGCGCCAGGCCATGCAGGGTCGAACCGGGGCCGAAGACATAACGTACATCGTTTTCCCAGCTGTCCTGCAGCCAGTCGGCCAGATCATTCAGCACCAGCTCTTCGGACTCCACCCCGCCCTGCTTGACCTGCTGCACATAGCCGCCTTCCTGCGGCACCGTCAGTTCGCCGTACCAGCGCGCAGTCACGCGGTCTTCGCGCAGGGCGCTTTCATCAATATCGCGCACTTCACAGCTGCTCAGGCGCACCAGACCGCCTTCGATCAGCCGCGCAGTCAACTCACCGGCTGCACGCGGACTGATGGCGTAGACCCCGGACTGAATCTTCACCCCGGCCGGAATCCCCAGCACCGGCTGCGACTCGTTCACCACAGCACAAATGTCGCGCGCCGTAC
The DNA here is from genome assembly GCF_049331905.1 of Pseudomonas cimarronensis. GTDB lineage: Bacteria > Pseudomonadota > Gammaproteobacteria > Pseudomonadales > Pseudomonadaceae > Aquipseudomonas. The sequence goes on along the minus strand of NZ_CP186283.1, from coordinate 2,557,539 downwards.
CATCGCCGCCGGCAAACAGAATCAGCGCCACACCAGCGTCCTGCAGCAGCTCAACCGCCTGACGGGTATCAGCGGCGCTGCTCGGCCCCTCGCCCAGCTCACCGACCACACGGTGGGCAAAGCCCATCTCGGCAAGCAAATCGGCGCCCATGGCGCCGGGAGAGGTAACGAACTCCAGGCGTTCACGCAGCGGCAGCAGCACCTCAAGGGCGGTTTGCGTGCGCAGCGCCGCTTTGGCCTCAACCCCCAAAGCCAGGGCCTGTTCGGCCATGCCGTCACTGCCCTTGAAACCCGCCGGGCCGCCCAGCCCGGCCAATGGGTTGATGATCAAGCCAATATGGAAAAGCCCCATAACACCCTCTGATTCAATACCTACGTGCACCTGGCACAGTGCCTGCTATGACTGATTTGCCCTGTGTCTTGCGGCGGTTTTCTGCCGTCGCAGTTGTCATAGCGCCTTCATCTAACACTCATAAAATCGCGCTAACCGATGAGGAGACCCGCCATGCACAGCCAACAACAGAATTCGCAAAAAGCCCCGACCATGCCGATTGGTGGCTTTGTCATTGATGCCCAGGGCCGCGAAATCCCGATCACCGAAGAGATGATCCAACAGGCCTGCACCGCGTTGGAAAAAGCTCAAAAGCAAGCCGAAAACCGTAAGTAAGTTTCCTGCCAGGGCAGCATTCGCTGCCCTTCGCTACTGCTAATTCAATCTCGCGCCCAACGCCTGCACCAGGCTGACCAACACCGGCGCATCACCCTTTACGCAAACCGCCAATCCGTCGATTTCCCGGCGCATCGGGTAATGCTTGCGCAGCCCGTCAAACGCCGCCCGCCGGGTTGCCGCATCGCCCTGCAGGCTCCGGCGAAAATCCGCATCATCGCGGCGCGGGTCATACACCGCACGGCAGATACTGGCCAGGGCCCAAGCCGGATCAGCGCTGGCATCGATAGTCAGCTCACTCAGCCAAGCGGCGGGCATCAATTGCGCCAGTTCAACGCTGGGCACAACGCCCAGGTACTGACACAACGCCTGATAAATCTGCGCCGTGCCGCGTAGCTTGCCGTCGAGGCTGTAACCGGCAATATGTGGCGTAGCGATACGGCATAACGCGGCCAACTCAACATCCGCCTGCGGCTCGCCTTCCCAGACATCCAGCACCACCTGCAGATCGCTGCGTTGCGCCAGCAACTCGCGCAACGCCTGGTTATCTACTACCGCGCCGCGGCTGGCGTTGATCAGCCAACTGCCTGGTTTGAGCGCAGCCAAGCGGGTACTATCAAACAGATGATGGGTGGCATGTTCCCCCAGACGCTCCAGCGGCGTATGCAGGCTGATCACGTCACACTCATCCAACACCTGCTGCAAGCTGACGAAATCACCGCCCTCAGCCTCCTGACGCGGCGGATCGCAGACCAGCACACGCCAGCCCAGGCCACGCAGCACCTTGAGCAAACGGCTGCCGACCTGGCCTGCGCCGACCACCCCATAGGTGCGCGTCGCCAGGTCAACGCCCTGCTGCTCGGCCAGCACCAGCAGGCTGCCCAGCACATAGTCAACCACACCACGGGCATTGCAGCCTGGCGCACTGGCCCAGGTAATACCGGCCTGCTGGAAGTAGTCGAGGTCCAGATGGTCGGTGCCGATGGTGCAGGTGCCGACAAACTTGACTGCCGAGCCGTCGAGCAGCGCGCGATCAACCTGAGTCACCGAACGCACCAGCAGCAGGTCGGCATCGGCGACCGCCGCCGCATCAATACTGCGGCCGGGCAGGCGGCGAATCTCGCCAAACCCGGCAAAGAATTCGTCAAGCAGAGGGATATTTTCATCAGCAACGATGCGCATAGAGGGTCTGTTCCCGTGCTCCGCAAATCAGGCCGGCATTCTAACCTGCCAACACAGCTTGGCTACGCTAAGTCGCGTAATGTGCCCGCCGCACTGAAACAACGCGCAACAAGGTTTCCTGACCAAGCCGTCAAGGCGTAGACTGCACGGTTTCCTGATACACAGCCGGATACACCTGAATGCTTGCCCAAACCCGCTTGCAACGCGTCAGCACCGAGTTCTACAGCCTGCTGAAGCTGGCAACGCCGATCATCATTGCCCAGTTGGCCAACACCGCCATGGGCTTCGTCGACACCGTGATGGCCGGCCGGGTCAGCCCGCAGGATCTGGCCGCCGTGGCGCTGGGCAACTCGATCTGGGTGCCGGTGTTTCTGCTGATGACCGGCATTCTGCTGGCCACCACGCCCAAGGTCGCCCAGCGCTTCGGTGCTGGTGCGCATACCGAAATCGGCCCACTGGTGCGCCAGGCTCTGTGGTTGGCGCTGACGGTGGGCATCGCGGCGGCGGTGATCCTGTGGAACGCGGAAATTGTCCTCAGCCTGATGAACGTCGACCCAGCGCTGATAGAGCCCGCCATGGGCTACCTGCGTGCTGTGGCCTGCGGTTTTCCGGCTGTGGCGCTGTACCACGTGCTGCGCTGCTTCAGTGACGGCCTCGGGCATACCCGGCCAAGCATGGTCATCGGCCTATGCGGCCTGGCGCTGAATATCCCGCTCAATTACATCTTTATTTACGGCAAGCTCGGGTTGCCGGCCATGGGCGGCGTCGGCTGCGGCTGGGCCACCGGACTGGTGATGGGCTTTATGTTCCTGAGCATGCTCTGGTGGGTGAAATGGGCGCCGTTCTATCAGCCGAGCAAGATTTTCAGCCACTTCGAATGGCCGCAGTGGCCGGTGCTCAAGCGCCTGCTCTCGGTCGGTTTGCCGATTGGTATCGCGGTGTTTGCCGAGTCGAGCATCTTCGCCGTGATCGCCCTGCTAATCGGCGGCCTAGGCGCCACCGTGGTGGCCGGACACCAGATCGCCCTGAATTTCAGCTCCATGGTCTTCATGATCCCGTATTCGCTCGGCATGGCCGCCACCGTGCGCGTTGGTCAGGCCCTGGGCCGTGGCGAGCCGCGTGAAGCACGCTTTGCTGCGGGGGTAAGCATGGCGGCGGCGCTAGGCTACGCCTGCCTGTCGGCCAGTCTGATGCTGCTGTTGCGCGAACAAATTGCGCAGATCTATACCCCGGACCGCGCGGTAATTGCAGTGGCCACCACCCTGCTAGTGTATTCGGCGCTGTTCCAGTTCTCCGATGCCATTCAGGTGACGGCTGCCGGCGCTCTGCGCGGTTATCAGGACACCCGCGTGACCATGATCCTGACCCTGTTCGCCTATTGGGGCATCGGCTTGCCGGTGGGTTATGTGCTCGGCCTGACCGACTGGTTCGGCGAGCCCAGCGGCCCCAGCGGGCTCTGGCAGGGCCTGGTGGTCGGCCTGACCTGCGCCGGCGGCATGCTCGCCGTACGCCTGGCCGGCAGCGCGCGCAAACGCATTCGAGCCACTAAGATGGCCTGATGAACGCCCGCCTGCTGCTTCTGCTCACTGCACTTTGCCTGTGCGCCTGCACGCCTGCCGATGATGGCCTGGCGCTGCAGGCCGATTACCTACAGCGCCTGAGCAACGCCCTGGATGTCGAACCGGCAACGGCTTTCGACGCTAATGAGTTGACCCGCTATCGCCTGCCGGCCCGCCGCGAACGGCTAATCGAGATTGCCGAACTGCGTATTAGCTTGCTGGACCTGTTAGTGGATGTGCGTCGCTGCCCGACGCTGCAACAGCAAATCAGCCAGCGCAACAACAGCCTCGGCAAACAACTCACGCCCAGCAGCCGTCTGGCTTATGAAGGCGACCTGCTGCGCGCCCTGGACTCCTGCAGCGCGCACCTGCGCAGCCAGGACCAGCAACCCCTGCGCAACACTCTTGAACAACTGGCGCAGGAAAAACGCGCGCAACTGCCCGGCGTATTCTGGAATGCCCTGAATGCAAGCCCGGAAGTCGAACGCTACCTGCGCTTTGCCGAACAGCCCCTGCCGCCCAATGCCGCCGAAGATAACGCGGCGCTGGATGCCCTGGCACAGTTGGCCGCTATCGGCAGCGCGCTGCCTGATGCGCTGCCACCGAGTGCAGAGCAACTGGATCCGCTGTTCTTTGCCCTACACGCCAGCGACCAGGGCGGTCAGTTGATCAGCAGCCTGGCCAGCCTGACTCACAGCCTCAACCAGGGCAGCGACATGCTGAACAGCCGCCAACAGGGCCGACCGCTCTGCCCCACGGGCAAGGCCACGGAACGTGCACGCATCGTGCAAAACATCTTCGTCAAGTATTACGCCGGCAGCCTGCAGCCCTACCTGGCGCGGGTGGATCAACGCGGTCAGGCCTGGAGCAGCAGCCTACGCAGCCTCAGCGGCGTGGCGCAGATACCGCCAGCGACACGGGTGTATCTGCAGCAATTGAGCAGTGACGAAGCGTCGTTATGGGCGGACTTTCAGCAGGCCACCGCACGGCATGTGCGCAGCTGGCAAACGGTGCTGAACAGCTGCGGCCTGGCGCCTGGTCAGTCGGGATGGACCGACCAGGCCGCGAGCGTCGACCAGTAGGTTTCGGACAACAACTCACGCCCAGCCAGCAGATGGGCCAGGTAATCGGCGCTGGGCAGCAAGCCTTCTTCGCGAAACGCCGGGTTGGCGATATACACCCAGGCCGGCTGCACGCCGTGGGCCGCGACAATCGGCAGGCATTCGCGGCTGTAATAGACTGGCGTACCTTCGAAGTGATCCAGCTTGGCGATCTCACCCGCGTCGGCCAGGCGATACAGCACACCTTCCACCCGTCCCTCGCGCTGATGCCGGATATTGGCGTAGGCCCGCCCCGGCGCTCGGTCCGCCGCGCGCTTGTTAAAGCACAGGCTGTAACCCGGCAAATGCCCAGGCAGCGCCTCCAGCACCGTCATGCCGCGCGCCTGCATGCGCGCCGGATTCATATTCGAGCCGTAGGCGAAGTACCACTGCATCAGTCGAGCTTCTTGCGAATTAGATAGAGGTAGGTCGCGCCGTCCTCGGCCTGCTCCACCAACTCATGGCCGAGAAACACGCAGAATTTTGGAATGTCGCGGCGGGTCGAGGGGTCGGTGGCAATCACCTTGAGCAGGCCGCCGGCCTGCAGGTCGCGCACCTTGTTGTGCAGCATCATCACCGGCTCGGGGCAATTGAGCCCAGTGGCGTCGAGGGTGGCATCGGGAATGGCGGTGGTTTGCAAAGACATCGGCTGGCTCCAGTAGCAGGCCGCTATTCTCGCGCAAAGCTGACCCAAAGGTCATCTAGCGCCTGATGGAAAACCTCTGCGTAGCGCGATTGGCCCGACAACAGGTCAACACAACCTTGGATGGGCAGGCAGCCACGCCCTGATCAGGCAGGCTGCGCAGCGTCCACCATTCCAATAAGAGCCATCTATGCGCCTTGCCCTGTTACTTGCCACCCTGCTGCTCAGCGGTTGCGCCGCCCGTGATCAACTGCCGGACTTCAGCGCCACCGCGCAGCAGGATCTGCCAGCCACCTATTTCGATGCAGTGATCTACGGCCGCGACGGCACACGGCTGTCGGCTACGGTCTTTCAGCCAGCGCTGAAGGCCGGCGAGCAGGCGCCAGTGATCGTGCACACCCACGGTTGGGGCGGCTGGCGAGTCACCCGGCCGAACGGTTTCTATGGCACGCAGATGATGTCCGGTCGCGCCGCATTAAAAGCCTGGCAGGCCGGCTACTGGGTAATCAGCTACGACCAGCGCGGTTGGGGCGGCAGCGAAGGCGCTATCGAGATGATGGACCCTGAGTACGAGGTGCAGGACGCCCTGGCCGTGATCGACTGGGCCGTTGCCAATCTGCCACGCCTGAGCATGGACGCAGCAAACGATCCGAAAGTCGGCATGCTCGGTGAAAGCTACGGCGGCGCGGTGCAGCTATTGGCCTCGGCGACCGATCCGCGTATTGACGCGATTGTGCCGATTGCCACCTGGTACGACCTCAGCGAAGCCCTGGCCCCGGACAACCATCTGAAAATCGGCTGGACCAGCGTGCTGCTCAGCCTGGGCTTGTCCACCGGTTATGACCTCGGCAAGTTCGTCCAGGCGCCCTACCTGAAAAGCGCCGACGGCCGTATGCGCGAGCCCGTGTGCGACGAACTCAAGGCCCACAGCCTGACCAGCTACTGCGCACGCGGTCAGCGCCCGCAAGCCGATGCCCTGCTGATCCAGGGCATGCGCGACACCCTGTTCCCGCTCAACCAGGGCCTGGCAATTCGCGATTGCCTGCAACAAGGCACCCGTGATGTGCGCCTGCTCGGCATGCAGGGCGGGCATATTCTGCCGCCACCGATACAACGCTGGAGCGGCCTGCCGCCGTTCAATAATGAGGCGGTGCTGAACTGCGATGGCCGGGCGATCAACCTGTATCAGAGCATCATCAGTTGGTACGAAGACAAGCTGCGCGGGCGCACAGGCGTGGCAGCGAGCATTCCCGATTTCTGCGTCAGTCTCGATCTGGATCAGGGCGTGGCCCTGCAGCAACTACCGGCTAGTCAACGGATCGAACTGCCGGCCACCGCAATTCGGCCGCTCAGCAGCGGGCTGCTGCAACCGGCACGGTTTATCCCGCTGCAACAGGTGCAGACGAGCAGCGCCCTGGTTGGCGTGCCACGCGTGCATCTGGAAAACGCCGAAGGAATGCCGACACTGTTTGCCGCCCTAGTGGTCCAGCGTGCCGATGGCAGCAGTGCAGTGCTCAGTGAACAAGTCACCCCGCTCAACGGGCAAGCCAGCACAGAACTGGCTGCCGTCAGCGCGCAGCTACAAGCGGGCGACACTCTGGGCCTGCGCATCAGCGGCTTTAGCGGCCAGTACCTGCTCAACGGCTCCTGGCAGCTCTCCAGCAGCACGCTGCAAGGCAGCGTCGAGTGGCCGCAGTTGCTGCCATTGCAGCCGCAACTGGCCAGGCACTGAGGGGTTATTTACCTATGCGGCGCAGGTGACAGGTGACTTCTTCACGGTCGTGATAAAGCTGCTTGCAGGCGATCGACACCTTGATCTTGCGTGCAGCAAAGCCATCTTCAAGACGCTGCAGCAGGCGACGCACCTCAGCATAACGCTGCTTCATCGGCAGCTTGAGGTTGACCACCGCTTCCCGGCAATGGCCGTCGCCGATCCAGGTTTCCACCATCGCGGCGGTACGCGCCGGCTTTTCGACAATATCGCAGACCATCCAGTCCACCGGCTGCTTGGGCGTCCAGGTGAAGCCGTCGACCATCAGGTGGTTGACCAGCCCGGTGTCCATCAGGCTTTCGGCCATCGGCCCGTTATCGATGGCGGTTACCAGCATGCCGCGCTTGACCAGCTGATAGGTCCAGCCGCCCGGCGCGGCACCGAGGTCAACCCCGGTCATCTCATCGGAGAGGCGCTCATCCCACTGCTCGCGGGGGATAAAGGTGTGCCAGGCCTCTTCCAGCTTGAGGGTCGAACGGCTCGGCGCTTCGCGGGGGAATTTCAGCCGTGGAATGCCCATGGGCCAGAGCGCCGAGTTGTTCGCCTCGGCCATGCCGACAAACACCTCGCGGCCGCTCTTGAAGGTCAGCAGCAGACGCGGCTTGCGTGCATCGTCGACCAGCTTGCCGGCCTTGTTCAGGGCGTTGCGCAGCGGCGCCTCGAACTTCTTGCAGAAATTCGACAGCTCCTTGCCGTCGTTGCTGTCCAGCACTTCCAGCCACAGGCTGCCAAACACCGGCGAGTCGGCCAGGTGAGCCAGCAGCACACTGATGCGATCCGTTTCCGGCAGGTCAATAAATACGCCGCGCGCCCACTGCCGCGGGAAGATCAGCTGAGTGAAGCGCACCCCACGCATCAGGCGCTCGGCACCATCAGCCTCGGTGCAGATAAATTCTGCGCAAGCCGTGTTCGGCTTGGCCTTGGCATACCCGGCCACATTCATCAAAGCAGCCTGTTCGGCGATCTCTGCGCAGACCTCGTTTTCGAATCCGGGACGGCAGTGCAACAGCAAGCTATTCATCGGTCACTCTCCTCAAGGCGCGCATCATAGCCGACTGGCTGTGTTGCTGTTTGTTTCCTCAGTGCTCACCTGGCCATGCGCACTTCGCCTGCGCCACAACCTTCGGGTTAGACTGCCCGCACTGCGCCGGGCCGCTAAGGCCTGCCAACCGACTATCCGCTCGTGCCAAGCTCGTCAGGTCACAGCTTTTGCCCTATCGGGCACACCCAGGTTCGCGAGCTAAACTTCTGCGACAAACAGCCGAAGTACCGATAACGCTTAAAGGAATAAAACTCACCATGCGCAATAACCAACCTATTACTCAACGTGAGCGCACATTCCCCGCGCAGCAGCGGCTGATTTCCACCACCGACCTCAAAGGCCAGATTACCTATTGCAACGACGCCTTCGTCGATATCAGCGGCTTCACCCGTGACGAACTGATTCGCGCGCCGCATAACCTGGTGCGCCACCCCGATGTGCCGCCAGCAGTGTTTCAACATATGTGGGACACCCTAAAGAAGGGCCGGCCGTGGATGGGCATCGTCAAGAACCGCTGCAAGAGCGGTGACCACTATTGGGTCAACGCCTATGTCACGCCGGTGACAGAAAACAATCAGGTGATCGGCTACGAGTCCGTGCGGGTCAAACCGACTGCAGAACAGGTACGTCGTGCAGAAGCCCTCTACCAACGGATCAACAGCGGCAAATCGGCGATCCCCAGCAGTGACCGCTGGCTGCCAATCGTGCAGGACTGGCTGCCATTTATTCTGGTCAGCCAGATCGGCTTCCTGATCGGTGCCTGGCTCGACTCCAGCTGGGGCTTTGCCCTGGCGGCGGCGCTCTCGGTACCGCTCGGCCTGGCCGGCTTGAACTGGCAACAACGCGGCCTCAAACGCCTGCTGCGCCTGGCCGACCAGACCACCTCTGACCCGTTGATCGCGCAGATGTACACCGACAGCCGTGGTGCTCAAGGCCGCCTGGAAATGTCCATCCTCAGCCAGGAAGCGCGCCTGAAAACCTGCCTGACCCGTCTGCAGGACACCGCCGAGCAGCTCACCCAACAGGCCAAGCAGGCCGACACTCTGGCGCATAACAGCTCCGCCGGACTTGAGCGGCAGCGCAACGAAACCGATCAGGTAGCTACCGCCATCAACGAAATGGCCGCCACCACACTGGAAGTGGCCAGCAACGTCGCCCGCACTGCCATCGCCACCCAGGACGCCAACCGCCTGACCAGTGCCGGCCGCAGCATTGCCAGCGAAACTCGTCAGGCTATTCAGCGCCTGTCGCAATCGGTCGGCGATACCGGTGAAACGGTGACCCGCCTGGCCCATGACAGCACTGAAATCGGCGGCGTGGTCGATGTGATCAAAGGCATCGCCGACCAGACCAACCTGCTCGCCCTCAACGCCGCCATCGAAGCGGCGCGGGCCGGGGAAATGGGCCGTGGTTTTGCCGTGGTGGCCGACGAAGTGCGCTCGCTGGCGCAGCGTACCGCCGAATCCACCGGGCAGATCCACCAATTGATCGCCAAGTTGCAGCGCACCGCAGAAGAAGCGGTACTGACCATGGAAATCGGCCGCAAGCAGGCTGACGAAGGGGTTGAGCGTGTGCAGCAGGCCGACGAAGCGCTGGCCGGTATCAGCGACGCAGTAGCCAATATCACCGATATGGCCAACCAGATCGCCGCGGCCGCCGAAGAGCAAAGCGCAGTGGCCGATGAGGTCAACCGCAGCATCACCACCATCGCCCACCTGGCCGACCAGACCGCGGGCGAAGCGCATGACACCGCCCTGCTCAGCGAAGCCCTGACGGCCACCGCCAACGGTCAGTACGCACTGGTCGAACGCTTTAACCGCTAAAACAGCAACGGTGTACTGCTCTATGGGAGCAAGCTTGCTGGCGATGCTGTGATCCGCTGATCGCCAGCAAGCTGGCTCCTACAAATTCTCGTAGCGGTTCATATCCAGCACGCCGGCTTCCACCGGTTCAGTCTGCTGGATATACGCCGACATATCGTGGAAATAGCGCCAGAACTCGGGATGCGTACGGCGAATGCCCCAGCGCTCGACAACCTTCTCAAACGCTGACTGATCACGCGTCTGTTCCAGCGCTGCAACGAAGTCCGCCACCTGCTCTGCCGGAACATTGAAGATAAAGTTCGGGTAGCTGCTAAGCACACCGGGATACACCGTCAGGGTATCCAGCGCTGGCTGGTAGCGCAGTTCCTCGCCCAGCATAAAGGCCACATTGCTGTGCGCACGGTTGCGCAGCAGGCTGTAAACCTCGCGCTGCCCGTCAGTCAGCTCCACGCGTAACAGGGTGGCTTCCGGCAACTGATTGATCACCTTAAGCGTGCCCCCTGGTTTACCGGTCAAGCGACTCAGGGATTGTTCGGCACGCTGTAGCTCGGCGGTTATGCCGGAGCGATGACAATGCGCACCCGTGCAGCGGTTGATCGGATCGGGTCGCGCATTCAAGCTGCCATAACGCTCCAGCAGGGTTTCGACAAAGCTGCGTTTAGGGTCACCTGCGATCAAGTGCAGCGCACTCGGGCTGTCACTGTCGATGGCCTGATAGTCCAGCCAGATTTTCAGCTTGCCGCTGCTCTGGTACCAATCATCCAGATAACTCTTGCGTGACTCGGCCGGCATCAGACGCAGGAAGTTGACCTCGGCACCATTGCGGATCAGGTCAAAATACAAACGGGTCTGCGCCTGGTGTGAAACGTTACCAAACACATCGAAGTTCACCACCAGTTGGTAGTAGGTGCGCTCCAGCAGTGGGTAATCCATCCACCAGAGGGTTTGCGGCACTTCACCAATCAGCCCTTTGCGCACCGAGGCGCTATCGTGCTGGCGGAAGATCGACAGCAAGGCATTGTCGTTGCCGGCCCAGATATGCGACCAGCTAGGTGCGGGAGCATCGGCATAACGCTGCATACGCAGCGCTTCATAGGCATTGCGTTTGTCCCGGTAGCTGCGCCACAGGCCCGGCAGATCGGTGATGCCATCAAGCTGCCCCGGCATGGCCAACAACGCGGTGGCCTCCTCGCGGTATTCGGCATCAGTGATATAGAGATCGTGCTGCGGGTCCTGAAACAGCGCCCAGAAGTTGTCGCGAATCACATCCGTGGCAATCTGCCCGCGGCATACCGGGCCGCGAATAAAGGTACGCACGAAGTACTCGGCGTTATCCAGCATGAACTGATAGCGCGCCTGGGCCGGAATCGCGGCAAAGGTCTCGAATGGGTTGGCACGGCGCTGCAGGCCATAACCAGGCACGGCGTCGGCCTGCCAGTCACTGGCAAAGAACAACTCCTTGACCCGCGCCAGCTTGGCCGCACTCAACCCGTAGGTGATGTGGGTCTTGTGCACAATCACGCCCTGCACCGGGATCAACCGGTAATAGAACTCGGTGCCTGGGTCATCATTGGGTCGCCGCGTGGCGATGACATCCACTGGTTGGCCACTGGGCGTGCGCGAACGCACCATCTGGAAGAAGTGCCCCGGCTCGCCACCGGCAAAATGCAGGTGGGCGAGAAACAGGTGTTCGTAGAGCCAGCGTGACACCAGCGCCTCGCGGGCACCGGGGGCGTTCATAAAGGCTTCCCAAGTGGCGACCTGCTGCGCCTCGGTGGCGCTGGCCTGCAACGCCTGCTGATCGACCGGCGCGCCCTGCTCGATCCAAGCTTGCAGCGTCTGGTAGTCGGCCTCAGTCAAACCGGTCACCGCGAACGGCATGCCGGCTTGCGGATTCTTGCGGGCGAACTCGGCAAATTCCTGTGGTAGCGGGCATTGGTTGGCGCGGTTGATACTGATATCCAGCTGCGCCGGCAACTTGCTGTTGGCGGCCAGCGGCTGCTGGTGCCCAAGCTCCAGCATGCGCGCCATCAGCGCCGCCTGACTGCCCTGCGCATCCAGCACCGAGGTAAAGCCCTTGCGCCGCCAGGCCGCCTGGTCATGCGCGTCGAGAAACAGCCGCGTAGTAGCCTGAGCCTGAGTGCGCGTACCGTTGTATACGGCGGCTTTGCTCGCCCCACGTTCGGCCCCTGCGGCGCTGCCCAGATTAAGCTGGCACGGCGCGTCATAGCAGGCATGGCAAGCCACACAGTTCTTGGTAAAGATCGGCTGCACGTCGCGGCTGTAGGAAACCGGCTGCGCCGCCTGCAGCGAGCCGATGAACAATAAACACGCGCCAAGCAGTAAGCGGCAGAACATAAGCACATCCCTGAAAAGGCCAAGCGCCGATTCTAGCTGGCGCCAGGCAAGCAAGGCGAATCAACAAACATGAGCAGGATTCATGTGAAAGCGCAGACCACTGCAAAAGCACGCAGCTTTGCTATCATCGCCGCCTTTGTTTCCGCTCCCCAGGTAGTTCCCCATGTCCGATCGCACCGCCCGTCTCCACGCTCTGCAGAAGGCTCTTTCCGAGCGCATCCTGATCCTCGACGGCGGCATGGGCACCATGATCCAGAGTTACAAGCTGGAGGAAGCCGATTACCGTGGTGAACGCTTCGCCGATTGGCCGCAGGACGTCAAAGGCAACAACGACCTGCTGATCCTCAGCCGTCCGGACGTGATCGGCGCCATCGAAAAGGCGTATCTGGATGCTGGCGCGGACATCCTCGAAACCAACACCTTCAACGCCACCCAGGTGTCCCAGGCCGACTACGGCATGGAAAGCCTGGTGTATGAGCTGAACGTTGAGGGCGCGCGTCTGGCCCGCAGCGTGGCCGATGCCAAGACCCTGGAAACCCCCGATCGCCCGCGTTTCGTCGCCGGCGTACTGGGCCCAACCAGCCGCACCTGCTCGATCTCCCCGGATGTGAACAACCCTGGCTACCGCAACGTCACCTTCGACGAGCTGGTGGAAAACTATGTGGAAGCCACCCGCGGCCTGATCGAAGGCGGCGCGGACATGATTCTGATCGAAACCATCTTCGACACCTTGAACGCCAAGGCGGCGATTTTCGCTGTGCAGGAAGTCTTCGAGCAGCAGGGCTTCGAGCTGCCGATCATGATCTCCGGCACCATCACCGACGCCTCCGGCCGTACCCTGTCCGGGCAGACCACTGAAGCCTTCTGGAACTCGGTGCGCCACGCCAAGCCGATTTCCGTGGGCCTGAACTGCGCCCTCGGTGCCAGCGACCTGCGCCCATATCTGGAAGAGCTGGCCAACAAAGCCGACACCTTTGTCTCCGCGCACCCCAACGCCGGCCTGCCGAATGCCTTTGGTGAGTACGACGAAACCCCGGCGGAAATGGCCGTAGTAGTTGAAGAGTTTGCCGCCTCGGGCTTTTTGAACATTGTCGGCGGCTGCTGCGGCACTACGCCGGCGCATATCCAGGCGATTGCCGAAGTGGTAAGCAAATACCCGCCGCGCGCCATTCCGGATATTCCCAAGGCCTGTCGCCTGTCCGGCCTGGAGCCCTTCACCATCGACCGCAACTCGCTGTTTATCAACGTCGGCGAGCGCACCAATATAACCGGTTCGGCCAAGTTCGCCCGGTTGATCCGCGAGGACAACTACACCGAAGCCCTGGAAGTCGCCTTGCAGCAGGTCGAAGCCGGCGCCCAGGTGATCGACATCAACATGGATGAGGGCATGCTCGATTCACAGAAGGCCATGGTCACCTTCTTGAATCTGATTGCCGGCGAGCCGGACATCTCCCGCGTACCGATCATGATCGACTCCTCCAAGTGGGAAGTGATCGAAGCCGGCCTGAAATGCATCCAGGGCAAGGGCATCGTCAACTCGATTTCGATGAAGGAAGGCGTCGAGCAATTCAAGCACCACGCCCGTCTGTGCAAACGCTATGGCGCCGCCGTGGTGGTCATGGCCTTCGACGAGGTCGGTCAGGCTGACACCGCCGAGCGCAAGCGCGAGATCTGTCAGCGCAGCTACGACATTCTGGTCAACGAAGTGGGCTTCCCGCCGGAAGACATCATCTTCGACCCGAACATCTTCGCCGTGGCCACCGGCATCGAGGAGCACAATAACTACGCGGTCGACTTTATCGAGGCCTGCGCCTATATCCGCGACCACCTGCCCTATGCCTTGTCGAGCGGCGGCGTGTCCAACGTGTCGTTCTCCTTCCGTGGCAACAACCCGGTGCGTGAAGCGATTCACTCGGTGTTCTTGTACTACGCAATCCAGAACGGCCTGACCATGGGCATCGTCAACGCCGGCCAGTTGGAAATCTACGACGAGATTCCCAAAGAGCTGCGCGACGCGGTGGAGGACGTGGTGCTCAACCGCAACGCCGGCGCCACCGAAGCGCTGCTGGCGATTGCCGACAATTACAAGGGCGACGGCAGCGTCAAGGAAGCGGAAACCGAAGAGTGGCGCACCTGGAACGTGGTTGAGCGGCTCAAGCACGCGCTGGTCAAGGGCGTGACCACGCACATCGTCGAAGACACCGAAGAATGCCGCCAGCAATGCGCGCGCCCAATCGAAGTGATCGAAGGCCCGTTGATGGCTGGCATGAACGTGGTCGGTGACCTGTTCGGCGCGGGCAAAATGTTCCTGCCGCAGGTGGTCAAGTCCGCCCGCGTGATGAAACAGGCGGTGGCGCACCTGATTCCGTTTATCGAGGCCGAAAAAGGCGACAAGCCGGAAGCCAAGGGCAAGATCCTCATGGCCACGGTAAAAGGCGACGTGCACGACATCGGCAAGAACATCGTCGGTGTGGTCTTGGGCTGCAACGGTTACGACATCGTTGACCTGGGCGTGATGGTGCCGGCCGAGAAAATCCTGCAGGTGGCCAAGGACGAGAAGTGCGACATCATCGGCCTGTCCGGCCTGATCACCCCATCGCTCGACGAGATGGTGCATGTCGCCCGTGAAATGCAGCGCCAGGATTTCCACCTGCCGTTGATGATCGGCGGCGCCACCACCTCGAAAGCCCACACGGCGGTGAAGATCGAACCCAAGTACCAGAACGACGCCGTGGTGTACGTCACCGACGCCTCGCGTGCTGTGGGCGTAGCCACTCAGCTGCTGTCCAAAGAGCTGAAAACGGATTTCGTTGAGCGCACTCGCCTCGACTACATCGAAGTGCGCGAGCGCACCGCCAACCGCAGTGCACGCACCGAGCGTTTGAGCTACGCCGCCTCGGTCGCCAACAAACCGCAGTTTGACTGGGCCAGTTACCAGCCCAGCGTGCCGAGCTTTACCGGCGTCAAGGTGCTGGACAACATCGACCTGGCGACCCTGGCCGAGTACATCGACTGGACGCCGTTCTTTATCTCCTGGGACCTGGCCGGCAAGTTCCCGCGCATCCTCACCGATGAAGTGGTCGGCGAAGCGGCAACGGCCTTGTACGCCGATGCTCAGGCCATGCTGAAAAAGCTGATCGACGAAAAGCTCATCAGCGCCCGCGCGGTCTTCGGCTTCTGGCCCGCCAACCAGGTGAATGACGACGATCTGGATGTCTACGCCGACAACGGCGAGAAACTGGCCACCCTGCACCACCTGCGCCAGCAGACCATCAAGCCAGACGGCAAGCCGAACTACTCGCTGGCCGACTTTGTTGCACCGAAAGACAGCGGTATCACCGACTATGTGGGCGGCTTTATCACCACCGCCGGTATCGGTGCCGAGGAAGTGGCCAAGGCCTATCAGGACGCCGGCGACGACTACAACTCGATCATGGTCAAAGCCCTGGCCGACCGCCTGGCCGAAGCCTGCGCCGAGTGGCTGCACAAAGAGGTGCGTACCACGTATTGGGGTTATGAGCCGGACGAGCAGCTGTCCAACGAGGAGTTGATCAAGGAAGCCTATAAAGGTATCCGCCCCGCTCCCGGCTACCCGGCCTGCCCGGACCACACCGAGAAGAAAACCCTGTTCGCCCTGCTTGACCCGGCGGCCGAGTTCAACAAGGCCGGCAACAGCGGTGTATTCCTTACCGAACACTACGCCATGTTCCCGGCAGCCGCGGTGTCCGGCTGGTACTTTGCTCACCCGCAGGCGCAGTACTTTGCGGTCGGCAAAATCGACAAGGACCAGGTGGAAAACTACACCACCCGCAAGAAGCAGGACTTGAACGTCAGTGAGCGCTGGTTGGCGCCCAACCTGGGCTATGACAACTAAGTAACACCCTCGCTACTGGCCCAATAAAACAGGCCCAATAAAAATGCCGCTCACCTATCAGGTGAGCGGCATTTCTTTTACCTGGAAGGCGCTTTAGCGGCGGGCTTTAAACAGCTGCTTCGCGGCTAAAGCCTCTCCCACAGGGTGTGGCTGCCTCGGGTTACTGCTGCAGTTCCTGCTCAGTAAACATATCGCTGAAAAGCATGCTCGACAGGTAGCGCTCGCCGGAGTCCGGCAGGATCACCACAATAGTCTTGCCCTGCATGCCCGGCTCGTTGGCCACGCGCAATGCCGCCGCCATAGCCGCACCACAGGAAATCCCGCAGAGAATCCCTTCTTCACGCATCAGACGCAAGGCCACGGCCTTGGCATCGTCATCGGTCACCAGCTCAACCCGGTCAACCATGCTCAGGTCAAGGTTGCCTGGAACAAAACCGGCGCCGATGCCCTGGATCTTGTGCGGGCTGGGTTTGACTTCATCACCGGCAATGGTCTGGGTGATCACCGGCGAGCTGATTGGCTCGACCGCCACCGAAAGGATCGGCTTGCCCTGAGTGTTTTTGATGTAGCGCGAAATACCGGTGATGGTACCGCCGGTGCCTACGCCTGCCACCAGTACGTCAATCGCGCCCTCGGTGTCGTTCCAGATTTCCGGGCCGGTGGTCTTTTCATGGATCGCCGGGTTGGCCGGGTTGTTGAACTGCTGCGGCATAAAGTAGGTAGCAGTGTCAGAGGCGGCGATTTCCGTGGCCTTCTCAATGGCGCCCTTCATGCCCTTGGCCGGCTCGGTCAGCACCAGTTCGGCCCCCAGAGCCTTGAGCACCTTGCGCCGCTCCAGGCTCATTGAAGCCGGCATGGTCAGCAGCAGCTTGTAGCCGCGCGCAGCAGCCACAAAGGCCAGGCCGATGCCGGTATTGCCCGAAGTTGGTTCGACAATGGTCATGCCGGGTTTGAGCACGCCGCGCTCCTCGGCATCCCAGATCATGCTCGCGCCGATCCGGCACTTCACCGAGTAGGCCGGGTTGCGCCCCTCGATCTTGGCCAGGATGGTTACCCCAGCCGGCCCCAGGCGATTGATGCGAACCAGCGGGGTGTTGCCGATAGCTTGTGCGTTGTCTGCGAAGATGCGGCTCATGGCGAGGTCCTTGTGCAGTGGTTGCCGAAAGTCAGCCAGACTAAAACGCCCGCCCGCCTGCGTCCAGCCTGGCAACAGAGGCTGGGTGACCCGCCATTCAGTGACTGAATGGCCCGTCTGCGTTCACAGTCACCGGGGCTGCGCGTTATAGTCTGTTTTTTCAAATACTGAACCCGCAGGTATGGCCCTGCGCGTTACCGTTCGAGGATTTACCGATGAAGTTCGAAGGCACCCAGTCCTACGTCGCCACCGACGACCTCAAGCTCGCGGTCAATGCCGCCATCACCCTGCAGCGTCCGCTGCTGGTCAAAGGCGAGCCGGGCACCGGTAAAACCATGCTGGCCGAACAACTGGCCGAATCCTTCGGTGCGCGCCTGATCACCTGGCACATCAAGTCCACCACCAAAGCCCATCAAGGCCTGTACGAGTACGACGCGGTCAGCCGCCTGCGCGATTCGCAGCTGGATTCCGACAAGGTTCACGACGTACGCAACTACATCAAGAAAGGCAAGCTGTGGGAGGCCTTCGAGTCCGAAGAGCGCGTCATTCTGCTGATCGACGAAATCGACAAGGCCGACATCGAGTTCCCCAACGACCTGCTGCAAGAACTCGACAAGATGGAGTTCTACGTTTACGAGACCAACGAGACGATCAAGGCCAAGCAACGCCCGATCATCATCATCACCTCGAACAACGAAAAGGAACTGCCGGACGCCTTCCTGCGCCGCTGCTTCTTCCACTACATCGCCTTCCCGGATCGCGCGACCCTGCAGAAGATTGTCGATGTGCACTACCCCGACATCAAGAAGGACCTGGTCGCCGAAGCGCTGGACGTGTTCTTCGACGTGCGCAAGGTGCCAGGCCTGAAGAAGAAGCCGTCCACCAGCGAACTGGTCGACTGGCTGAAACTGCTGATGGCCGACAACATCGGCGAAGCTGTGCTGCGTGAACGCGACCCGACCAAGGCCATCCCGCCACTGGCCGGTGCCCTGGTGAAGAACGAGCAGGATGTGCAGCTGCTGGAGCGCCTGGCCTTTATGAGCCGCCGCGCTTCGCGCTAAGCAGTGGCCGCGGGAGGCGAATCCATGCACAGCGGCAGTTGCCTTTGCGCAGCAGTGAAATACCGCATCGATGCACCTATCGAGTCGGCGACTCATTGCCACTGTTCGATGTGCCGCAAAGCCCATGGCGCGGCATTCGCCACTTACGCCAATGTGCGGCGCAAGGATTTCCACTTCACCCAAGGCGAGGAATCACTGGGTATCTACCAGTCCTCGCCGGGGGTAACGCGGACCTTTTGCAAACACTGTGGCTCGACCCTGCAGTGGTACAGCGAACAGCCCCACCCGAACTGGCTGTCAGTCGCGCTGGGCACGCTGGACACGCCAGTGGGGGAAATCGCGCAAAAGCATATTTTTCCGGAATCGAAGGCCGACTGGTACGCCATCAACGATGGCCTGCCATTGGAGCGGCGCTCCTAGCGCCATAGTCAGTTGAATTCACGAGGGCGCAGCCATGCTGCTCAACCTGTTTAACGAAATGCGCGCCGCCAAGGTACCGGTGTCGGTGCGCGAGCTGCTCGATCTGGTCAACGCGTTGAAACACAACGTGGTGTTCGCCGATATGGACGAGTTCTACTTTCTCGCCCGCGCCATTCTGGTCAAGGACGAGCGGCATTTCGACAAGTTCGACCGCGCGTTCGGCGCCTACTTCAAAGGCCTGGAAAACCTTAACCAGCATATCGAGGCGTTAATCCCCGATGAGTGGCTACGCAAGGAGTTCGAACGCTCGCTGACCGACGAGGAACGCGCCAAGATCGAATCCCTCGGCGGCCTGGACAAGCTGATCGAGGAATTCAAGAAGCGCCTTGAGGAGCAGAAGGAACGCCACGAGGGCGGCAACAAGTGGATCGGCACCGGCGGCACCAGCCCATTTGGCTCCGGCGGCTTCAACCCGGAAGGCATCCGTGTGGGTGACGCTGGCAAGCGCCAGGGCAAGGCGGTCAAGGTCTGGGATCAGCGCGAGTACAAAAACCTAGATGATCAGGTCGAGCTGGGTACACGCAATATCAAGGTGGCCCTGCGTCGCCTGCGCAAGTTCGCCCGCCAGGGCGCGCAGGACGAGCTGGACCTGGACGGCACCATCGACCACACCGCGAAAGACGGCGGCCTGCTGAATATTCAGATGCGCCCGGAGCGGCGCAATGCGGTGAAACTGCTGATCCTGTTCGACATAGGCGGCTCGATGGACGCCCACGTCAAGGTCTGCGAAGAGCTGTTTTCCGCCTGCAAGACCGAGTTCAAGCATATGGAGTACTTCTACTTCCATAACTGCGTGTACGAGTCGGTGTGGAAGAACAACCTGCGCCGCACGTCAGAGCGTTTTTCCACCCAGGACCTGCTGCACAAGTACGGCGCGGACTACAAAGTGGTGTTTGTCGGCGATGCGGCCATGGCGCCCTATGAGATCACCCAGGCCGGCGGCAGCGTCGAGCACTGGAACGAGGAGCCGGGTTACGTCTGGATCAAGCGCTTTATGGAGAAGTACAAGAAGCTTATCTGGATCAACCCCTACCCCAAGGACACCTGGAACTACACCGCCTCGACCAACATCATGCGCGAGCTGGTGGAAGACCAGATGTACCCACTGACTCTGCAAGGCCTGGAAGAAGGCATGCGCTTTCTCTCCAAGTAAGACCAACGGGCCCAACAGGGCCCGTTTTGTTTAGCCTGCCGTACCGCTAGCGGTCAGGCAGTCGACCAGCTCCGCAGCAAATCCTGATAACAGCTCGCGCTTGCGCACACAGACCTTCAAGTCCCGCTGCGCCCAGGGTTCTTCCAGCTCAATCACCGCGAGCGGTGCCCCAGCCGTTACGGCACTGCGCGGCACCATGCCGATACCCACGCCTGCACTGACCATGCGACACACCGCCTCAAAGCTGCGCACCTGAATCCGCACCTCCAGATGTCGCCCCAGCGCGGCGGCAGCATTCATGGTGAAGGTGTGAATCGCCGAACCTGAATGCAGCATGACAAAGGGATAATCCAGTACCTCGGCAAACAGGCTGCTGGTAAGCGTGGCCAGCGGGTGATCAGTCGGTGCAATCAGCACCAGGCGGTCGGCTCGGTATGGAATCAGCTCAACCTCGGCACCTTCCATCGTCCCCGCTACCACGCCGACTTCCACCTCACCACGCGCCACCGCCATCAATACATCGGGACTGGTGTGTTCCTCCAGAGAGATACTGACTTGCGGATGACGCTGCAAAAACGTCGCCAGGCTGTCGGGCAGAAAGGTATGGGTGGCGTGGGTGTTGGCCCACAGGCTGACATGCCCACGCACGCCTTTGGCGTAGGGCGTCAGGTCGGCATGCATCTGCTCAAGCTGGGCAAATACCTGGCGCGCATGGCGCAGTAACGCCTCGCCGGCGCGGGTCAGGCTGACGCCGCGCGGTTCGCGGAGCAGCAGCGGCGTGCCAATCGATGCTTCGAGCTGACGCAGGCGATGGCTGGCCGACGAGGCCGCCAGGTGCACGCGCTCAGCCCCACGGGTGAGTTTTTTTGCCTCGGCGATGGCGACAAACAGGCGCAGATCAGTCAGGTCATATTGCATAGCGTTAGTTAAATCCGAACGATCCGTTATGGAAAAGCCAATTCCAAGGCAATTCTATACCCTTCATCATTCGGCACAGCACAACACGTAAGGATTCACCCCAGATGCCATGGAAAACCTGGTCAACTGAGCGCGTGGGTATCGCACTGGCGATCCTTGCCGCCTTTGGCTTCTCGTTCAAAGCCATCTTCGTCAAGTTGGCCTACGCCGCCGCGCCGGTGGATGCCGTCACCCTGCTCGCCCTGCGCATGAGCTTTGCCCTGCCCATCGCCCTCTGGGCCACGCTGTGGCTGTGCCGCAACGCACCACCGCTGACCCGTAAGGACTGGGGCATGCTGGTGGCGCTGGGGCTGCTCGGCTACTACGGCGCCAGCATCCTCGACTTCATCGGCCTGCAGTACATCTCGGCGGCGCTGGAGCGCTTGATCCTGTTTATCTACCCGACCATGACCGTGCTGATCGGCGTGCTGTTTATGGGCAAGCGCCTGGAGAAACGTCAGATTGCCGCACTGCTGCTGACCTACGCCGGTATCGGCCTGGCCTTCGCCCATGACCTGCAGGTGGCAGAAGACCTCAAGGCGGTGCTGATCGGCGCGGCATTTGTTTTCGGCTCGGCGTTGTCCTACGCGCTGTACAGTTCCGGGGCCGAAGTGGCGATTCATCGGTTGGGCACCATCCGCTTTGCGGCCCTGGCAATCATCGTTTCCACCTTTGCCACGCAGCTGCACTTCCTCGCCACCCAGCCGTTCAGCGCCCTACAACTACCGGTTGAGGTGTACGCCTACAGCGCAGCGATGGCGATTTTCTCCACGGTGCTGCCGATCTTCTGGCAATCGGCTGCGCTGCGTCTGATCGGTTCGGCGCGTACCGTGCTGATTGGCACGCTGGGGCCGATTCTGACGATTGTCTTTGCCTGGATGCTGCTGGCAGAACCGGTGTCGCTGGCTCAGTTGGCAGGCGCCGCTTTGGTACTGGCGGGGGTGTTGCTGGTGTCGCGACGTAAGGCACTGGCCATTCAAGCAAAGCCTGTTAACCAAACTGACACCGCCCAGAGCCGTGCCAAACCCGTTTCATCAAGCCACTAGACTGACGGCTGCAGCTGTCCGTGGGAGGGGCTTTAGCCGCGACGCATTCAGGCCTGCAAGAGCTGTCGCGGCTAAAGCCCCTCCCACAAAGCCCCTCGCTAAGACCAAAAGGCTGATCGTAAAACCTAGCGCCAGTGCCGCTGCTGCACCTTCTGGCTGTGGCCCGCGCCAAACAGCATGCCGATCAGCAGCGCCAGGCTTTCCAGTAGCCAGGCCAGCAGCAGTGCACAGGCGATGCCCCAGGCGATGGCTTCCGGGGCCAACAGCACCTGGTAGCGGTAAGCGGCGAAGGTTTCCGCCATCAACTCATGATCAGCCGCGGTGGCCAGATGCCAGACCTGAGCGTACCAAGGGCCTTGCATGGCCTTGCTTTCACGCTCCAGAAAGGCCGAACGCTCGACCAGCGTACCCAGGCTCTGCGCGTCACTGCGCATTACCGGGTCAGCGCTGGCCTGGTAATGGCCGACCAGGGCCACCAGATCGCCTTTGAAAAAGCGCTTCGCCGTTTCCCGGAAGCCTTTGAGGCCCAGCTCCGATTCGATGCGATGGGCTTCGACGCGCTTGCTGTAGTCATCAATAAAACCCGGCACCTGGACGCCAATCAGCAACCCTAGGGCAAACAAGGCCAACCGCAGATAGCTTCTAATCATCTCCCCTCCCCATTCAGTCCGTCAGGCCCTGCGCGATGCATTCGCCGCCACGCCACAAGCGCCATTCTCCCGGCTGGTACAAGGTCCAGCTCTCGTTATCAGTCAAGGGCTCAGTGGCCAGCACCGTGACCACATCGTTGGGCGTGGTTTCTGCCTGGAAATCCACCTGCATATCGGCATCTTTCAGGTGCGCCGGGCCAAACGGTGCGCGCCGGGTGATATGCGCGAGCTTGCTGGAGCAGAAGCTGAACAGCCAGTCGCCGTCGCTGAGCAGGCAATTGAACACGCCGTGCTGACGATAACCAACGCAGGCGTTGACCAAGGTAGGCAACAACACATCCACCGCCACAGGTTCGGGAAAGGCCTGACGCAGGCGATTGAGCAAATCACAGAAGGCCGCTTCGCTGTCGGTGTCGCCAATCGGCCGGTAGTTATCCAATTGCGGTGTTAAATCAGCCAGCTGGCCGTTATGCGCAAAGCACCAGTTGCGCCCCCACATCTCGCGGACAAACGGATGGGTGTTGGCCAGACAGACCCGGCCGACATTGGCCTGGCGAATATGGCCAATTACCACTTCGCTCTTGATCGGGTAGCGCTGCACCAGCTGCGCCACCTCCGACTCGCTGCTCGCACGCGGGTCCTGAAACAGACGCAGGCCGCGCCCTTCATAAAAACCGATGCCCCAACCATCACGGTGCGGGCCAGTACGTCCGCCGCGCTGCATCAGCCCGGTAAAGCTGAAGACGATATCGGTCGGCACATTGGCGCTCATGCCCAGCAATTCACACATTGGCTAAAGCCTCGCGCAGTTGCTGCGCCTCAAGCGCCAACCGCGCCTCGATACGTTTGCGCGCCAACGGCAGAAAACGCGTCAGGGCGCGCCAGAGCAGCTGCATGACATCGCCGCGGCGCCGTGGAATCAGGTGCAGATGCAGGTGTGGCACATGCTGGTTGGAGGTCGGCCCGTCATTGATCAGAAAATTGATGCCCTGCTCGCCATAGCCAGCCGCACGCAGGGCGGCGGCAATCCGCTGCGCCAATGGCAGCAGCGCATCTGCGGCAGCAGTGGAAAGGTCCTTGAGAAACGGCGCGTGCTCGCGGCTGACGATCAGCACATGAGCCGGGCGCAAGGGGAAGATATCCAGCAGGACGATAAAGTGCTCGTCCTCATAGATACGCTCGGCAGGCAGTTGCTCGGCGGCAATTGCACAGAACACACACTCCATAACCCCTCCTTATTTTTGCTGGGCCATGCTGAACGGCTGTGTGCGTTGGCGCAAGGGCAGCGGCATCGGACGCCGCCGCTTGCGTTACAGACGGGGTTCTACGCGCAGGCGGCGGTCGCCACGGGCATCGTAACGGGTGTCGCCAAAATCCTGCTCGTCGCGCGACATCATCTCGCGCAGGGTCGGCTCGTCATCGGCTATCGGCGCAGGCCCTTTACGCCCTTGCCACCAGCGCTCTATAGGCCAGCGGATGGTGACAAACAGCAGGTACAAGCCAAATACAATCAGGCCATACATGCTCAAATCCGCCACTGCGCGCCAGGCGTTGTTACCGACGCCAAGCAACAGGTCCATTGCGGTGATGGCAATAGAGGGGGCGAATTGCTCCTTGCCAGGGTCGACAATGGTCGGGCTGAACAGCAGCACCAATACCAGCACGCGCAGCGGCTCACGCAGGTAACGCCACATCCAACTGGTCAGGCGAAACCACACCAACAGACAACCAAGAGCCGCCAGCAGATAGGCGCCCCAGGCAAGCAGGTAGTCGTTTTCAGTCATAAAACACACATTCTCTGACATGGAAGACCGGGTGGCGCATGCATAAAAGCACGTAGATTTCAGCAGCTGACGGTCAAAGTGGCGCTTATGATAACGGCTTTTGCCTGCCTCGGCGTCCCCGCTGTCGGCCGTCATCCACAGGAGTTTTTCATGCCCCACGCCCCCATCGCCCGCGTCGAGAACGCTGCCGACCCCTATCGCTGGCTGGAAAACCGCGACAGCACTGAGGTGCTTGATTACCTCAAAGCGGAAAATGCCTACCTGGAACAGCAGCTCAGCGAACAATTGACGCTGCGCGAAAGCCTGTTTCAGGAGATCAAGGGCCGCATCCGCGAAACCGACCTCAGCCTGCCGTCGCCCTGGGGGCCCTATCTGTATTACCAGCGCACCACCGCTGGCGATGAATACCCAAGGCATTACCGCTGCCGCAAACCCGTCGATGGATCGCTGACGGTCGATGAGAGCAGCGAACAGCTGCTGCTCGACCCCAATGCCCTGGCCGATGGCGGCTTTATTTCGCTGGGCGCCTTCAGCATCAGCCCGGATCACCAGCGCCTGGCCTATAGCCTGGACACCAGCGGCGAGGAAACCTACCAGCTGTTCATCAAGGAACTGGCCGACGACCGCCTGATCGAGCTGCCGTTCAAGGACTGCGACGGCAGCATGACCTGGGCCAACGACAGCCAGACCCTGTTCTTCGGCGAGTTGGACGACACCCACCGCCCGTACAAGCTGTATCGCCACCGCCTCGGCACTGACGCGGCCGAGCTGGTATTCCACGAGCCGGACGGGCGCTTCTTCCTCAGCTGCTACCGCAGCAGCTCCGAGCGCCAGCTGATTCTGCAACTGGGCAGCAAGACCACCAGCGAAGCCTGGGTGCTGGATGCTGCCACCCCACACGCCGCGTTCAGCTGCGTGGCCCCACGCGAAGAAGGCCACGAGTATGACGTTGACCACGGCATGCTGGATGGGCAATGGCGTTGGCTGATACGCAGCAACCAGCACGGCATCAACTTCGCTCTGCTGTACGCCAATGAAGCCGCCCCACAACGAGCCCATTGGCAATTGCTGCGCGAGCATGACCCACAGGTGATGCTGGAAGGCGTCACCCTCAATCAGCAGGCCCTGATACTCAGCCTGCGCGAGAACGGCCTGCCGATTATCGAGGTGCAGCCGCAGGGGCAAGCGACCTACCGCGTGCAGCTGCCTGACGCCGCCTACAGCCTGTATGTGCAAGACAGCCTGGAATTCGACAGCCCGGCGATTCGCCTGCGTTATGAAGCGCTCAATCGCCCGGCGCAGGTGCGTCAGCTGACGCTGACCACGGGCGCGCAAGTGGTACTCAAGCAAACCCCGGTACTCGGACCGTTCGATGCCGACAGTTATGTCAGCCAGCGCTTATGGGCCACTGCCGCAGACGGCAGTCAGGTGCCGATCAGCCTGGTGGCCAAACGCGACGTGCTCGGCAGCCCTGCGCCGCTCTACCTGTATGGTTACGGCGCTTATGGCGAAAACCTCGACCCCTGGTTCTCCCACGCGCGCCTGTCGCTGCTTGAGCGCGGTTTTATCTTTGCCATCGCCCATGTGCGTGGCGGCGGCGAGCTGGGCGAAGCCTGGTATCGCGCCGGCAAGCTGGAACACAAACAGAACTCCTTCGACGACTTTATCGGCTGTGCCGAACACCTGATCGCCAACGCTTATACCAGCGCTCAGCAACTGGTGATCAGCGGTGGTAGCGCCGGCGGTCTGCTGATGGGCGCGGTGCTCAACCAGCGCCCCGAGCTGTTTGCAGCCGCCATCGCCGAGGTGCCGTTTGTCGATGTGCTCAACACCATGCAGAACCCCGACCTGCCGCTGACCGTCACCGAATACGATGAATGGGGTGATCCAAGCCAGCCTGATGTGTTTGAACGCATCAAAAGCTACGCACCCTACGAAAACGTGAAGTCACAGGACTACCCGGCGATTCTTGCCGTAGCCGGCTACAACGACAGTCGCGTGCAGTACTGGGAAGCCGCCAAATGGGTGGCCAAGCTGCGTGCGCAGAAAACCGACAGCAACCTGCTGCTGCTGAAAACCGAACTGGATGCCGGCCACGGCGGCATGAGCGGCCGCTATCAGGCGCTCAAGGATGTCGCCCTGGAGTACGCCTTTATCCTCAAGGTGCTGGGCCTGGTTTGAGTCCACCTCGCCGCTCTGCCAGCCGGAGTTATATGGCTTGGCAGAGCGGCGCAGGCTCAGAGTAATTCGCGCTAAACAGCGGACGTTTAGGGCGAAAAATTACTTGACCGTTCATGCAGATTTAACCTGCCTGACGTGCAAGTTCGACTAGGCTGAACGGCACGCTGGCGCACTGCCATCTCACCCATTCAACTGCCTGCTCACCATGGACGGTCCGTGATGAAAAACTGGAAGATCAGAACCCATTTATTGCTTCTTTCCGGCTGCCTGCTGTTCGGCCTGATCTGCGTCGGCGGCCTTGGCTTGTATGGCCTGCAAACTACCGTCAAAGGCCTGCAGACGGTGTATCTGGATCGCGTGGTGCCACTTCGCGACCTCAAGCTGATTGCCGACCTGTACGCCGTTAATATCGTCGACGCCACGCACAAAGCGCACAGCGGCGAGCTGGATGACAAGGCGGCGCAACAGCTGATCGAGCAAGCTCAGGTGCGTATCGAGGAAACCTGGAATGCCTACCTGAACACCAGCCTGATTGCCGAAGAAACCCGGCTTATCGAGCAGATCAAGCCGCTGATGGAACAGGCCCGGCAACCACTGGATGAGCTGCAAAGCCTGCTCAATCGTGGCGATAAAGTCGGCATCGACGCCTTTGCCAGCCAGCGGCTTTACCCATTGATTGACCCGCTCTCGGAAAAGTTTGCCGAACTGATCGACGTGCAACTGATTGAAGCCAAGCGCCAATACCAGCTGGGCGAAGCCGCCTATGCCAGCAACCTCAACCTGAGCATCAGTGTATTGCTGATTGCCCTGCTGATTGGTCTGGCGCAGGTGTTCTATTTTATTCGCCTGATGAGCCGGCAACTGGGCGCCGAACCTGGCGAGCTGGAAGAGATCAGCGCACGCATTGCCGAAGGCCGCCTCGGCGGCGGCAAGAGTCTGGGCAACCAGGTGATGACCGGCGTGATGAAATCCGTGCAGAGCATGCGCCGTGGCCTGCAGGACATGATCGGCAATATCGGCGAAGCTTCGGAACAGATCGAGTGCGCCACCCTGCAACTGGCCGCCTCCTCCGAACAGGTACTGACCAGCGCCAACGTGCAAAGTGACACCGCCTCAGCCATGGCCGCCACCGTCGAGCAACTGGCAGTAAGCATCAATCACATTGCCGAAAACGCTCAACAGACCTACGACATGGCCAAGAAAGCCGGCGATATGACCGACGCAGGTATTTCTGTAATGGCCCGCGCCACCACAGAAATGCACAAGATCGCCGAGCTGGTGGCCGAAAGCTCGCAGGATGTCGAAACCCTGGCCGCGCAATCACGCAATATCAGCGCAATTGTCGACGTGATTCGCGGCATTGCCGAACAAACCAATCTGCTCGCCCTGAATGCCGCCATTGAAGCCGCGCGCGCCGGCGAGCAAGGCCGCGGCTTTGCCGTGGTCGCCGATGAGGTGCGCAGCCTGGCTGGGCGCACCGCCCACTCGACCACGGAAATCATCGCCCTGGTCGATGCCATTCACAGCGGCATGCACAAGGCGAAAAACAGCATGGCCGCTGGCTGTGAGCGGGTCAGCATTGGCACTCAGCTGGTGGATCAGGCTAGCAGTTCGATGACCGGGATTCGCCAGGCCCTGAATGAATCACTGCAGGCGGTCAGCGTGATCTCGCTGTCGCTGCAGGAGCAACGCGCCGCCAGCGAACAGGTGGCCATGAGCGTGGAGCGGGTAGCGCAAATCGTCGAAGAAAACTCGGCGGCTCAGGGCGGCATCGTTCAAGCCATTCAGGCCCTGCAAGCCATGTCCGGGCGTTTGCAAGGCGTCATGCAGCGTTTCAGTTTCTAGATTCATATCGCACCAGCGCCACTCGGCGGCAGGCACCGGGCGGCGCTGGCAAGCGTGACGGCCGACGGCTAAGGTCAACGTATGCGACAGATGTCGCGCCATCCCAGGCTGCCGTCCATGCCCGCCCAGTCACAATTAATTGATGAAATACGCGACATGCTGCTCGACTGCGGCCTGTTTGACAGCCTCACTCCGAACGAGCTGCTCAGCGCCGCCGGCTACTTCAACATCAGCAAATGTGCCCCGGAGGCCAGCATCTGCCGCGAGGGCGACCCCGGCACCTTTATGTGCATCATCCATGCTGGGGCCGTCTCGGTGCGCAAGATCAACTCCAGCGGCGAAACCATCGAACTGGCCAAGCTGCGCAAGGGTCGCGCCTTTGGCGAGATGGCAGTGCTCGACGGCGAGCGCCGCTCGGCCAGTTGCATTGCCGTGAGCGACTGCAGTCTGCTGATGCTGGCCAGGGACTCCCTGGACAAGATGCTCGGCGAAGCGCCAAAGACCGCCGCCAAGGTGATTCGCGCCATCGCTATTGCCATGTCCCGGCGTTTGCGTATGGCGGATGGACAGTTGGTCGAGCAACAGCTTTAGCGACTAGCCACTCACTCGTCGGACTTTGGCAGCGGCTGGGTATTACGTTCGCGCTGTTCTTTCAGCAACGGCAGCTCCTGATCGCGACGTGGCTGGCTGGACTCCGGCAGCGGTGCCTGCTTGAGCAACGGCGGATTATTGTGGCTTGGCGCCGGCAGATGCTGCAGCGCAGCCGGTGCGTAGGGTTGCGGCGTTGCCGTGCCTGGGGCACCCGCTGCAGGACCCGTGGCGGGCATTTTCGGCGGTTGTTGAGCCAGCAGCGAGGTGCTGACCAGCGCGCTTACAAGAAACAACAGAGTCGTCAGGCGCATGCGGGTATCTCCCATACAGTTACTCAGTTGGGCCGCAACCACGGCGTTAAGTGCCGCACGGGCGGTTCTCACTGACCACCGGCAAGGCTAGACTGGCGGCATGACCACCGTGCGAGATTCCAGATGAGCAGCGACAAATCCCCCTCCGCCACCGGCAAGCTTGACCGCATTCTCGCCGAGGCCCAGCGCACGCGCGAAGAAGGCTACCGCGACAAGGCGCTGAAGATGTACCCGCACGTCTGCGGCCGCTGCGCCCGCGAGTTTTCCGGCAAGCGCCTGAGCGAGCTGACCGTGCACCACCGCGACCACAATCACGACAACAACCCGCAGGACGGCTCCAACTGGGAGCTGCTGTGCCTGTACTGCCACGACAACGAACACGCGCGTTACACCGACCAGCAGTACTTCAGCGAAGGTTCGCTCAGCACACCGAAGACCGCCCAGGCGACCCACAACCCCTTCGCCGACCTGGCGGCCAGGATGAAGAAGAACTGATCCGTAGCCCGGATTGCATCCGGCTACGGCATTGTCCAACGGCGGTAACCGACTTGGTTTCGCTGGTGCCGGCCCTAGCCAACCTGCTCATTGGCGATGCTGTAGGGCCTTATATCGCCAGCGAGCTGACTCCTACAAAAATCAGTACGCGGCCATACAGGTATACTCGCGTCTTTTTGTCGCCCGCCCCCTTGGCGCGGCCTCAATAATCCCTTCGAAAATTCTGTGCGAGTGCCACCGTGGCCAACAAGAGATATGCCTGCATCGGCCTGTTCAACCCCAAATCCCCGGAAAACGTTGGTTCGGTAATGCGCGCAGCCGGCTGCTATGGCGCCGCCTCGGTGTTCTACAGCGGTAAACGCTATGCCCGCGCCCGCGACTTCGTTACCGACACCCAGCGTATCTACATGGATATTCCGCTGATCGGTGTGGAGGACCTGCAGCAGATCATCCCCATCGGCTGCACGCCGGTGGCCGTGGAGCTGGTCGAAGGCGCACGGCCGCTGCCGCAATACACCCACCCCGACCGCGCCATCTATATCTTCGGTCCCGAAGACGGCTCATTGAGCAAGGAAGTCCTCGACTGGTGTGAGGACGTGATCTACATCCCCACCCAGGGCTGCATGAACCTCGCCGCGACCGTCAATGTGGTGCTCTACGACCGTATGGCCAAAGGCATCAACACCAAGTCCGGGCCTGGGCTCAAGTAGGCAGCAACATAGTGCACATATGACCCGGACAAGGAGCGTCGCATCGGCAAAACCCTCCGCTTTCTTCCAGAAGAAAACACTAATCTGAGCGCATTAAAAGAACTGTGAAACGCTGACCTTGATATTGCGGCCAACACCCGAAACCGCTTCGCCAAGGTAGGGGTAGTACTCGCGGTTAAACAGGTTATCTACCGCAAGGCGTGCCTCAAAACCCTGTATCTGACTCGGCTGCCATGTGGCGAACAGACCATGTAAGGCATATCCCTGGCTCTCAGGAAGACTCCAGCCACTTGCTAATGGATCGTCATCCGCCGGAGAGCGATCCTGTTTGCGCACAAAATTACCCGTCCACCCAAAAGCCATATCAACTTCCGGAACTTTCACCCCTAAAGTGGCTACAGCTTTACGTGGCGGGATTTCTGCTATCCAAGTTTTTTCACCCCATGGATTACGTGGAGAGGCATCGCGCTGACCACGAATGTAGGAAACAGAAAGGCTGCCAAACAATCTTGTGCTGTCGTAAAAAGATTCGACTTCCAAGCCCTCAATCGTATACCCAGGCAAATTGCGGTTATTACTCAACGGCTGGGCACATACACTATTACCAGCCCCCGTACTGATCTGTTCTTCACATGAAATACCAGTACGTTTGAAGATTTCATCCTTGCCACGATTTCTGAATAGCGTGGTACGGACCTGCAGATTATCTCCGTCACGCAACATGCCATTGAAGTTGGCGATACTGCCTAGACGGACACCACGAATGCGCTCTGGATCCAGGCTGCGGCTTGTGGCAGGGACACTGCTCAAAGAACTCTGTACCTCATAAATTTCATCGATTAGCGGTGCACGCCAGGTCTTGCTGTAGTCCGCGAAGAACGCCAAATTGTCTGTAGCCGTCCAGAAGATCCCCAGGCGTGGTGACCAACCACTGTAGGTCACACTGCCGAAATCATGACCTACTGCCGGATTGGGGTTGTTGAAGCGTGAAGCCAGGTTAGGTTCACCCCGGCTGTACACTTGGTCATAACGTAATGCGGGTGTAATGGTCACCGAACCAATGGTAATCGCATCCTGGATATAACCACTGCGGGTTTCCTGCTCACCAGATGGCATGTAATAAGGCTGGAGAAGGCCGTAGTTATAGGTTTTATCTTTGGTTTTACTGAGATCCAACATAAGCGTATCGCGCTCATGCCCATGCCACTGCGCACCGATCATCACCACGTGATCAAAAAGGCCTGTCGTAAAGCGACTTTCGTTATTCAGCTCAGCAAGCCTATCGGTGTAATCAACCCAACTTTCATTGCCCAACGATGAAGCAAACCCTGTACTCGCATTAGCCGGGCGCTTGTCATGTTGATCGGTTTTTGAATAAGCGTAGCTAGCCGTCATATTAATTAACGGGTTATCCAACGGCGCGTAGTTCCATTTGAGCGAGTAGTTTTCGTCGTCCTGATCGCGATAAACCAACTTGCGTTTCCAGGCACCATCAAGACCGTACTTAGCAATCTCCGCCGCAGTCGGTGCTGCCATTTCGTCGCGTTTGGCCGCAAAGGGCTCCCAAGCATTACTGCCGGACTGCATAGCCGACAGAGTGATGACATGCTCGTCATTTAGACGCAAATTGCTCTTGAACAGAAAGGCATCAAGACTGTTGGAGGAATATTCAAAACGCGTGCCATCCGGACGTTTGATGTTGTCCCCTTCACGCCCATTGAGGAACAGCAGCGCATCCAGCATACGACCCTCGGTCTGCCCATAGACTGCTCCACTGTAGACTTCCTGGTGATCATTGCTGTGATAACCGTACTTCAGAAAAGCACCAACATTTTTGCCATCACGGAGCAGGTCAACTGGGTCCTTGGTATCGACTTTAATCACCCCACCGAAGCCACCATTGCCATACATCATGCTATGCGGACCTTTATCGACCTCCACATGCTTGATCAACTCGGGCTCGATAAAAACTGAGCCTTGACGGTACTTCTCAAAGCCCTTCGGCGCACCATCGAGTATGACTTTTACGTCCTCCACATCACCCATACCCCATATATTCAGCGTCTGCCCTCCGGGTCTTGGCGAACCGCTGGAACTGACTCCAGGCAAAACGTCGAGCAGTGACGCGATATTGTCTGCCTGCTGACGGTTTATATCCTCCTGAGTCAATACTGATTTTCCTACGCTTTGACTGGTTATCCGGTTACCCATCACCGTGGTGCTACCAAGTACGATGGTATTGCTGCTTTCGGTTGAAGCTTTCGCCTGACGGCGGACAACATAACTTCCATCTGTTTCGATCAATTCCAGTCCCGAATTACCCAGCAGCTTCTCCAGCGCATCGCGCGCGCTAAAGCTTCCCAGCAGCGCCGGAGCCTGTAGGTCACGCAATTGCGATTCATCGAAAAGGATCTGCAACTGGCTCTGCTGAGCCAGTGCGGTGATGGCGCTGGCCATCGGTTGTGCCGGCAGGTTGAAGCTGAACTCCTGAGCCAGAACACTGCCACTGAGCAGGCAGGTGACCATGGCGGTGCTGGCACAGAGCTGACGTAGGGCGAAACGGGTGGTGCGGGTTTTCATGCAAGTCTCCCAGATACTGCAAAACCGCCCTCGCATAAGGCGGACAACAGGAAGACGCAGCAGGCCGAGAAACCCACATATGCAAATGCAAAATATTTTCATTTAGAGAAATACAAAAGAGCCTGCCAGGCAGGCTCGCTTTTAGAGGGGATGAATCAGCACAACACCATCGCCGCGATGCTCAACCCGAACCGGCAAGAGTTGCGGCAACGCGGCAAGAAAATCATCCGGCTTGGCGATATTCAGGCTGCCGGACAAGCGCCGTTCGCCCAGGCTGGCTTGGGCCAGGCGCACCGGGGCGGCGCGGTAATGCGACAGCTCATCCAGCAGCTGCGCCAAAGGCCGATCACGAAACACCAGTTGGCCACGTCGCCAGCTGGCAATCTCCTCGCTACCCAGACGCAGTTGCTGCAAGGTCTTGCTGCGGTAATCGAAGTCGATGCCCTCACCCGCGCCTAACAGCGCTTGCTGCGCCTTGCCGGCCTGTGGCTGCACCGCCACCTTGCCGCTTTCCACTGCCACCGCCAGACGCTCATCACTGCGCCGCACGCTAAAGCGTGTACCGATCACCCGTACGCTGCTCTCGCCAGCCATTACTTCGAAGGGCCGAGAGGCATCAGCCGCCACAGCGAAAAAGGCTTCACCAGCCAGCAGTTCAACTTCGCGGTGATCCTCAAAGAGACGCACACGCAGTTGGCTATCCACATTAAGATCGATACGAGTGCCATCCGCCAACTCGATCTGCCGTTGCTCACCCGGCGCACTGGACAGGCTCAATTCCTGGGTTGGCGGCGCGCCAAACCAGTTCTGCGGCGCCGCCAACACCGCACATACCAGCACCACCGCAGCCGCCAAGGCGCGCCCCGGTCGCCAACTGCGCTTCGGCCGCAAGGTCAGCACAGCTGCCGCCGGCAAAACGGGTCGCGGCAGCAGATCAAGATCGGCCCAGATCAGCTGCATATCGGCCAGTGCCCGCCCATGGGCCGGGTCAGCCGCCAACCAGACATCCAGCTGCGCCTGTTCAGTGCTCGATAACGGGCCGCGGCAACGCCGGCTAAACCAGATGGCCGCCTGCTCATCGATGGAAAGCGAATGTTCCCTGTGCATGCCTGGGCTCATAGCGGCTCCACCACGGTTTGGCCTTGCACACGTCGCTTGCAGTGCAGCAAGGCACTGGCAATGTGCTTTTCCACCATGCTCAGAGAAATTCCCATGCGCTCGGCCACCTCAACCTGGGACAGACCATCGAATTTATGCAGCACGAAGGCCTCGCGCCGGCGCGGCGGCAGATCATCCAGGGCACTGGCCAGCAGATGCAAACGCTGCTGCTGTTCGGCTTTTTCCAGAGGGCCGGCGCCCTGCTCATCAACCATGGCGTCCAACCCATGCTGTGCATCGCCATCCGCGCAGAGCTGAGGGCGGGACTGTTGGCGGCGCCAGTGATCACGCAGCAGGTTGCGTGCAATCTGAAAGAGAAACGCGCGGGGCTGTTGCACATCACCCCGGCCATCCCGGCCAAGCCACTGGGTAAAGACATCCTGAGCCAGATCGGCCGCATCGGCGGAGCTGTCCAGGCGCTTGCCGAGAAACTTCAGCAGCTCGCTATGCAGGGTGCGATAGACCAGGGAAATCGGGCCATGCAGTTGTTTATCCATGGCCATGGCGCCCGTACGCCGTATTGTTCGCTAACACCGCCACACCCCTGCACCGCATCAATCTGACCACGCAACAAAGTGCGTGGATCGAAAAGCATCAAATGAGAATACTTATCATTAGATATTGATCGACAGGTCAGGGTCAAGCTGGCAACGCCACGACTGAACAAACTCCCGCGCTGAAACAGCAACGCCACCCAGCGACATAGCACTGGATGGCGTTGGCACGGCGCACAATACGAGCCTTCAGAGCCCGGATTTAAGCCGGCTAAAGGCGCGGGTCAAGGCACGATTGAAGGCCTTGGCGTTGTCGTTCTTGGTGTACAGCTGCGCACGTACATCGGCGGGTGGGTAGGTGCCAGGGTCAGCGAGGATGGCCGGATCAACCGCGGCATTGGCCGCCGGCACGGCGTTGGCGTAGTAGATGGTGTTGGTGATGGCGCCGATCACCTCGGGGGTCATCAGGTGGTCCATCAACGCCAGGCCGGCCTCAGGATGCGGCGCATCTTTGGGGATTACCATCGCATCAAACCAGATCAGCGTACCTTCACGCGGGATGCTGTAGTGCAGGCTGTAGGGCTTGCCTGCCTGCTCAGCCTGGCCGGCAGCAATCGATACATTGCCGTTCCACGACATTGCCAGACAGGTATCACCGTTGGCCAGGTCGGTGATATTGCGGTCGTTGTCAAAGTAGCGAATCGATGGCCGCACCTTGGCCAGATGCGCCTCGGCCAGTTTCAGGTCATCCAGGCTCTGTTGGTTGATATCCAGGCCCAGATAGCGAAACGCGGCGGCAAACACCTCATTGGGGTCATTGAGGAAGCTCACCCCGCAGTCGGCAAACTTGGCCACGACGGCTGGGTCCATCAGCATGGCCCAGCTGTCGGTGGGTGCATCGGCCATGCGCTTGGCAATGGCCTGCTGCTGGTAGCCAAAGCCGGTGGTGCCCCACACATACAACCCGGCATAGCGGTTACCCGGATCGAAAGTCGCCATGTGCCCGGTGAACTCCGGATCAAGCCCGCTGAAATGCGGCACTGCGGCCTTATCCAGCGGCTGCAGCGCGCCACTCTGAATCGCTCGCTGCAGATGCTGACCGGCCGTGAGCACCAGGTCATAACCGCTGCGCCCGGTGAGCAGCTTGGTTTCCACGGTTTCCAGCGAGTCGAAGTGGTCGACCACCACCTTGATCCCGGTCTTCTGCTCGAAGCTGTTCAAGGTGTCCGGTGCCAGGTACTCACCCCAGATAAACAGATTGACCTGCTTCGGCGCCTCGGCCGCCAGCGCCTGAACGCTCGCGGCCAGGCCTAACGCCAACAGACTGGCATGCAGTTTCATCGAAGCCTCCTAGGCGCGCTTGGGCGCGGCGTATTGCGGCATGGTGATACAGGCGACGTTGCCGCCACCGAGGAGGATTTCCCGCGAATTCTCGATACCGATAATCCGGTGCTGGGGGAACAACTCGGCCAGAGTGGCCTGGGCCACGCGGTCGCAGGGATCGTTGAACAGCGGCACGACGATGGCCGAGTTGCCGGCGTAGTAGTTGATGTAGGAGGCGCAAATCTGCGTGCCGGCCTGGCGGGTGTGGGTCGAATCATCCTGATCCAGGCCTTCAGCCTCTTCAGCCGTCCATTCCAGTACACGCGGTTGCGGCAGCTTGTGGATCTGCAGCGCGCGACCCTGGGCATCGCGGGTGCTGCGCAGGATATCGTAGGCCTCCTGGTAGATTTCCCACTGCGGATCGTTGCGATCGTCCGTCCACTGCATCACCACCACACCGGGGCGGACAAAGCAGGCCAAGTCATCGATATGGCCATCGGTTTCATCGAACTTGCAGCCACGCGGCAGCCAGATCACCTGCTCGGCACCGAGGTAGTCCTGCAGGCGGCGGGTCACTTCGTCCTTACCCAGGTGCGCGTTGCGGTTGCGGTTGAGCAGGCACTGCTCGGTGGTCAGCAGGGTGCGCTGGCCGTCAGTCTGAATACCGCCCATCTCGGCGATAAAGGGCGCGCGGTAGCGATCAAAACCTTCGATTTCCAGAATCTTCTGGGCGATCTGGTCGTCCTTGTCCCAGGGGTAGTACAAGCCACCATCTAGACCGCCGTAGGCGTTGAACTCGAAGTCCACGCCGCGCACTTCACCGCTGTCGTCATTGACCAGAAAGGCCGGGCCGCTGTCGCGGAACCAGGTGTCGTTGCAGGTCATCTCCACCACCCGTACATGCGCCGGCAACTGACGACGAGCATTGGCGTACTGACTGGCCGAAGCGCACACGGTGACCGGCTCGCTGCTGGCGATGGCGCTAACGATATCGACCCAGACTTTCTGCGCCGGTTTGGCGCCGTTGCGCCATACGTCGGTGCGCTCCGGCCAGCCGAGCCAGCAGCGGGTCTTGAGTTCGAATTCGCCGGGCAGACGGAAGCCATCGGCTTTAGGGAGGGAAGTCAGGGAACGGGCCATTGCTAGGTACTCGTCGGTGGCTGAGGAATAGCTCGACAGTACCTGCGGCAGAGCGTCCGCGACCAATGACCATTATCGCGGAATAGATGAATTCAATTCAGATATCAACTAACTGATCAGTGAACCATTCAACGAACTGCGCCACCGCCGGTTTATCCAGACGCAACCGTTCGCAGACCAATGCGTATTGCCCGAGCGACGCCACACTGGCGGCGAACGGACGCACCAGGCGGCCGCTGGCCAGGTCCTCGGCGCTGGTCAGGTTGTCGCCAATCGCCACACCCTGGCCACGTGCAGCCGCTTCCATGGTCAAGCCGGCATGGCCCAGATACAGGTGCCGCTGCGGCTGGATATCGCCGGCGTGGGTGGTCAGCCAGGCCGTCCAGGTCTTGCCGTCCTGATCGTCATGCAGCAGGCAGTGGCGGGCCAGATCGCGCGGGTGCTTGAGCGGCAGCTGGTTGAACAGGCCGGGGCTGCACACCGGGAAGAACAGCAGAGTCGGCAAAGGCCGCACGAAGAAGGCACTGCCATCGGCCGGGCCGGTGCCGTAGGTGATCGCCAGGTCGATTTCTTCACCGGGCTGAGTCGCCTCCAGCGGCTGCTCATAAAGGTGCAGGGTGATCTGCGGATAGCGTTCGCTGAAATCGGCCAGGCGACCGATCAGCCACTTCTGCGCCAATTCAGCGGTTACTGCGATGCGCAACTGCGCCTGGGAACCGGGGTCACGCAGTTCATCACAGGCATCGAGTATCAGCTCGAAGGCCTGCTGCACACTGCGCAACAGCCGCTGAGCCTGCGGTGTGGGGCGCACCTGGCGGCCGTCACGCTGGAACAGCGGCGTACCAAGCTGCTCTTCGAGCTGGCGAATCTGATGGCTGACCGCACTGTCGGTGACACACAACTCGGCTGCGGCCCTGCCAAAGTGGGCATGCCGGGCAGCACACTCGAAGGTACGCAAGGCGGTGAGAGACGGTAGACGGCGCATGCGGCGCTCCTCGCTGGCAACTGCGCCGCATGCTTACTCAGGCGGGTGACTAGCGCAACAGCTTGTTGTCCAGCACCTCGGAGGCACCACCCATGACGTTTTCGCTGATCTCGATAAAGTCCTTGGTGCTGGCCTTGTCCAGGCGCATCAGGCCGCGGGTCACGTCATCCAGCGAGCGTGGCTGGGTGGTGCCTTTGGTGGCCTGACGGATTTCCCGATCCAGTTCCTGCAACAGCAATACCGCGCGGGCAGTAACCGGGCCACTGGAGTTGTCAGTGCGCAGGCTCTGCACCGGCTTGCTCCAGCGGATCAGCTGTTCACGAATCTTCTGGTAACGCTCCTCGCTGAG
This sequence comes from Pseudomonas cimarronensis, assembly GCF_049331905.1. Taxonomy (GTDB): domain Bacteria; phylum Pseudomonadota; class Gammaproteobacteria; order Pseudomonadales; family Pseudomonadaceae; genus Aquipseudomonas. The sequence goes on along the minus strand of NZ_CP186283.1, from coordinate 2,519,092 downwards.
GCCACCGGCACGGCGCATCAGCTCGATGGCGTAGTACTCGGCCAAGCCCTCGGTGATCCAGTCACTGCGGTCACGGGCGCGGATTCGGCTGAATACATGCACCAGTTCGTGCACCAGGGAACTGGTGCCGTTCTCACTGACCAGCGGACGGTCACTGTGCATGTAGTAGGAGTTGGCCGCCGACAGACCGCCACGCCACATCGGGTCGCCGGCACCGACGATCAGCAGCTTGGCCGGGTCGCGCGGGAACACGTCCTGGGCATGTGGCCAGACGAAGGTCAGCAGGGTCATTACATCCATACGACGCATGCCTTCGCCCACTGGCGCGGCGATGGCCACATCGGTTTCGCCCAGCTTGGCCCGGCGCGTGCCGACTTTACCGGCCACGATCCAGCCTGTTGGGCGGTCGAATTTGCGCTGTGGGTTGTCGATACGGAACTTGTTCTTGCCGACACGCGGCCAGCCGGTTTCGACACTCTTCCAGCCCTTGGGCAGGTCGAACTGCAGACGCGAAACCAGCACGGTGTGATCTTCCTGGCGCAGTTTGACCGCCGGCACCAGATCGTCGCCACGCAGCAGCGCCCAATCCTTGGTGATCCGCGCATCAAAACGCCCGGGGGCACGTTCATGGTTGATGCGCACCAGGTAAGTCAGCTTTGCCTTGCCTTTGCCGGGCTGCCAGACACCCAGTGCCGGGCTGTCCTGGGTCCATTGGCCATCGGCCTTGAAGTCGCTGTAAACGCCCTGTTCGCCCAGATTGAAGGCCAGGCTGATGACCCGTGCGCCGTCTTCCAGGGTCAGGCTGACTTCGGCCTGCTCGGTCTCCGGCAGAAAACGCACGCGGTAATCCAGATCAACCTTCTTCGCCCACAGCGGGGTACTCAGGCTCAGCAGGACAACGGACAGCAACAGACGGCGCAGCAACATGGCAAAGCTCCACAGTGCAATTGAATGGTTCAGGCGAGTTTAGGCTGGCATTTGCAGGCGAGGTTCAGCCGGCGCGGAAGATCATATGATCCTCCCACTCATCCTCGGCCACGCTGTTTTCACTAAGCATGCGCCCAGCCTGGGAAATCCGCTGTTTGTGCACCTGCTCCGGGTCGCCGCAGACCAGGTGGTGCCACAGCAGCAGGTCCTTGCCTTCGCTGACCAGGCGATAAGCACAGGTCGGCGGCAGCCACTGAAACTGGTCAGCCTGGGCCGGGGTGAGCTGAATACAGTCGGGCACAAACTTGCGCCGGTTACTGTAGTCCGTGCAGCGGCAGGTTTGCAGATCCAGCAGTTTGCAGGCGATGCGCGTGTAATAGACGCTGCCATCGTCCTCGTCTTCAAGCTTTTGCAGGCAGCACAGGCCGCAGCCATCGCACAGCGACTCCCACTCGTCCTGATCCAGCTGTTCGAGGGTTTTGCGTTTCCAGAAGGGTTCGACTTTAGCGGCCATGGCGAGGGTACGGTGAGGGGCGAAAAGGCCGGCAGTCTAGCCGCTCGGCCTGACGCGGCCAAGGGCGGCAAGCCGAATGGCTGCCGCCTGACTCAATAACCCCGAGTGAAATCCACCTGCCCCACCAAGGCCTCATCGGCACGCCAGCGTTGCAGGTTATCCACAAACAGCTGCACCAGCAGGCGCGGGTCTGTCGGCGCAGCACTGTGCCCGGTCAGCAACAAACGCGGTGCATCCCAGAATGGATGGCCAGCAGGCAGCGGCTCTACGCGGCAGACATCGATCACTGCGCCGGCCAGTTGCCCCTGCTGCAAGGCGCTGACCAGTGCCTGATCGACTACCGCCACACCACGCCCGGCGTTGATAAATAGCGCGCTGGGCTTACAGGCAGCAAACAGTTCGGCATCGTAAATATCACGGGTGGCTGGCGTATCGGGCAGCAGGTTGATCAGGTAATCGGCCTCCGCCGCCAGGCTTGGCAGCTCGTCGAGCCCAGCCACCTGACGGAACGGCGGCAGATGGCGCGGGCTGCTGGCAATGCCCAGCAACTGCATGCCGAACGGCGCGAGAAACCGCGCCACGCTCAAACCGATATCACCCGTACCGACAATCAGCACCGTGCGCCCGGCCAGGCTTTGCGGTGCGCGGTTGTCCCAGCGCTGCTCGACCTGCGCCGCCAGGCGGGCAAACAACTGACGTTGATGAGCCAGCAGATGACCCAGCAGGTACTCGGCCATCACCTGACCGAAGATGCCCACGGCGCGGCTCAGGCAGTAATCGCTTGGCAAATCAGCGGCCAACAAGGGTGTGATGCCTGCCCAGGTCGATTGCAACCAGTGCGGCCGAACACCTTGGCGCAGCAAGGCAGCCAACAGGTCAGGCTGCCCCAGCCACACCGGGCAGGTTGATGCCTGATGCTGCAAATCGCCCAATTGGTCGCTGGCGAAGACCTCCAACTCAGGCGCCTGCTCACGCAGCAGCGCGGCATAACGGCGATGCTCGCCCTCCGCGATCAGTACGCGCAGCGGGGTGTCAGCTGGCGGGTTCATCACACCGGATCGTTACGGCGCAGCAGTTCATCGGGCAGGTGCTCGATGTATTCATCTTCCGGTGGCGGCATTTGCAGGTGGTAACCCTGCTCGTCGAGGTTGGCCAGCACCTTGTGGATGTCCTCGCGGGCCAGTTGGCGCTCGGGGGTGAGGATCAGTTCGAAGGCCAGAGCCGGAGTACCGAAGGCGCTCAACAGCGCTTCAGGTACACGTTTGAGGCCGTCGCTTTTCAGCACATAGAGGTACATCTCGTTCTTGCGCGGGCTTTTGTAGATTGAGCAGATACGTTTCACGCGGTGTCTCCGGTTGCAGCCAGGCAATCAAGCAGTGCCTGGCCCATCAATTCACGTCGCCAACCGCGCAGGGAATCCGGCAGCTGGTAGGGGCCATTGGGGTAGCCGGTTTTCAACAGGGCTTCGAGGGTTTTCTTGCGCAGCATCAGCTCCGGGGCGATACCCAGGCGTTCCCCCTCGCGCTGGCCGATAGCGCGCAGCTTCTTCAGCAGCGCCGAGGCTTCCAGCGGCAAGGGTTCGGGCAAGGCCTCGGGCCAGTCCGCCGGCGCAATGTTGGCCGCCTGCTTGATCAACTGCAGGATGAACTCGCCGTCCTGACGCACGGTTTTCGGGTGCATGTCCTCGATTCGCGCCAGGGCCACCAGGTTATCCGGCTGGGTGCGTGCCAGTGGCCACAGCGAATGCTCGCGAATAATCCGATTGCGCGGCTGGTTGCGTTTACGCGCCTGCTCTTCACGCCAGCTGCACAGCGCTTTCAGTACCGCCAATTGCTGGCGCGAGAGTTTCCAGGCCAGCTTGGCTTCGCGGTAGGCCAGCTCGGGATCGACTTCGCGACCCAGGTTGCTGACCAACTCGGCGCCGTCTTCCAGCACCCAGGCGTATTTATCAGCCGGCAGCTGCGCCTTGAGTTGTGCATAGACCTCAGCCAGGTGCAGCACATCTTCCGCGGCATAGCTGACCTGAGTGGCCGACAACGGCCGTTGCAGCCAGTCGGAGCGGGTCTCGCCCTTGGGCAGTTCGATATTCAGCACCGCCTGCACCAGACGCGAATAGCCCATGGAGAAACCCAGATTGAGGTAGCCAGCCGCCAGTTGGGTGTCGAACAGCGGCACTGGCAGGCTGCCAGTCAAACGCAGAAACACTTCCAGGTCTTCGCTGCAGGCGTGTAGTACCTTGACCACGGCAGGATCTCGCAGCAGCTCGGCAAAGGGCGTCCAGTCGCTGATCAGCAGCGGATCGATCAGGTACGCCCGCTCGCCCTCGCTGACCTGCAACAGGCCGGCAATCGGGTAAAAAGTGTCGACCCGCATAAATTCCGTATCGAGTGCCACAAACGCCAGCGTGCGCCAGGTTGCACAATGCTGTGCCAGGCTGGCGTCATCGCCAATCCACTGAATATCAATCGCCACGCGGCTCTCCCCTGAAGAATGCCGCGCAGTATATATCGCCCGGCCCAATAGCCGGGCATTCACAATGCGCGACAGCCGGCAGACGCGCTATTCTGCGCCCGCTTGCATTGAGAACCACCTTCAACAGGGAATAACAACAATGAAGAAACTGCTTGGCCTGCTGGCGGCCCTGATTGCCGCCGCGGCAATCTACCTCGCCGTCACCCCCAGCCCGATTGACCCGCTGGCCTGGGACGCGCCCAAAATCCCGCCAATGACCGGTATTCTGGAACCCAACGACACCTTGATGAAGGCCGAACTGCTCGGCCGTGGCCAGGTGCATGGCCCGGAAGACACCGCAGTGGATGCTCAGGGCCAGGTTTACAGTGGCCTGCATGACGGCAAGATCGTGCGCATCAAGGCCGATGGTAGCGTGGAGACTTTCGTCGACACCCAGGGCCGCCCACTGGGTATGGACTTTGACGCCGCCGGAAACCTGATCGTCGCCGACGCCTACAAGGGCTTGCTGAGCATCAACCCTCAGGGCCAGATCAAGGTACTGGCCACTGAAGCCGAAGGCGTGCCGTTCAAGTTCACAGACGATCTCGACATTGCCCGCGACGGCACCATCTACTTCAGCGATGCCAGCCAGCGTTTCGAGCAACCGGATTACCTGCTCGACCTGCTCGAAGCCCGTCCGTGGGGCCGCCTGCTCAGCTACAACCCGGCCAACGGTGAAACCAGGGTGCTGCTCAAGGACCTGTACTTCGCCAACGGCGTAGCGCTGTCGGCCAATGAGGACTTCGTGCTGGTCAACGAAACCTACCGCTACCGCATCACCCGTTACTGGCTGAGCGGCGACAAGGCCGGCACACACGACATTTTTATCGACAATCTGCCGGGCCTGCCGGACAACCTGCAGGGTGACCGCAACGGCACCTTCTGGGTCGCCCTGCCAACCCCGCGCAAGGCCGACGCCGATATGCTGCACCGCTCGCCCTGGGCGAAATCGCAGCTGGCCAAACTGCCACGCGCCCTCTGGCCCAAGGCCGTGCCTTACGGTTTTGCCATCGCCCTCAATGAGCAAGGCGAAATCACCCAGAGCCTGCACGACACCAGCGGCACCCATCTGCGCATGATCACCTCGGTCAAGCCGGTGGGTGACTACCTGTACTTCGGCAGCCTGGACAACGACCGCATCGGCAAACTGAAAATCCGCTGATACACCTCAGGCCCGCCCATCAACTGTGGCGGGCCTTTCTACCCCCTCCCCAGCCCCTCCTGCAGGTGTTTTCCTGATCCAGATCAGGAGAAATGCGTACGGCACATTGCGCTCTGCAAATCGCTGCTATCGTGATTATTCCCACCCTTCTAGCAGGCTCCGGTCATGGATATAAGCGCCCTGTTTTCACAAGTTCACAGCTTGCCCTGTATACCCCGTGTCGCCCAGGATCTGATTCAACAGTTCGATAATCCCCACACCAGCCTGGACAGTGTGGCGCGCAATATCGCCCTGGATCCGGTGATAGCCGCCAAAGTGCTGCGCCTGGCCAACTCGGCGCGCTTTCGCGGCGCCCGCGAGTCCACCAGCGTTGAAGATGCCGCCATGCGCCTGGGTTTCAACACCCTGCGTACGCTGGTGCTGGCCTCCGCTGTGACCGGTGCGTTTCAGGCGCCGCCAGGCTTTGACCTCAAGGGGTTCTGGACACACAGCTTTCAGGTCGCCAGCATCAGTCGGCTGCTGGCGAAGAACCGCGGCGTTGCCGTGGAAACTGCATTTACCTGCGGGATGATGCACAACATCGGCGAACTGCTGATTCAGACCGGCGTACCTGAGCTGGCCGAACGCCTCAACCAGAATGGCAAGGATGTCGGGGCCGCCCAGCGTGTGGCACTGGAAACCCTGCAACTGGGCTTTGGCTTCCCTGAAGTGGGTGCGGAACTGGCGCGGCGCTGGCAACTGCCGGAGCTGATCCAGCATGCCATCGCCTACCAGAGTCGGCCGTTCCAGGCGCCAGTGGACATGCCCTTGCCACGCGTACTGGCGCAAGCAGTGTCGATTGCCGAGGCGCTGCGTGAACATCCAGGCGCCATGTCCAAGGCAGTGGACACGCTGCAAGGCCCGCTGTTCGAAGGGCTGGATGTGGCCAGCCTGCTGGATGAACTGCCGGCGATTCTGGATGCCGACAAAGGCTTTGCCGAGCTGCTTGGCTGATCCCAACACCACTGAGCGCCTGGCAGCGCTCAGTGGTGGCTAATGCTACTTGCTGGCAATCCAGATGGTGTGCCGGGTGCCCTTGTTGCCATGGGCGTAGACCTGTACTTCCTCGACCTTGAAACCGGCCTTGCGCACCTTGTCGCTGAACACCCGGTCGGCACTTGCTGACCACACTGCCAACACGCCTTTGGGGCGCAATGCCTGGTAACAGCGCTGCAGACCCTGGGCCGAATACAGCCAGCTATTGCGCTTCTGGGTCAGCCCTTCGGGGCCGTTGTCGACATCCAGCATGATCGCGTCATAACGCTGCTCGGCATTCTTCAGGCAGTTGGCGACATCGTCCTGAATCACCCGGGTACGCGGATCGAGAATCGGGTAACCGGCCTTGGCCCCCAGCGGGCCGCGGTTCCACTCCACCACCCCAGGCACCAGCTCGGCCACTTCCACTTCAGCGGTCTTGTCCAGGTTCTGCAAAGCTGCGGCCAGGGTAAAGCCCATGCCCAGACCGCCGATCAGCACCCTCGAATCCGGCCGCCCGGCGACCTTCTTGCAGGGAATCGCCGCCAGCGCATCTTCGGAGCCGTGCATGCGCGTGTTCATCAACTGACCACCATCGCCGCCGGCAATCTTGATCACGAAATCCTCGCCGTACTCGAACAGGCATAAGGCACCTGAGCCATCAGGAATCGGGGCGGTATCGAGCAGGACAAAACGCTTCATGGGTCGCGGTAACCTGGGTCAGGACAAAAAAATGGGGATGCAGCATGCCCATAAACCGGCAAAGATGCAGCGCCCAGCGGGCAGAAATCTTCAGCGACAGCTCAATAGCAGGGTTTATGATGCTGGCTGCCCCTTTGCTCATAGGATAACTGGCATGCGCCTCGCCCAATTGATCACGGCTGCTCAACTGCAACAGCGCCATGATGAGCCCGACCTGCTGATTCTTGATTGCCGCTTTGCCCTGGAGGATCTGACTTACGGCCAACGCAGCTATGCCGAAGGCCACATCCCCGGCGCGCAGTTTGCCGATCTGGAGCGCGACCTGTCCGGGCCGATCCACAAAGGCATCACCGGCCGTCATCCCCTGCCAGAACCCTCGCAACTGCTACAGCGCCTGCGCGAGTGGGGGCTGAGTAATCAGAGTGAAGTGGTGCTGTACGACGACGGCCCCGGTGCCTTTGCAGCCCGCGCCTGGTGGCTGCTGGCCTGGTTGGGCAAACGCGAAGGCGTGTACCTGCTCGATGGCGGACTCAAGGCCTGGCGCGAAGCAGGCGGCGCGTTGACCCAGGACCTGCCCACGCCCACACCCGGCACCTTCAGTGGTAGCACCGATGCCAGCCTGCTGATCAACGCCGCGCAGCTGCAACAGCGCCTCGGTGATAGCCAACTGACCCTGCTGGATGCCCGCGGCCTGCCGCGTTTCAGAGGCGAGGTAGAGCCAATCGATCCGGTTGCCGGGCATATTCCCGGCGCACAATGTGCGGCGTTTACCGACAACCTCGACAGCGACGGTCACTTCCTCAGCCCGGAGCAACTGCGCCAGCGCTTTGCCGCGCAACTTGGCGAGCGCCCGGTCAGTGAGCTGGTGGCCTACTGCGGCTCCGGTGTAACGGCTTGCCATAACCTGTTCGCCCTATGCCTGGCTGGCTATCCCCTGGCTCCGTTGTATGCCGGCTCCTGGAGCGAATGGATCACCGACCCGACTCGGCCAGTGGCCACTGGCGACTGACAGGTTCCAAGCGATGCGGCCGCAGCACCGCATCGCCAAAGGCTGGTTAAGCACCAACTGGAATATAGGCAATAACCGAAAGCCGAAAACAATTTAAAAACAGCCCTTTACAGTAGAAAGGTCGCACTACACTTCAACATGAGCGGCTAACCCCGCTCCCGGTGGGGCCTTTATCAGAATAAGTCGAAGCTGCCAGCGCCCCGGCCCCATCGGTCACCTGTCGCCGAGGGCTATATGGGAATTGCCGCCTGCGAGTTAAGCCAGTACGTCATCCGCCCTACCCTGCTCTACCTGGGCCGCCACTCCACCGCCGCCGAAGCCTTGTTGCTCGGAGCCGCCGCCAGCCAATCCGCGCTCGGCTCAGCCCTCGATGACAAACACGGGCACGGCCTCTACCGCATCGCTGCACTGCGCCACCAACAGCTCTGGGATCAGCACCTGGCGCTGGACCCGGACCTCGCCAGCCAGGTACGCGGTCTCGCCAGTCAACATGCCTTCCTTGCCGCGCCGCACCTGGAACTGACCGTCAATCTGCGCTACGCCACGGCGATTGCCTGGATGCTGATCGAAGCCGAACACCGCGAACTGCCGGCCGCCGATGACCTGCTGGGTATGGCGCAAGTCTGGCGCAGAGTGTTCAAACCGCACGGCCGCACCAAGGACTTTATCGCCGCCTGGCAACGCTGCATCGGCAAGCTCAGCCAGGTGGCCTGAATCCTTCGACAATGGCCTGCATTGTCCGACAAGATCAAAGCAACTAGCAGAAAATAGCGTCACGATAAAGGCATAAAACCGCTCTATCTCGGGAACTTCACGGGCTTGGCAGGGGTCAGGAAAAGTTGTTAGTTTCCGCCCCCCGCTAAAACCTAGGAGTCCTCCGTGACTAAAAGAGTCGTCAAGACCTGCCTGTCCCTTGCCCTTGCTTCTGCCGCCAGCCATGGCTTTGCCAGTGGTTTTGCCATCAACGAACAAAGCGTCAGCAGCATGGGCACCGCCTTTGCCGGGCGCTCGTCTTCGGCCGATGACGCCAGCACCGTATTCGGTAATCCCGCCGGCATCTCTCGCCTGAAACGCGAACAGGTCAGCGGTGGCATTGCCCTGATCCACGCAAAGACCGACATCGACCACGCCAGCGGTTCTGCCAGCGGCAGCAATGAGGGTGACATGGTGCCGTTTATCGGCGCGCCCATGGGCTATTACGTCAAACCGCTGGACGACAACTGGAGCTTCGGCCTGGGCCTGTACGTGCCGTTTGGCCTGGTGACCGACTATGAGCGCAGCTTCCAGGGCCGCTACCACGGTGACCGCAGCGAAGTGCGGGTGATCACCCTGCAACCGACCCTGAGCTATCGCGTCAACGAGCAGCTGTCGATCGGCTTCGGCCCGACCATCAACCGCATCGACGGCGAGCTGACCTCAGCCATCGACAACCCTATTCCCACGGCCGCGGACGGCAAGGTGAAGATCAAGGGCAATGACACCGCACTGGGCTACAACCTCGGCGTGCTGTTTGAAATCACCCCGCAGACGCGCTTCGGCCTGACCTACCATTCCAAGGTTGACTACCGCCTAAAGGGTGACACCACAGTGTCCGGCCCAGGCTTCGTTATTAGCTCTTCCGCCGGCACCTACGATGCGTCACTGGAGCTGACCACCCCGGAATCAGTGGATTTCTCCGTTACCCACGAGCTGAATGCCGACTGGACCCTCTATGCAGGCAGCACCTGGACGCGCTGGAGCCGTCTGGGAGAAATCCGCGCCGACAACAAAGGCGTGGGTGGCTTGCTGGCAGGTAACCTCAGCAGCATCAGCGAACCGCAGAATTGGCACGACACCTGGGCTCACGCTGTGGGCGCTGCCTACAAGCTGAACCCGCAGTGGACTCTGCGCGCCGGCCTGGCCGTGGACCAGTCGCCGACCAATAACACCGACCGCTCACCGCGTATCCCCACCGGCGACCGCAAGATCGTCAGCCTGGGCACAGCCTGGAGCCCGAATGATGATATGACCATCGACCTGGCCTATTCCTACCTGATGGAAGACGACGCGCACATCGAGCGGGACGACTACCGCGCCACCTACAAAAACACCGCCCACGGCCTGGGCGCACAAGTGACATACCGCTTCTAATTCAACCAGCGGTTTGGGTTAAACTCGCGCGGCGTATACAAGAATAAAAAAGAACTGGCCGGAACAGTTCTAAACGTCGCATAGCGACCGCCTGCGGGTGGCCGCCAAGGATGGCAGGCCATAAGCCGCCTGAGACAGCCCTGATGACTGCACTCTGCACTGCCTTGCCCGAACAGCTCAGCCTGCTACTGGTGGATGACCACCGGATCTTTCTCGATGGCCTCAGCCTGGCCCTCGCCCCGCTCTGCGCTGACCTGCAGATTCGCACCGCCGAATCCGCTGCTGCCGCCGAAGCCTGCCTGCAACACGCCACTTTCGACCTGATTCTGCTCGACCTGCGTCTGCCTGACGTGCCGGGCCTGGAATTGCTGCAACGCTGGCAACAGCAAGGCCGCATGACCCCGGTGGCAATCCTTAGCGCCAGCGATTCCAACCTGGACGCACAGGCCGCACTCTCTGCCGGGGCGCTGGGGTTTATCCCGAAAAGTGCCAACAGTGATGAACTGCGCCAGGCCGTCACCCGTGTCCTGCTGGGAGAAACCCTGCCGGCACCGCAATACGGGGACAAACCGCAACTCACGCCACGGCAGATGGAAATTCTCCAGTTGCTGGCCGAAGGCTTGCCGAACAAGTCGATCAGCCGTCAGTTGGGCGTCTCTGAGGACACGGTGAAAACCCACCTGAAATCACTGTTTCAGGAGTTCGCCGTGCACACCCGCACGGCCTGCGTCAGTGCGGCGCGACAGCGGGGCTGGCTTTAACCACTGCGGGCAATAACACCGCCAGGGTCTGACGCAGGCGCGCCGGCAGCAGTGGCTTGCCGAGCAAGGTGACATGGGCACGGGTGCAGCGCTCCTGCAGGTCAGCGCTGACATCCGCAGTAATTAGCAAGGCCGGCAGCATGCGCCCGGCCTCTTCGCGCAAACGCTCGATAACGCGTAAACCGTCCTCGGTGGCAGCCAGCCGATAGTCACTGATCAGCACCTGTGGCTGCGCCTCGGACAAACACTGCAAAGCCTCGGCTGGATCGGCGCAGGCCCAGACCTCACAGCCCCAACGTTGCAACAGCCCGGCCAGGGCCTCACGCCCGGCGGCATCATCCTCCAGCAACAGCACCCGGCCCTGCATGGCGCTGACCGCAGGCGCAGGTGCCTGCCAGAGTCCGGCTTCGGCCACCGGCAGTTGCAGCACAAACCGCGCCCCCGCCCCTGGGCTTGAGTGCAGTTGCAGGGGATGGCCGAGCAATTGCGCCAGCTGTCGCACGATGGCCAGGCCCAGGCCAAGACCGCGTTCGGCATTGCGTCCGGGGTTGTCCAGTTGGCGGAACTCTTCGAACACCAATTCCTGCTCTTCATCGCTCAAGCCCTGGCCATCATCCCCCACTTCCAGGTAGACCACGCCCTCTTCCGCCCGCGCCTGCAACCACACATGCCTTGCCTGGGCGTGACGTAGCGCATTGCTGAGCAGGTTACGCAGCACACGCTCGAGCAACAGCGGATCACTGCGCACCCAGATGTCGGCACTGTGCAGCTGCAACTCAATGCCCTTGGCATCGGCTTCGGCGCGGGTTTCACCACTCAGGCGAGCAAGCAGCGGACGCAAGGTAAACACTTCCTGCTTGGCCTGCACGCCGCCGGGCAGGGTCAACCGGGTGTAGTCGAACAGCGATTGCAGCAGTCGGCTGAGTTGCTCAACGGCAACCGCCAAACGACTGCTGATGCGGTGCACACCGGGATCCTGGTTCTGCTCCAGCAGGTGCTGGGCATACAGGCCCATGGCATTCAGTGGCTGGCGCAGATCATGGCTGGCGGCCGCGAGCAGGCGCAGTTTGCGTGCGTCGTCCGCTTCCGCACGCTGCCGCGCCAGATCGAGCAGCCGTAGATTGAGCCAGGCGCCACGCTGGCCGTGCTCTTGCAAGTAGGCTCCGACACTGCCGATCAGGTTGGCACACAACAAAAACAGCCCCTGATAACTCAACATCACGCTGCCGCCTGAACTGAACAGACCAAACAACAGAAACAGGCCGCAGATACTCCACGACGCCAGACTGACCGCACGGAACGACACGCCGAGCAATACATAGCCAAACAGCAGCACCAGAAACAGTCCGTCATAGGGCATCGGCACGCCCTGGGCCCAGCACACGTGGATAATCGCCGCCACACAGCTGCCGTTCAGCCCGTAGGCCGCCACATAGGCCAGCAAGCTGGGGCGCGCTGGGCTGCTCGGGCGCCGGCAATAGAGAAATGCCAGCAGCGCACCGAACATACCCAGTACGCGCAGTGGCAAGGTCGCCAGACTGGTTTCCAGGGGCAGCAGCAATAGATCCAGTACGGTGTAAACCAGCTGAAAGACAATCGCAGTACTGATGATCAGCAGTAGACGGCGGCGAATACGCTGCACCCGGTGCTCGACAAACTGCTCTTCCAGCGCCTCGGTAAAGCGCAGACTGCGATAGCCACGGCGCTGCTGGGCCAGTAGCAGGGCTTCCTGGCGTTCCAGGTTCATGGCTTACAGCTCAGGCGAAGGGTTGTCCTGCTGTTTGGCGACAATGGCGTCATAGGTTTCCACCCGATGCTGATCTTCGGCGCTGAACAAACGCTGGCGCAGACGCTGCTGCTCACGCTGCTGATCCTCAGCACTCAGGCCATTGCCCTGCAGACCCGCCAGCTCCTGCTGGTAAGCGGCATAACGTTGTTGCCAGGCGCGTTCGTTGCGCTGCTCGTCGAGCAGACGCTCGACCGTCGGGGGATCATAGGTCAAGGCAAGCAGCTGACGCACCTGCTCTTCGCTGGCACCTTCCTGCCAGAGCTTCTCGGTTTGTGCCTGCAACGCCTGAGCCTGCACCTGACGCTCCTCACTGGCACGCATGGCCTCGGGCAACTGGGCGCGCAAACGCTCTTGTGCCAGCGCCTTGGCCTGTTCGGTCAAATCATCACGCGCCATCAGGGCCAGGTTATCCAGGGTGTAACGCCCATAAGCTTCTTCGGCACCGAACAGGGCTTCGGCCGCCGCACTGGAAAAATGCGCCCGGCGCAGTTGCGCCAGTTGCTCGAAGGCGCGCTGCAAGGCCTGCAACTGGTCTGCCGAGGTGCTCTGCTGCGCAGCACTCAACGGCCGTTGTAACAGTTCCAGACTGGCACGTTTGTAATCCATGTAGTCGCCCAGCAGGCCGATAAACTGCCCCAGCGCCGGCTCCGGCAAACGCCCACGGGCATCCGCCAGCATGGCTTCGACCACGGTTTCCAGCCCCGCCTGATCGGCGGCGCTGAGGAAGTAATCCAGATAATCGCGCAAGGCCAAGTTCAGCTGCAGATTGCCGGCGCTATCGGCACGCAGATCACCATCCACCTCGGTATCCTGCAGACCCGGCAAGCTTGCCGGTGCTTTAACGGTTGATACGTCTGGTTTGGTGGTTACCAAGAGAGGGCTGGGGGCGACGGACAGAGGGGCTTTAACAGCAGCAGAAGCAGCAGGCGTGGCGGATAACGCAGCGTCTGGCCACTGCCAGTAAAGCGTAAGGCCGGCAACGCTGCCGGCCAGTACCAGAAGAGGAACAGTGGTGCGCAACGACAGGGCCATAAAAGCTCCAGAGCGCGGGCTGCATTGCGCAGCCCACCGAACGACGGTCAGACGCCTTTGTTTTTCAGGCGGTTGGCATGCTGGCGATACAGCGAAACCGGATCGGTCCAGCCTCGTACGCCGAACAGGTGGTTGATCGCATCCACGTGGTTCATGTTGTAGCCATCACCAATCACCTGCCCTAGGTAGGTGGAGCAGACACCGACCAGACCGTCGTTCTTCTCGCTGCCAAACGCCAGGCCGGTGATCGCCAGGAATGGATCGACCGCGTCGAAGACGTTGGTGTAAGAGGTGTTGCCGGTCCAGGAGAAGTAACGGATGTTGTGCCCGCGCACGTTGTGCACTTCAGTGGATTTAGCGCAGTAGCTGCTGCTGTTCACGCCCCACGGATGACGACCATTCAATGCAGTGGTGCCGGCAGTGGTGAGGGTTTTCAGCGCGGCCAGGCCATTTTGTGGGTTGTTGTTACCCGACAGCAGGTTGATCAACGAACCAATTGCGTTGGCCAGGCCATTGGCCCCACCTTCGATGGCGCTGTTGGCCGGAATCGCGCCGCGCAGCACATCGGCGACTTTCGAGCCTTTGTTAACGCCGTTGACCGAGGTTACCGAGGCCACCAGATCAGGACGCAGCGAGGCCGCAACGCGCGAAGTCGGTGAACCCTGGCTATGGCCGATCAGGTTGACCTTGCCACCATTGGCACTGGCCCACGGCACGATCTGCTGCGCCAGGGAGGCACCGCGCTGCTCGCTGTCGTTGAGTGCCGACACACTGGCGACATAGACCTTGGCACCGTCGCGCTCAAGGTTCCAGGGAATGGTATGGAAGTAGTTGATCAGCCCACCAATGGTGTCGAAACCGGTCACCCCGTGCACCAGCACGATCGGGTATTTGGTCTTGGTGTAGTTGGCTTGAGCTTCAACCGCGCCCACCAGGGCAACAGCAGCTAGGGCAGTAGCAATAACGCGACGCATGGGTGCCTCCTTATTTTTCTTGTTGGCACGCCGGGAAACTGCGTCCGGCGTACTCACAACTCTAAGGAGGTGTTTAACGGTCAACCATCGCCCAGATGGGTGAGGCCTTGATCACCCGGCGTTCAGCGCTGCGAAGCAATCGCCTGCTCGACAGCTGCCAGCAGAGCCGGATCATCCGGGGTGGTGCTGCTGGGGAAGCTGGCGATCACCCGGCCCTGGGCATCAACTACATATTTGGAGAAGTTCCAGCGTGGTGCCTGGCTTTGCGCGGCCAGTTCCTTGAACAGCGGTACGGCATCGCTGCCAGTTACGCGCTGGGTTTCGCTCATGGCAAAGGTCACACCGTAGTTGACGTAGCAGACCTTGGCCGTCTCGGCACTGTCATCAGCCTCCTGACGAAAATCGTCGGAAGGCACCCCGAGAATCTGCAGGCCCTGCCCCTTGTACCGCTGATACAGCGCCTCGAGGCCTTTGAACTGCGGAGTGAAACCGCAAAAACTGGCGGTATTGACCACCACCAGCGGCTTACCGGCGAACTGCGCACACAGGTCGATGCGCTCCTGGCTGCGCAATTTCTGCAGATCGCCCTGTAGAAGAGGAGAACATTGCCCTGCCAGCGTTGACATGGAGAATGCAAGAAGAAAAGCACTTATAAAAAAGTAATATTGCATTGCAGATACTTCAATAATTGAGTACACCCATGCTAATCGCGCCGCTAGGAGGTAGCTTTTTAGACTTAGTGCTAATAACTTATAGACAAAATAGCATGAAATTACCTCTGCAATCAGATCAGGGCCCTAAACAACCTCGCCCCGCGGAAGCAGACTTATCTAGCCTGTAAAACTGGCCCATTAATTCAGGTAACACCACAACCTAGAGCGTGACGCCCTTGCATATACAACTCCAAACAAGGTTATGGGGTTTGTTACTTGGAAAGCTCAACTAATAATATTACTCAACACTTGAACAATACGATCTTGCTGTTCGCTCGACAACCCAACCCACATTGGTAAACGTACCAGCCGCTCCGACTGCCTAATGGTTACCCCCAGCTCCCCCTGTGATCGACCATAGCGCTTACCGCCCGGAGAGGAATGAAGTGGCACATAATGGAATACCGAATAAATATCGTTCTTCTTAAGTTCAGCAAGCACTCTTTGCCGGTCAATTTCAGGGGGCAACAAAATATAGTACATATGAGCGTTATGCTGACAATCAACCGGCACTATGGGGCGGCGTAACAGTCCATTCTGCTCAGCGGGTTCCAGTAATTCGTGATAGCGCTTCCAAATAGCCAAACGCTGCTCAGTAATACGCCCTGCCTCTTCAAGTTGTGCCCAGAGAAAAGCTGCAATCAATTCACCTGGTAAGAAGGAAGAGCCGACCTCCTGCCAAGTGTATTTATCCACCTCGCCTCGGAAGAAGCGACTACGATCAGTACCTTTCTCGCGGATAATTTCTGCGCGCAATGCAAGACAGGGAGCATTCACCAGCAAGGCCCCCCCTTCACCCGAAATGACGTTTTTCGTTTCGTGAAAACTATAAGCCCCCAAATCGCCAATACTTCCCAACGCACGCCCCTTGTAAGAGGCCATGACCCCCTGCGCGGCATCCTCCACGACCTTCAGGCCATGCCGCGCGGCAATAGCCATGATCGTGTCCATTTCACAAGCCACACCTGCATAGTGAACAGGTACGATAGCTCGGGTACGGGGGGTGATAGCCGCCTCAATCAGGCGCTCATCCAAGTTCAATGTGTCTTCCCGGATATCTACAAATACGGGCACCCCACCCCGCAACACAAAAGCATTAGCAGTGGAGACAAATGTGTACGAAGGCATTATGACTTCATCACCTGGCTCTATGTTCAGAAGCAACGCTGCCATCTCAAGCGCTGCAGTACATGAGTGCGTCAACAAAGCCTTATCACAGCCACTTTCATGCTCCAGCCATTTATGGCAACGCTTTGTGAAAAGACCGTCGCCCGCCAGCATGTTGCCAAACTTGGCCTCAGCAATATAGCCAAGTTCTTTTCCAGTCATAAATGGCTGATTGAATAGAATTTTTTCTACCATTATTTTTCACCTTTCAACCTGTACCATTCGTCAGGGACACTGCGCAGATAGTCGCTGTACTCACATGCTGGCATATCCCGGATCAAGACTTCAAAATGTTCAATACTAAAGAAACCTCTAACCAGCGCAGCCTCTTCCAGACAGCCAATCTTGACGCCCTGCCGACGCTCAATAGCCTCAATATAAGCCGATGCATCATACAGAGCAGTACTCGTACCGGCATCCAACCAAGCAAACCCACTGCTCAAACGTCGAACCTGCAGCTTGCCGCGCCTCAGATACTCAAGATTAACGTCTGTTATCTCCAACTCACCACGATCAGATGGCTCAATATTTTTTGCAATATCCAGCATATCATTATCATATATAAACCAGAAACCACATAGTTGCTCTTTGGGTAGCAAGGTTTTATTCAATAGGTATCGCTACACCCTTACTATCAAACTCCACCACACCGTAGCGTTTTGGATCTTTAACGTGATAAGCAAAAGTAGTTTCGCCGCTACCAAAATTGAAGAGTGCTCACGAAAAGTCATCGCCACCGGATAAGATATTGTCGCCAGGCATCAGCACCACACTATTTAAACCGACAAAGTCAACAACGACCAAAAGCGCCTGAGCAATACCTTCAGGTTTAGGTTACTCACGATATTAAATCCCCCACTCCCTCTCTGACAATCGCCGGTTGCGAGGCAAGTCGTCAGGTGTCGAAATAAGGAAAAAGTGACTTACTTCTGAAGCCATAAGCACAGTTGGAGGATAATAGATCATAGGCTTATCAAAAACTGTAACTATTTATTTGCCACCTGCGTGAGAGGGTAAAGACGTGAGCCCGAGCCACCGGCAAGAATGATTGCTTTCATGACTTATTTACAGATCCTTTTGGGCTACAACCAATCTTGAGCCACCAATCGGAAAATCAATACCCCATTTGATTAGCTGTTGTTCAATACGCATGATGACCTCCAGTGTTCGGTCGAGCACAGGATTGAGTGCTAACCCCCCCCCCCCCTCGCCCATTCGCCCTGAGCGGCGAGCTGCAAGACGTGAAACCACCATCAAGGGCAGTAGCAGAACGACGAAGGACGTACTTCGCACAATACGGAACCCAGCAGCCTCCATCTTGGAGTGAAGCTCCTTAGCACTGTAGCGCCGCTGGTGGCAAGCAGCTTCATCCACCGGACTCCAAAGCCACATGTGTTGAGGTACGGTAATCAGGCAACCACCGCCAGGTTTTATGGCACGATAAAAATTCTGCAGAACCAGTTCATCTTCACGAATGTGCTCAATGACATCAAATGCTGCAAGCACGTCAAACTCGTTTTCAAAAGGTAGTTTTCGCGCATCCATCTGAGAAAGTTCAGTACTAGGTAAACGCTTGGCGGCGAATTTAAGGCCGGTTGTATATATCTCGCTGCCTACTGTACGCACATCGGGAAATGCCTCTGCGATTCCAGAGAGAACAAACCCAGTACCACACCCCACTTCAAATAGTGATTGGAATGCAGAGAAGTATTTGCGTAGTGCCCAGATAACAATTGCGTTGCGGGCGCGAAACCAGAAACTACATGCTTCTGCGCGCGCCAAACCCTCAAAGCTATCCTCCGGGAATCCATCGTTATATCTCGCAAGTTCGGGTGCCCAAGCACGGAAACCGTCAACTATTTCAGGCAAAAAACCGCAGCAAGAACAACCACTTTCGGTATTGACATTATTGAAACCGCAGGAGGGGCATAAAATCATAAAGTGCTCAGATCAGCTCTGGGGAACGGGGAAATACGAAATAACGGAACAACAGATAAAGGACACCGGCTACCACGACAATGGCCACTGCCTGAACTAATTGATGAGGATAGCGCAGCATGTCAGAGAAGAGGAATAACATACCGACGTTGACACCGTAGCCAATTAGATGAGCGATGACGTAGCGAACGATCCCACGGGAAGTGCTTCCTCTATAAGTAAATGAGAATTTGGCATGCCCAAAGTAAGCAGTCAGCGCGCCGATGGGATACATGAGCGTCACTGCAATCTTAGGGTCAAGCCAAGCCCATGTGATTAGCAGGTAGATCAAGTAACCGAGTAAATTGTTGGCTAGACCCACCACGCCGTAGCGGATTATCTGTTCCAACGTAGCGATAAACGTGACCTTAGTCATAGACTGCTAGCTGCAGAGGGCACGTAACTGCTGCCGGTCGACTTTGCCGTTGGCGTTATGGGGTAGCTTGGACATGATAATAAGCTTTGAGGGCACCATGTAGTCCGGCACGCTCTGACCGAGTGTCTGCAGCAGGACGCCATCATCCACCTCGACAGAACAGGCAACGTATGCCACCAGCTTGCCGTATGCGGTTTGCGTGCGCAGGTAGACTACTGCAGCCTGATCCACCTGGGGCAACTTCACTAAGGCATTCTCGATTTCCTCGAGCTCAATGCGATAGCCCATGTGTTTGATCTGGTTGTCCTTCCGGCCGACAAAGTGAAGCCAACCATCCACTTCTTTGACCAAATCACCGGTGCGATACATGCGTTTCATAAAGCGATTGGTATCCGTGATCACTTCAAAAACTGCTGCGGTGCGCTCCAGGTCATTGAAGTAGCCCGCGGCCACGTTGGGGCCAATCAGGCAAAGCTCGCCCTCTACGGCATCGTGGCTTGCATCGTCCAAGATACGGTAGTCGAAGTTGGGATTGAGTTTACCTAGTGTGGGCAGACCATCGAGATTCTGGAAATCGTCTGTGCTCAGCGTGTGAGCACTGCATATACAGGTGCATTCGGTGGGGCCGTATACGTTGACTAGCATGGCCTGACCAAAGAAACGGTCATAGAGCTTCTTCAACTCCACCTTAGGGTAGCCCTCGCCGCCAAAGATGATGACCCGCAGATCTACAAGAGCGCCTGGAGCAAGAGCCTTCATGGCCATGAGATATATGAGGGCTGAAGGCACCGAGAACCAGATGGTGCAGGCTCTTGAGCTCACGTAAGAGACCAACTCGTAAGGTTTCGCAAGCAAACTGCGGTGGATCGGGCTGAGGGAGGCCCCACTGAAAAGTCCCACATAGAAATCGAACACCGAGTTGTCGAAGTACATCGGACTTAAATTCGCAAAATTGTCCTGCTCTGTGATGCCGAAGCGCTTATGCCCCCAGGCGATTAAGTGCAACACGTTCTGGTGCGTCACAGCCACGCCTTTAGGAATACCGGTGGAGCCTGATGTGAACATGATGTAGGCGATTGTTGCGCCGTCCACCAAGCGTGAGCACTGCCGTTGGCGCTCAAGATCGGCCTCGCTGATATTAGGTAGCGTCGAGGAATCAAGTAGCAGCAACTCACAACCCTGTGATACTGCTAATTCGGCCATCTCAGCTTGATAGGTCGAGTCATCGTAGAACAGTAACATGGGGGCGCTTACTTCAAGAATGCGTCTGGTGCGGGCAATCGGTGAGGCCATGTCGATATTGACGTAAGCCACTCCTAGGCGGATCGCAGCTAGCATGAGCGCGTAAGATAACGGGTGCTTGTCATGTCCGATGGCGATGACATCACCTCGCGCCAAACCTCGGGAGAGTAATAGTGCGGCAAGCGAGTCGACCCACCCACCCAGTTCGTGAAAGGTATGTTCATCCTCGGCATAGCGTAGCGCTGGCCGTGCAGAATGCTCGACCAGTACTTCGTCAAGCAGGTGGGCTAGGTTGTAGTGGTGCAATATTGCAGGCATAGAAACTAGTAAGCCTATCGGTTGATGGTGAAGAAAGTATAAGCGTCACCCAGAGGTGCGAAACCGGACGACTGGCACAAGGCCATGGAGGCAATATTGTTGGTAAAACAGTCCCATAGCGGCAACAAATTCTGCTCAAGGCAGCGCCGGTTAAACATACGCACGACTGCCTTGGCCAACCCTAAGTGCCGGTAAGCCGGCAGCGTTAACACATCGATCTCTGCTCTCCCACCGCTCACCGCTGCGGCGTAGCACAGAGCGGCCGCCTTGCCCTCGACCAAGGCCAATACAGCGTTCGACTGACTCGCGAAATCTTCTTGTGTGCGCCAGAACCGCCCCACCACGCCGAAGGTGCGCTCAATCAAATCAACATGACTTGCATCAGCCAAAATCAAGGTCAGTCCCTTCACTGACTGATCAGTTTCAAGACTGTAAACTTCTGTACGAGAAACAATATCGAGTTGGAAGTGCTGCCGCCAAGAAAGCATTTCCTCACATTCGCTGACCTTTAGGAAATCAGGGCAGTGGGGCGTGTAGAGTCTTACTTTTGCACAAGAGAATGCCTTATCGACTATCAGGTATCGCTGCAAAGCTTGCTCAAACACAGGCATCGTCCTGCCAAAAAACTGTGCAAATCCGAATGCGTGCTCCACATAAACTTGGTTCAGGCTCTCTTCGCAGTCCGCATATATCACGCCATCCTGCGTGCCGTTCAGCACGGCTCCGATCAGAGGGAAGTAAGCGTCGTGCTCAAGATATCGCTTGTAGGCCGCAGCGTACTGCGCAGGAGAAAGCCTTACCATGTCAGATCCTCAGACCTCCATTGACATCGAGGACAGCTCCATTAATGAAGTCATTCTCAATCAACGCGATCACCGCCTGGGCAACCTCATCGGCCTGCCCAAGCCGACGCAACGGCGTATTCCCCTGGATATGCTTAAGAACGGTCTCGCTCAAAGAATGACGCGTGGAGTCAGTCCCAATAAAGCCCGGGGCCACCGCATTAGAGCGTATGCCCCATCGACCGAGCTCCTTTGCCCAAGTAATTGTCATGGCATTGACACCCGCTTTAGCCGCCGAGTAAGCCGTTTGACCTTCGTTGCCACAAGCGCTTACTGAACTAATATTGACGATGGCACCCTTAGTTCTGAGCTTAACCATGTACTCCACCACTGCGGCAGTGACGATAAATACAGAATCGAGATTGACAGCAAGCGAGGCACGAAAGCGAGCATAGTCATGCATGATACCTGCTGGATTCATGACATTGACGAAAGGCTCGCTGAAGATTACGCCGGCATTATTGACAAGAATATCCACGCGCCCATGGCTCGCCATTATGCCTGCAACCACTTCCTGGACCTGCTCGGGACTGGTGACGTCCATGGTTACGCGCTCCAGCCCCGGCGGCAGGTTGGCAAGCGCATCTTCATTACGGTCGGCAACTACCACGATAGCCCCCTCACCCGCCAACCGACGAGCGATTGCCAAGCCGAGGCCCTGCGCCCCTCCAGTCACAAGTGCGACGGCACCTTTAACTTCCAAGGTCCACGCCCTTATCTTGGAGTACGGCAATAATCTCGGCAACCGAAACCATCCGCACTATGTCAGGGATGTCCAATGCGATGTCGTATTGCCGCTCCAAGGACATCACTAGATCCATTTGCTTGAGAGAGTCCCATGTACCGACATCACACTTCTGGAGCCCAGGTTGGATATCGGCGACGCGCAGCCCGAAAACCTCCGCGAGCACTTCTGTAAATTTTTTGTTCACATTTAAATCCCGAAATGTTTAACGTAATCATCCGACGAGTAGCGGAAAGGCTCAGCAGAGCGCGCCAAGTAAACTGAATGGGGCTTGGTATCTCGCGAGATCATAGCGCCCGCGCCAATAACGTTAAATTCTCCTACCGTGACAGCATTAACTACGGTGCAGTTAACACCCAGAAAAGTGTTGCGCTGCACCTTAGCCTGCCCGGAGACCACGGCCCCCGCAGCCACCCAACAGTGGTCATCCACTCTACAGTGGTGCGCTAACGTAACGTTACTCCATACTATGCAGTTAGCACCTACGCAGGCACTCGGCTCAATGATCGCGCCAGGCAGCACTACGCTGCCTTCACCCACGGGATGGTCGGTGTATATCCGAGCATCGGGATGGGTATAGGTCTCCACGTCGTAACCCAAAGCCTTAAGGCGAACAAACATGCTCTCTCGAGCCCGATTCAAGTCGTTATAGCCCATAGCCATGATCACACTGTGGGTGTCCGGCGAGAAGACGCCCTGCACTTTGGAGAAAGCCACTGTTCGATAGCCACTTACAGTACCCTGCGCAGCGAATTCATCATCAGTGGTAAACCCTACAACCTCGTAACGCATGTCCTGAGACAGGTAGCTAGAAAGGATTTCGGCAGTGATAGCGTTGCCAGCCAAGAAAATTTTCTTCATAGCATTTCCTCCATCACGGCCAAACCAAAACCGGTCTTACCATAACCATTGCCGTTATAAAGCATGTACACCCTGCCCCGGTGCTCAAACACACAGGGGTAGCAGATCATCTCGCAGTCCCAGCCAAAGGGAGAGACATCAATGCCCGAGAGATGATCGTTGCGCTGCCAACTGTGGCCGTCTACCGAAGAAGCAAAGCCAATACGGTAAGTATCAATGGTCTTAGTTGCGCGATGGGCATACCACATAAAATAGGTGTCTTCACGACGGATCACGCTTGGCCGCCCAAAAGCGTATTCGTACTCGTCTGCAAACGGAAGACACATCCCTGGGCGACAGATCCAATCCAGTCCATTATGCGAATGTGCGTAGTGAATGCCGTAGTGATGTTTCCAGCCCTGTGCAGTCTTTTCCCAGCGGACACCAGAGTTGTACCAGGTCTGCCATAGATCACCCGACACGTGGAAAGCTGTAGCTGCTGCAAACAAAGGATTATTCTTATCGCGACCCAGTACTGGCCCTAGGAACTCGCGCGTCAGCGTAAGTTCACCTTCGTCAAGCTTTGCCCGCCCCGTGTCGCATACCCATAAACCTTCGGGTAGATTCTGCCAGCCGACGTAATAAAGGTAGATGGAACCACCATGTTTCACGAAGCACACGCTGATTACGCCATCGCAGTCGAAGTGACAAGGTTCACCTGGCAACATTGCTAGCTTAGGGGTGCCCAGCAGCTCCAAACGACCATCGGAAACGATGGCGTTGCAGAGAAAGATATGGGAGCGCTGATTTTTATCCCTGCGCGTAAATGCAAGCACGAAGCGATCACCATCGATATGAACCGCGCACGGGTGCGAGCCGTGCGAGAAATCGTTGCCCTGCGGCTCAAAAACCAAGCCCATCTTTCGCCAAGGAAACGGCTGACCGCGAGCCACAAAAGAATTGAGCGCTATCATGTCAAGTCACTCTCTGTCTAGCGCTGCGCGAAGCGCCGATTCGAGGAAAGCTACACGGCTCACTCCACGACGCTCCGCCTCTTCGTAGATCCGGTCGCGTAATTCTGGGGTCACGCCTTCCATACGACCGAAGTAACGGCTGCGAATGGTACCGCCTCGCTTGCCAATGTGGGGAACGTCAATATCAATCGGTAACGGCTCGGTACTAGCCTGAAACTCAATTACATAGAAGCAATTACTGAGCTCCCAACTCAGCTTCACGTCACGAACCGTCGCAGGTAAGGCCTCTAGAGGAGCCGTGCAGGCATAAAGAGCATTGTTATTGATCAGCATTCTGCCCAATTCGGTGCCCACCAGCCAGGGCGCCAGCCCTTCGTCGCCGATAACGATGCTCCCACCTGACTTCACCACTCGGTTCATCTCGGCAATGCCTTTTGCAATGTCAGGAAACAAGTTTATGCCGCCAAAGTGGTAGGCCGCATCGAAGAAACCGTCATTAAATGGCAGGTTAGTGGCGTCGCTTACAGAAAAGTGAAGCGCAACGCCAGAGCCTTCCAGTCCTGATTTGTAGCGAGACACACCTGCCAGCAACATTTCCTTAGCGATGTCTTGCACATAGACCTCTCCCTTGCCCCCAAGCGCACGGACCAAGTAAGGCAAGTCATTGCCCGCGCCTGCACCAGTAATCAGCACACGCTCGCCGGCCATGAGACCGATACGAGCGATGAGTCGTTCGCGCAGAACGTCTTCATCCGCCTGAAAAGTGTTAAAGACCCAACGCAACGCGTTGTCGTGAAACTCAGCAGCATTCTCCTGCGAATACTCGTTACTGCCCTCAGGCTCGCTGGCGAACACCGGCACATCAGTATCGTTGGCATATGCAAAAAAATGACCGTTAGGGCATGCCATCCCATTGCCACCCTGGATTAGGGGGCTGCAAGCGCAAGTGGGACAGCGATAGGAATAACTACTACTCATAAGCTCTCTCTTTTCTGACACACGACCCAAAACAGGCGTTCAGAGACGCCGTAGTAGTCGTTATTCGCAAAACCGAAGGAAAAATGTTCAAACCAGGGCGTGAGGTAGGTCTTGACCTGATCTTTGCTGGAGAATGCATGCAGTCGATAACCATCGCGGTTGCCATAAGGGTCTGCATGTATGCGTAACGAGCCATCCTCCTGCGGTATGGCGTCCTTGAAGATATAGGATTCACGACAGGCTACTGAGGCTACTAGCCATCCTCCTGGTTTCATCACCCGAGCATATTCTTTCATGTTGTCAGCAAAGCTTTCATCTTCGTCACAGTAGTAACAGCAGTGGCAGGCCAGGACATGATCGAAATGGTTATCATCGAACGGAATACGGCTGTTACGACCCACTCGGAGGTCGGCCTTGTGACCCAGTTTTGCTAAGCGCTCACTGGTCTGCCGAACGATTCCCTCCGTAATCTCAATTCCGCTCACCTCGTAACCCTGCTCGCAAAGGAATACAGTGTTGCGCCCGTCGCCGAAAGCAATGTCAAGCACTCGATCGCCGGCTACCGGTTTTTGAAACACCAGGCCAGGGTAGTTCGCTAAAAAAGTGCGTACAACGAACTCAGTGGGATAGACCCGCAGACCTGCACGCTGGGCGTAAAACTGTTCATAACTGCTGTCAATCGGAGGAAGAAGATTGGCCATAAATTTCCCTTACAATTATGGAAGGCCTCTGCTTGGTTTCAGAGAAGACCTTAGAAAGGTAGATCCCGATCAGCCCTAAGAACGAGATACTCATGCCGCCGAGTAGCCATATGGAGACCATCACAGAGGTCCAGCCGTCCATAGGAGAGGAAAGAATCAGCTTATGAAAAACGAGATAACCCGCATAGGTCAGCGCGCAGGCGAAGATAATAAGACCTGTGTAGAAGATCATTCGCAGCGGAACTTCGCTGAACGAGGTTATGGCGTTGGTCGCATGCCCGATCTTCTTGGCCAGACTATAGGTAGTGGCACTGTGCATGTGCTTCTTCACGATTCGCGCGCACTGCTTGAAGCCAGTTATGACCCAAAGGCATGAAATAACCATTTCGCGTTCACGAAAGCGTAGTAATGCATCAACATAGCGACGTGACATCAATCGCGCGGTAACTATATTGCGTGGATGATCAATGTTAGCGAGATAATTGAAGACCTTATAATAAAGCTCGCCGCTCCAGCGTTCAAACCAGTTGCCCTTGCGAACCTCTTGCACGCCATAGACTACGTCCGCAGACTCTGCCGCCATGGTTGAGGCAAATTCAGCTAGCCATTCAGGCTCCTCCTCCAGATCACTGTCGATGAGGAAGATATATTCGCCGCACGCCTGCGCCAACCCAGCAAGCATTGCTTTGTGATGACCAAAGTTGCGCGACAAGTCAACAACAACAATGCGGGGATCCTGCTCTGTAAGTTTGATGGCCAAATCTAAACTATTATCAGGCGACCCATCGTTTACTAGGACTATTTCAAATTTCTCACCAACCAACTCTCTAGCCGCAGCACTCATCCTGACATAAAACTCCTTGATGTAAGGTGCAGACTGATAAAGAGTTGCAACGATCGAAAGCTTCATGCCACATACCTCATGTAGCGCGGCGCATCCCTACCGCAATTGAACAAAAGGTCAAGGATAGTGACACCATGTGCAAACTCACCCCAAAGCTGGGGATACTCTGGGTATTCTGCGTAATCAAACCAAGTAAGTTTGATACCTGACTCAAAAAATATTTTTTCGTCAACATAGTCTCTGGCTGCTGGCCCTGATATATATTCAGTACCACCTGCCTGCATGCAAAGGTCGGCAAGGCGCTCAGTTCTCCCCTCAAGCAAAGTGTAGTCCCATGAATTGGTTATTATTGTTTTGATTCCTAGATAAGTGCAGATAGCCTCAATGAAAAATCGATTTAATTGTGAAATATTAACAAAGGACTCTGCAAGATAGAGGGGCTCCAACCATGAAGCAATTTCAGCGAAATATGGTGCACGACGGTAGTTCTGCTCCAATGTTTTCCAATGAGCTGCTACCCAATTAGTGCCATCGATTTCTGTCTCGCGAATTTTCTGGTGATATTTTCCCTTTACCAAAACAGGCACAGTGAGCCACTGAACCCCATGCGGGGTCTTAATCTGGTTTCGATTACGCCAGTCACGACGTGTGTACTGCATGTCGTCGTACAGGATGAACTCATCCACAGAGGCGATCATGTCAAAATAACCTTTCCACGGTATATAGTTGGACTGGACGATAGCGACTTTTTTCACTGCGCCACCTTCTTCATGCGTAGCATCTGACAAGTCACCATTGTTTGTTGAGGCTCGAGAGGTTTGTATAGTTTCTGAGTACG
The DNA here is from genome assembly GCF_049331905.1 of Pseudomonas cimarronensis. GTDB lineage: Bacteria > Pseudomonadota > Gammaproteobacteria > Pseudomonadales > Pseudomonadaceae > Aquipseudomonas. The sequence continues at coordinate 2,492,012 of NZ_CP186283.1, read as the reverse complement.
GGGGTACGCATACCCGCCAGCACCGTCTGCTGTCTGCCACGCCCCAACGTATTCATAGCCCCATGGAAAATTAGCCCCTAAACCAGTCATTAGCTCCACCGAAATGCTACGCGGGCCATCTGGCTCGAACAGTACCCAAGCACTCGCAATTTTCCAACAAGGCGTGCGATCTAACGCCGCTTGTGCAAGTCTCAAACTGCCTGGATATCCCCCCACAGTCCATGCTTGACCTATATTTTCAGCGCCAAATGCATAGAGAATTCCCGGGGACTGTCCAGACAGGTCAATCACTGGCGTATTTGTTTCGAAGCCAGCCGCTTTTGTAATTGCCATGGCGCTAGCGAAATATTCGAAATAACCCTCAGAAAGAACTAACTCCGCTCTTTGCGGGCCTATATCAAGAATGGACGCGTTAAGCCTCAAAGGCTGGGGCTGACGATAGGGTTGCTCGAATCCTGCTTGTAAAAGAGCGGCCGTGACAGCTTGAGCGCCAAGCGCTAGCGGCAGCACTAAAAACCATGAAGCACGCTCTCGAATCAATGAACCAAACAGGGTTAGCCCTGCAAGCAGCCAAAAAATGGCTGCATAACCGCCAGCCTGCCAATAGTTACCGTTTGTGCCAAATGCATAGATATGAGGCATCATCAAGAAAATAAGCGCAATAGCCCACTGTGATGCCGAAATAGTTACCAGCACCTTGACGCGACCAAAGACCAAAACAGCAAACACAGCCGCATAGACCAATCCAAAAATCAGAAACCCCCTAAAAATCCCGAAATTTACGGCTGGTTGAGCCGGGCCAAAAACAAGCACCGAAGTAATCAAGAAAAAAAAACCAGAAAAAATCAGACCTACATAGGACAATTTCTTACTACCAACCCACATACACCACAGCGCAACAAACAACACACTAAAAACCAACAATATTGCATGATTAAACCTTTCATACATAAAAAAATCATCAACACGCAAAATCTGAGTCAATGTGTGACCACCCGCCAAATGCTTGCCAAATTCAACCCCTAGCCGGAGACGCTCCACAAAACGGAAAACAGAGCCATCTATTATTAATGCGCTTGTTAGCAAAAGAACAGTGGCGCCTGCCACTGCAAGCGCAAGCATTTGTACTGATAACTTTCGCGAAAGCAACAGATAGAAAAACACGCCAACCGCTAGAGCAGCTGCCGTGCTTGGCTTTGCCATGAAGGCAAGCCAACCGCCAACGCCTATCAATAACCAACCGACGATACTTGCACGATCCGCAGCCTTTTCAGCCAGAACCAAGCCCGTGGAAGTGGTCAGCAGCGCTTGCAACGCCAGACTGTTATAACTTGGCGTGGGCAACCAAGAATCAAAAAAAAGAAAAGAGCTGGTCGCCAGTCCTGCAGCCGCTACAGGAAGTACAGCAGATTTTTTTTTGACCTCTGGCGCGAGCGAAGCAAGAAGCACACAACATAAAAGCCACGCAAGACCAAAGGTGATCAAAATATTTGCTTTCCGAAGAGCAGCAATATCACCATCTAACAAGCTATAAATCGGATAATAAATGAATCCGAATTGACTCACAGACACATCATAAATAAACGGATTCGAAATCCATACCAGATAAAAGCTTTCATCAGTAAAGTCGATACCATAATTACTAAACTTTACAAGCCAACCAATGAGAATTAACGTGCCAATTGCACAGAGCATAGTCAATACATGCCGCATGAAATAACTCAAAATCTCTTGGTTATTTTTATTTAAAAAATTTAGCGCACTGCTCATTTTCTCAACTTTCACTGTCTATGGTTACACGGCGATGCATAAGTAGTCGATATGGCCCATGGAGTATATCGCATCGGCCACCTCGTAATACACCAAGAAAAATTTGCTCATCGCGCTTTGTCTAGGAAAGGCAGCCTTAATCTTCAAGAAGAAGTTATCTGAGTCCCGAGAACCACAGACCAACAGTTTGATCAGGCTTTTCACGCACTCCAACAGTCTGGCACGTCTGTGGAAACGGGCACTAGTGAGTATATCGAGCGGTCTCTGGCGATGCGTTAGTGGTGCAAGACCACGCTCGAACATACCGCGACCAACACTGCCAACTGTCTCAGGCACATAGGGGCGCAACAGATATTCTTTAGCACATGAGTAGTCAGCGCATATGGCTTCCAGCAATTTTTCTCGTGTGGTTGCACTGCCTGCTCTATTTTCATACTCCCCCTATTGTGTAGCGGCTTGGCATCACACAGGAGATGGCCTGATCGACATGGATACAGTCACTCAACTCGCGACCGCCACATGGCGGCAGATTGATCGTACGTCACTTCGGTCTGCGGATGCTGCTGCGTCACTTCAAGATCCAAATCATTCTAATGACCTCAGCCTCGAAAGGCTCTGCTGCTTGCTCAGCATAACCCCATACCCAACCCCAAAAAAGCCAGCCCACTCTGGTGCCAGGCCCACAACAGCAATCCTAGGCAGAGCAGCCCAAGTAACACCACCATAGCACTCAGGTAATGTTCGCGGAACATACTGTAACCCCCTGATTGCGCAGCCGCGCCACCGGCTGCTCGCGCACCGGCCAGTTCAGCGCAGCCGCCAACAAGCTGAGCAATACAGCAATCTGCCAGACCAGATCATAACTGCCGGTATGGTCATACAGATAGCCGCCCATCCAGCCGCCAAGAAAAGCCCCCAGCTGGTGGAACAGAAAGACGATACCGCCCAGCATCGACAGGTTGCGCACGCCAAACAGGGTCGCCACGGTGCCGTTGGTCAGCGGCACCGTGGACAGCCATAGCAAGCCCATCGCCACGCCAAAGGCGTAGGCGCTCCAAACGCTCAACGGCGTCAGGATAAACGCCACAATCACCACCGCCCGCGCCAGGTACAGCGCGCTGAGCAGGCGCGGTTTGGACATCCGCCCGCCCAGCCAGCCGGCGATATAGGTGCCAAAGATATTGAACAGGCCCACCAGCGCCAGCACCGTAGTGCCGACCAGCGCAGGCAGATGCTGATCGACCAGGTAGGCCGGCAGGTGTACGCCGATAAACACCACCTGAAAGCCACAGACGAAAAAGCCCAATGCCAACAGCCAGAAACCGGAATGGCTGCAGGCCTCACGCAAGGCCTCACCGAGGCTCTGCTCCTGACCGGTGAGCGGCAGCGGCGTGTCCTTGAGCATCGCCGCCAGCGGTATGATCAGCGCCACCAGCAGGCCCAGCGCCATCAACGCCACCGACCAGCCCAGCCAACTCAACAGACCCAGGGTACCGGGCAACATGGCGAACTGACCGAACGAGCCAGCCGCCGCCGCAATCCCCATGGCCATGCTGCGTTTATCCGCGGGCACGGCGCGCCCCACTGCCCCGAGAATCACCGAGAACGAGGTGCCGGACAAACCAATACCGATCAGCAGCCCGGCGCTCAGCGACAGGCTCAAGGGCGAATCAGCCAGGCCCATGCACAGCAGGCCGATGGCGTACAGCACGCCGCCGACAATCACCGTGCGTTTGGCGCCGAAACGATCAGCCAAAGCGCCGGTAAACGGCTGGGTCAGGCCCCAGATCAGGTTCTGCAGGGCGATGGCGAAGGCAAATACCTCACGACCCCAGCCGAACTCGGCGCTCATCGGCGGCAGGAACAGGCCAAAGCCATGGCGAATACCCAGCGACAGCGCCAGAACCAGCGATGCGCCCAGCATCAACCAGCCACTGGTGCGCCATAACGAAGTCATAGGTTGTCCTTTACGGGCAGCGACCCGCTTATCGAGAAATCGGCAATAGGGCGCAGGTATATACCGCTACCCGCTCACACGACAGCTACAGCTGTTCGGCAATCCAGTGCTACAGATTGCACCTTGAGCTGAACAAGCTGGCAAGCCGACCATTGGCTAAAGACCGGCTAATCGAACCGCAGCGGCGCGGCACTGGCGCGCTGGGCGAAGAACGCCAGCAACTGCTCGTGGTAGTGGCTGTACACCTCAGGCGGCAGCCAACGCTGGTAGATCGCCAGTGTGCTGGCGGGCGCGGCGGAAACCTGGCGAATCGCTTGATCGAGGCGCCGAGCCATCTGCGCGCCCCAGGGCGTGCGTGAGCAATAGATGCCCACCGTCACCAGTTCAGCGTTCTCGCGCAACGGTACGCTGACCAGCGCATCACTGAGGCTGAAATGGCGCATTACCTCGGTGTAGACCAGCGGGTAATCAAAGGCATAGTCCAAACGGTGATGACTGACCATCAGCAGCAGGTTCTCCCCCGCCAGGCTGCCGCCTAGCTCAGGAATGCGGCCTTCGGCGTGCGCCTTGCGTAGACGATCACGAATCGGCGCGGGGTAGACCCGACTCTTGGCCAAAGCCCCTCGCAAATAAGGATTACCGAATAGCCAATCGAGGCTGACCTGGCCGTCTTCGATCAGCAGTTGCTCCAGGGTCTGCCGCCGCACCAGCATATGGATCGGCGTGCTCGCCACATACGGAATGAAGTAGCCCAGCTGGTCGCGCTCGGGACTCTGCAGTTGGCCACTGCTGCACAGCTCACCCTGCTCGCTCATGCGTTGTTCAACCCGGGCCATGGGTAATACTTCATAACGCATCTGCAACTCAGGCAGGCGTGCTGCCAGCAATTGCATGACCTCGAACAGCACGCCATCAACCACTTCACCGTCACGCACATTGAAGGCGCCGGGTATCGGGGCAACGACCCACACCAGCTCCTCGGCCTGAACGGCGCCCGCGCAGGGCACGCCCCCAAGCAGAACCGTCACCAGCGTCGAGTAAAACCACCTACACCCCATGTCCATCCCTGCTGTGCCTTGTGGTCCATACACGCTAGCAGGCCAAAGCCAACAGCACCGCGCACTCGGCTATTTCCAGCAGAGCTCCGGCGGTATCACCGGTGGTGCCATCCAGACGTTTGCGCATCAAGTTGCGCAGCCAGATAAACACGCCGCCGGCGACCAACAAGGCCAGCAGCGCCGACCAGCCGAACAACAGCATGGCCAAGGCATTGATAGCCAACACCCATGGCAGTTGCCGGCGCGGCAGATGCTCGGCCAACGCCTGACCGAGGCCGCCAGCGCGCACATAGGGCGTGGTCATAAACAACAGCGGCAGCAGACAGCGCGCCAGCCAGGGCACCAGCACCAGCAGTAACCCAGAGCCGCTCTCCAGCAAGGCCACCAGCGCAGCAAACTTGAGCAGCAGCAGCAGTACCAGCACCACCACGGCAATCGGCCCGCTGCGCGGGTCCTTCATGATGTCCAGGGTGCGTTGTTTATCGCCGAAGCCGCCAACCCAGGCATCGGCGCTATCCGCCAGGCCATCCAGATGCAGGCCGCCGCTGATGCCCACCCACAGCGCCAGCAACAACGCTGCCTGCAGCAGCACCGCGCTATCGCCCAGCAGGTGTTGCGCGGCAAGCAACAACAGGCCGATCAGCAGCCCCACCAGCGGGTAGAACAGCAGCGAGCGGCCGACCTGCTCAGGCGTCGGCATGCCGGCCAGGGTCACCGGCAGGCGGGTAAGAAATTGCAGGGCAATCCACCAGGACGTCATGCGCGCTCCCACAGCTGCCCCTGTTCATCCAGGCGCAGCTGATAGCGCTCGGCATGGCCGACCGCTACCTGCAGCAGATCATTGCGCGGCAGACCACGGGCGCGTGCCAGCAGCAAGCGGATCACCCCACCATGAGTCACCAACAGCAGGCGCTCGCCGGCATGGCGTGCCTGCAAGCGCTGCAGCGCACCAAGCACCCGCGCCTCGAATGCCAGCAGCGGTTCGCCTTCAGGCGGAGTAAAGCCATAAGGATCGTTCCAGAAACGGCCCAAGTCTTCTGCACTGGTCTGCATCAATTCGGCGGTGCTGCGCCCTTCCCACGCACCGAAATGCAGTTCCTGTAGATCGGGCTCAAGACGGAGCGGCACGCCGTGCTGCGCGGCCAGCTCTTCGGCAAAGCGTGCACAACGCTGCAAGGGCGAGCTGACCAGCCGATCCCAGCGACTTCCATCAGCCACCGCCGTGCGCAACTGCGCCCAGCCGGTTGCAGTCAGAGCATCGTCCGTGCTGCCGCGCAGGCCGCCGCCCAGTTCGGTTTCGCCGTGGCGCAGCAGCTCCAGATAGACCGTCATTGCGGGCGCTCGGCCACGGCCGCCTCGGCAAAGGTGGCCATGTCGTTGTGCAGGCTGCAGGCCAGCTGCAACAGCGGCAGCGCCAAAGCCGCGCCACTGCCCTCGCCCAGACGCAGGCCCAGATCAAGCAGCGGTTCGGCCTGCAGCGCCTGGAGCACGCGCTGGTGGCCAGGTTCGGCGCCGCGATGGGCAAACAGCATCCACTCGCGACAAGCCGGGTTGAGCCGCACAGCGAGCAATGCCGCCACCGTGCAGATAAAACCATCAACCAACGCCACGATGCCCTGCTGCGCACAGGCCAGATAAGCGCCAGCCAGTGCCGCCATCTCGAAGCCCGCAAAGGCCTGCAAGGCCTGCATCGGCTCAGCGATAGAGGAACGATGCAGCAGCAACCCTGCTTCGACCACCTGCGCCTTATGCGCCACCCCCGTGGCATCCAGCCCTGTGCCGGGGCCGACCAACTCGGCCGCCGGGCAGTCCAGCAACCAGCACGCCAGGGCGGTGGCGGCGGTGGTATTGCCGATACCCATCTCCCCGCCGATAAACAGCTCGCAGCCGCTCTGCTGAGCACGCAGCAGGCTGTCGCGGCCGGCTTCCAGGGCGATCAGCAATTGCGCCGGGGTCATGGCCGGGCCTTGCAGGAAGTTCTGCGTACCGGCGCCGACATGCAGATGGCGCACCCCTGGCAGCGGTTCCAGCGGCAAGGCGGTACCCAGGTCAATCACCTCCAGCGTGGCATTCAGCTGCCGGGCCAGCACGCTGATGGCGGCACCACCCGCGACGAAGTTGCGCAGCATCTGCCCGGTGACCGCCTGGGGAAAGGCCGAAACGCCCTCGGCGACAATGCCGTGATCGCCGGCAAAAATGCTGATGGCCACCTGCGCCACACTCGGTCGCTCACGGCCCTGCAGAGCGGCCAACTGAATCGCCAGGCGTTCCAGTTGACCGAGCGAGCCGGCAGGCTTGGTGAGTTGCTGCTGACGCGCCAGCGCCTTGTGGCGGGCCACATGATCCAGGGGCTGGCAGGGGCCCTGCCACCATTGCAAACTCATAACCTCTCTCCTTCCAACGCTGCGCCCTTGAGCCGCATCGGCAAGCCGGCGACGCAGAACAGCACGCGCTGGCAACGCTCGGCCAGGGCCTGATGCAACCAGCCCGCCTCATCGACATAACGCCGGGTCAACTCGCCCAACGGCACCACACCCAAGCCGGTTTCATTGCTGACCAGAATAATCCGCCCCGGCAGGCTCGCCAGGCAGCCGAGCAGTGCATCGCGCTCGGCTTGCAGTCGCGCCTCATCGTCTTGCATCAACAGATTGGTCAGCCACAGGGTCAGGCAATCAATCAGCAGGCATTTATCCGCAGCGGCCTGTTCATGCAACACCCGCGCCAGCGCCAGCGGTTCTTCCACCAGGCCCCAATGCGGCGGCCGGCGTTCCTGGTGATGGCGAATACGCGCGCTCATCTCACCATCCAACGGCTGGCTGGTGGCGATATAGGTCACTGCCAGGCCAGACTCATCCGCCAGCCGCTCGGCCAGACGGCTCTTGCCGGAACGGGCACCGCCGAGAATCAGTTCATGCATGCTTCACCTTTGTGCAAATACTGCACACAACCCGTAGCCCGGATGTAATCCGGGAGCGATTAATCCGACGCTGCGCTGCCCCGGATTGCATCCGGGCTACAGACCGCATAGTCCGCGCAACCTTTGTGTATCCAGATGCGCCTCGACCAGATCGGCCAGACGCTCGATATCACGCTCACGCAAGGCGTGGTAATCCACCGTCTGCACCTCGCGCAACCCAGCCCAGCGCAGCAAGGCGCTGCAGGCCTCTGGGGTTTCAAACAGGCCATGCAGATAGGTGCCAAGCACCTGGCCATCGCTGCTCAGGCCGCCATCGACGCGACCATCATCCAGCCGCACGGCCGCGTTCAGACCAGCGCCTGTGCTAACTCCGGCATGAATCTCGTAACCGCTGACCGGGGCATTCTCCAGGCACAGCTGGCCGCGTACGTTGCGCAGCTGCTTCTCCGGTTCCAGCACCGTGCGGAAATCCAGCAGACCCAACCCTGGGCTTGAGCCCGCCGCCCCCTCCAGACCATGCGGATCATCGATCTGCGTACCGAGCATCTGCAGCCCGCCGCAGATACCCATCAGCTTGCCACCGTAACGCAGGTGCCTGGCGATAGCGTCTGGCCAACCCTGCTCACGCAGAAACGCCAAGTCAGCGCGCACGCTTTTCGAGCCGGGCAGGATGATCAGGTCAGCCGCCGGAATCGCCTGGCCAGGCCCGACAAAGGTCAGTTCAACTTGCGGGTGCAGGCGCAGCGGATCGAAATCGGTGTGGTTGCTGATACGCGGCAGCACCGGCACCACCACCTTGATCCGCTCGGCCGCCTTGGCGCTCTGGCGCGTGTCGATGGCATCCTCGGCTTCCAGGTGAAAATCCATCAGGTAGGGCAAGACCCCCAATACCGGTTTGCCGGTGCGCTGCTCCAGCCAATCCAGACCCGGTTGCAGCAGCGCGATATCGCCGCGAAAGCGGTTGATCACAAAACCCTGCACCCGCGCCTGTTCGCTCTCGGAAAGCAATGCCAGGGTGCCGACCAGATGGGCAAATACCCCGCCCTTGTCGATATCGGCAATCAGGATCACCGGGCAATCAACCGCCTCGGCAAAGCCCATGTTGGCGATATCGCCGGCGCGCAGATTGATCTCCGCTGGCGAGCCGGCACCCTCGACCATCACCACCGGATAAGCGGCGCTGAGGCGCTGGTGTGATTGCAGCACCGCCTGCATCGCCACCTTTTTGTAATCGTGGTAAGCCACTGCATCCATGCTGCTCAGCGCGCGGCCGTGGATGATCACCTGGGCGCCAATGTCACTGTTGGGCTTGAGCAGCACCGGATTCATGTCGGTGTGCGGCGGCAAGCCTGCGGCCTGGGCCTGCACCGCCTGGGCGCGGCCGATCTCGCCGCCGTCGGCGGTGACGGCGCTGTTGAGTGCCATATTCTGCGGCTTGAACGGCACCACGCTGACGCCCTGGCGCTTGAGCCAGCGGCACAGCGCCGTCACCAGGGTGCTTTTGCCAGCATCGGAGGTGGTGCCCTGCACCATCAGGGTGGTCATGCAATTTCCCCACTAAAGGCAGCAAGTGCCTGCTGCAAACGCTGCCAACCGGCTTCATCGGGCGGCAGGCCGAAACGCAGGCTCAGCGGTGCTTCAAACAGGCGGGTAAGAATGCCTTGCAGGGCGAGAAACTCATGCAGCAAGGCGGCCTGCGGCGTGCAACAGAACTGGAACAGCGCACAGCCGCCCGTTGGGCTCAGGCCATGCTCAAGCAACAACGCCAACAGCCGCTCACCATCAGCCAGCAGCCGTTCACGCTGCACCTGCTGGCCGGCCAGGTCCTGTAACAACGCCGTGGCCACCACCCGGCTCGGCCCACTGATGGTCCAAGGCCCGAGTAACTCGGCCAGTTGCGCCAGCAGCTGCGGCTGCGCCAGGACAAACCCCAGACGAATGCCCGCCAAACCGAAGAATTTGCCGAACGAGCGCAGTACGATTAGCCCCGGCAGCTCGCTGAACGCCGCCAGGCTGAATGCCGGAGTGCAGTCGATAAACGCCTCGTCCACCACCAGCCAGCCGCCACGCTCAGCCAGACGCCGATGCCACTCGAGCAAGCGCGCAGGTTCAATGCAGCGCCCGGTAGGGTTGTTCGGATTGACCAGCAGCAAGACATCAATGCGTTCCAGCGCCCGCTCGATCGCCCCTTCGCTGATTTCCAGCAGACGATGCTCTTCGCGCTGCCAGGCCGCCGCGTGCTCGGCATAGGCCGGCGACACGATGCCCACCGTGACGTTGCGCAGCAAACGTGGCAACGCCTGGATCGCCGCTTGCGAGCCGGCCACCGGTAGCAGGTTGGCCACGCCGTAGTAATCGCGTGCGGCGATTTCCAGGCCGTCCTGCTGTTCGGGCAGGCGTGCCCAGGCACTGGCCGGGATGGCGGGCAAAGGCCAGCCATAGGGCGCAATCCCGGTGGACAGGTCCAGCCACTCCGCCAGGGCAATGCCATAACGCAGCGAAGCCGCGCGTAGGCGGCCACCATGTTCAAGCATAAAAAAGCATCCAGAAAAGCAGCAGCGCCAACCATAGCAGCACGCCGCCGTAGACCAGATTGATAGCCCGTTCGATATCCCGCGCCTGGGGCGGCGGCCCCGCGCCCAGATCAGGCCGCACATGCACCTCACCGTGATATTCCGCCGCGCCGCCCAGGCTGATGCCCAAGGCCCCTGCCCCGGCCGCCATCACCGGGCCGGCATTGGGACTGTCCCACAGCGGTGCCTGGGTGCGCCAGCAATGCAGCGCCAGCAGGGTTTTGCCCAACACCGCATAGGTCAGGGCAACCAGCCGAGCAGGCAGGTAATTGAGTGCATCGTCGATTTTCGCCGCGGCCCAACCGAAGCGCTCGAAGCGCTCGTTACGGTACCCCCACATGGCGTCCAGGGTATTGCTCAGGCGGTACAGCACCACGCCTGGCGCACCGGCCAGGAGAAACCAGAACAGCGCGGCAAACACCGCATCGCTGCCATTTTCCAGCACCGACTCGCTGCCGGCGCGGGCCACACCCGTGGCATCCAGCTGCGCGGTATTGCGGCTGACCATATAGCCGACCCGCTCACGCGCCAGACGCAAATCACCCAGGCGCAGCGCCTGGGCCACCGGCAGCGCATGCTCGCCTAGGCTTTTCAGGCCGAGGGCGGCGTACAAGGCAATAATCTCCACGGCCCATCCCAGCCCGCTGATCTCACTCAGCAGCCAAGTCAGCAGGGTCAGCGGCAACACCGCCAGGCACCAGGCCGTGACACCGTGGCTGCGCCAACCGGCACCTGCGGGGTTGAAACGCTGCTCAATACGCGTGGCCAGACGACCGAACGCCACCAGCGGGTGCCAACCCTTGGGCTCGCCCAGCACGGCATCCAGTGCCACACCAGCCAGTGCGCTTAGCGCCAGGCTCATGCGCCAGCCTCCACACAGCCACGGATCAGCGTATGCAGCTGAAGCAGGCCATCGCTCAGGGCGGCTGGGCCGGGCTGGAGAATGTCTGCTGATTTGATCTCATGCAGCTGGCCGTTGCGCACGGCCGGCAGCGCCTGCCAACCCTCGCGCGCAGCCACCTGCTCGGGACGGAAGCGCTTGCCGCACCAGGAACCGATGATCAGCTCCGGCGCACGCTGCAAGACCTCTTGCGGATCCGCGATGATCCGCTCGCGCGCGCGCTTGAAAGCCGCCAGCTCAGCAAAGCAGTCCTCGCCCCCGGCCAGTTCGATCAGCTCACTGACCCAGCCAATGCCGCTGATCAGCGGCTCATTCCACTCTTCGAAATACACCCGTGGCCGCCGCGGCAGTTGCGCGGCCTGTTCGGCAATCTGCCGCATACCAGCCTGCAGCTCAGCCACCAGTTGCTCGGCACGCGCACTGGCATGCACCAGGGCGCCGAGGGTTTCGATCATGCGCAGGATGCCGGCGACATCGCGCTGGTTGAACAGGTGCACCTCCAGGCCTTCGCGAACCAGCTCGGCGGCGATGTCCGCCTGCAGGTCACAGTAGCCCAGCACCAGATCGGGCTGAACCGCGAGAATCTTGTCCAGCCGCGCCGTGGTAAAGCCGCTGACCTTGGGCTTTTCCTTGCGCGCCTGGGGCGGCCTCACGGTGAAACCGGAAATGCCCACGATGCGCCGCTGCTCACCCAGCAGATAGAGGGTTTCGCAGGTTTCCGTGGACAGGCAGACAATGCGCTGCGGGCCCTTGCTCGCTGCACTCATGCCTGCGCCTCGCCCCAGCTGTTTTCGAACAGCAACTCGGCCAATGGCCGGGGTGTGGCCCAGCCTTGCTGCACCAGCATCGGCTCGCTGTAAAACTCGCTGACCGGCCCCAGGCAAAGCACCGCCAGCGGTTTGCTGCCGCTGGGCATGTGCAGCAGCGCAGCCAGCGCCTGCGGCTCGAACAGTGACACCCAACCCAGGCCCAACCCCTCTGCCCGCGCCGCCAGCCAGAGGTTCTGGATGGCGCAGGCCAGTGACGCCAGGTCCATTTCCGGCAGGGTGCGACGCCCGAAGATGTGCGACTCGCGCTGATCCATCAAGGCCACCACCAGCAACTCGGCGCAGTCACGAATGCCTTCAACCTTGAGCTGCATAAACGCATCAGCGCGCTCACCCAGCGCCTCGGCTGTACGCACCCGCTCGGCTTCCACCAGGCCATGGATCGCCTCACGCAAAGCAGGCCGAGTGATGCGGATAAACCGCCAGGGCTGCATCAAGCCGACACTGGGCGCCTGGTGCGCCGCCTCCAGCAAACGCGCAAGCAACTGCGGAGCCACCTCACCACCGACGAAGTGGCGCATATCGCGGCGCTCGGCGATGGCGCGGTACACCGCAGCGCGTTCTGCGGGGCTGAAGGCGTGATCGGTCATGGCAACAACAACTCGGCTGCCGCCTGGGGATTGGACGGCATGTAGAAGTGGATATAGGAGGCCGTCAGCCGACCGATGCGGTACACCGCTTCGGCGGTGCGCCGGTAATTCGGGCATTCGCCACGCGCCAGCGGCTCAAGGGCACAGTCCAGCACGGAATGGTGGTAAGTATGCCCGCGCAGACGGCCTTCTGGCAGCTCTACTTCCTGCAAGGCCAATGCTGCCAGACGCGTCTGCAAGTGTGCATGCCCCGGCAACAGCCCGGCCAGTTCGGCACGCTCACCCTGCTTGTCGGTCAGCGACTGCAGCAGATAGAGCATGCCGCCACACTCGGCCAACAGCGGTTTACCCGCCGCATGGTGCGCAGCAATTGCCGCCAGCATCGTCTGGTTGGCCGCCAGCGGCGCCAGGTGCAGCTCGGGGTAGCCGCCGGGCAGGTAGAGGCTGTCGACCTCCGGCAACTGCTGATCGTGCACCGGTGAAAACGGCAGCAGTTCAGCGCCCATCTGACGCAGCAAATCCAGGTTGGCCTGGTAGATAAAGGCAAAGCTGCTGTCACTGGCCACGCCAATGCGCACCCCTTCAAGCAGCGGCGGGTATTGCAGCGCGGCAGGCGCAGCGAAACTGACTGGCTCCGGCAGCAACTCTCCAGCACTGGCCAGCAACGCATCGGCAGCTGCGTCCAGACGTGTATCGAGGTCCTCCAGCTCTTGCGCCTGGACCAGCCCGAGGTGCCGGCTTGGCAGTTCCACAGCCGCACTGCGCGGCAAGGCGCCATACCAGCGAATCGCCGGCGACAGGCTGTCACGCAGCATCTCAGCGTGCCGCTCACTGCCGACACGATTGGCCAGCACCCCGGAGAACGGCAGGTTGTGCTGGAAGTTGGCCAGGCCATAGGCCAATGCGCCGAAGGTCTGCGCCATGGCGCTGCCGTCGATCACAGCCATAACCGGCACGGCAAAACGCCGCGCCAGGTCAGCAGCCGATGGCGTGCCATCGAACAGCCCCATCACCCCTTCGATCAGAATCAGGTCCGCCTCACCCGCCGCTTCCCAGAGCAAGCGACGGCTTTCCGCCTCACCGATCATCCACAGGTCCAGCTGGTACACCGGCTGGCCACTGGCGCGCGCGAGGATCATCGGATCGAGGAAGTCCGGGCCGCACTTGAACACCCGTACCCGGCGCCCGGCACGTCGGTGCAGGCGCGCCAGGGCGGCGGTCACGGTGGTTTTGCCCTGGCCGGAAGCCGGAGCCGCAATCAACAGAGCCGGGCATTGCCGGGCAGCCGCGCGTTCCATCTAGAACTCCACTCCCTTCTGCGCCTTCACCCCAGCCTTGAACGCATGCTTGACCAGGCTCATTTCGGTGACGGTATCCGCCGCCTCGATCATCCCCGGCAGCGCCCCACGACCGGTCACCACCACATGCTGCAGCAACGGCCGCGCTTCGATGTCAGCGAGCACCGTGTCGAGTTCCAGGTAACCGTACTTGAGGGCGATATTCAGCTCATCGAGCACCACCAGGCCGATGGCCGGATCGCTCAACAGCTGCACCGCCACGCCCCAGGCTTCACGGGCCTTGTCGATATCACGCTGGCGATCCTGGGTTTCCCAGGTAAAGCCCTCGCCCATCACGTGGTAGCTGACCTCATCAGGGAAGCGCCGGAAAAAGCTCTCCTCGCCGGTACTCGCCGCGCCCTTGATGAATTGCACCACGCCCACCTTGAAACCATGCCCAAGGGCCCGAGCCACCATGCCGAAGGCACTGCTGCTCTTGCCCTTGCCGTTGCCGCTGTGCACCAGTAGCAGGCCGTATTCATCCTGGGCCTGGGCGATCTTTTCATCGATCAGGGCTTTCTTGCGCTGCATCCGCGCGCGGTGGCGCTCATCACGCTCGTTCGACTCGGTCATTATTTGATATCCAGGCTGCGGCGCTGACCCAACAACGCCCAAACGGCGATATACAGCGCACTGGCCACGCCGACATACAGCGCCATGGAAGACAGGAAGCGCGGGTAGTACTCAGCGATGCGCGGCAACCAGGCAGCCAGACTTGGCTCCGGATAGCGCCCGGAGAAGAAGTAGAAGCCGCCACCCGAGAGCAGGTTGCAAAGAAATGCACTGACCGCTACCACCGCAGCCAGCAGCAGCAGGCTCTGCAGGGTGTCACGGTGCCAGCCGGCATACAGACGCCCTGCCAGCCACAGAGTCGCGTAAGCCGGCACCAGCATCCAGTAGGCCGGCGACAGGCACCAGTCACTGACCGTACCGCTGGCCAGCATGGAGAAATCCAGGGCACTGGCCAGGGCAAACAGCCCGGCAAAGACCCAACGCGGGCGCAGCAGCACGCCCGCCAGGAAGAACACCGCCCAGGACGCGCTGGGCAGGTTGAGCGTGGCAAAGTGATTGCCACGGGTAATGGCCAGCAGCAGCGCCAGGGCGATGCCAATCAGGACCTGAGTACGGGTTGAAAGAACGGGCATGGAGCTGCTCCTGAGTCATAAACCACCCGCCAGGGGTGGTCGGGTGAGTTAAAGGGCTTGGTAACGCACGGTCAGGTAAAACGCCTGGCCCGGCTGGTTGTAGCCTTCAGCGGTCTGGTAATCGACATCCAGCAGGTTGGCCGCCCGCGCTTGCAGGCGCCATTCCTTGTTGAGGCGGTACTCACCGCGCAGATCAAGGGTGGCGAAGCCAGACAGCTCGGTCTGGTTTTCCAGGTCGTCGTAGGTCGAATTCTGCGCATGCAGGCTGGCACCGACACTGACATCACCGAAGGCGCGATCAACGTCGAGGTTGAACAGCTGGCTCGGCCGCCGATTGAGTTCCTTGCCGTAGTAAGCAATGCCGCCACGGCTGCTGCGCTGTGAGCGGTTCTCGGCGCTCATCAGGCTGTAATTGGCATTCCACTCCCAGCCCAGCAACTCGCTGCCCAGCTGCAACTCGACACCGCGAATGCGCGCCTCATCGACACCTTCGGCGCGGCTCTGGCTCTTGCCGCCCACCAGCGAATTCACAGTGGCAATCAGGTTGTCGATCTCACTGCGGTAGGCATTGACCGACCAGTGCCCCCAGTCATGCACACCGGCCAGCCCCAGCTCGATGCTGCGCGACTCTTCGGCTTGCAGATCCGGGTTACCGAAACCTGGGTAGTACAGCTGGTTGAAGGTCGGTGCCTTGAAGGCCGTGCCGTAGCTGGCCGTCAGGCGCAGCGTATCGCTCAGCGCATAGCCCCAGCCCAGGCTGCCGGTGTCATGCTTGCCGAACTGTTCGTCATCGTCGCGGCGCACGCTCAGTTGCAGGTCATGCCGGCCGAGCTGCGCCAGGTACTGGGCAAAGAAGCCCTGATTGTCGCGTGAATCGCGGGCATAGGCGGTCGTGCCGTTGACCTCGTCATGCTGATAATCGGCGCCCAAGGTCAGGGTGTGACCATCGGCCAGGCTAAGGTCGTTCTGCCAGCTAAGCGAGTCGCGGCGGCTGTCAAATCGCGAATAGAAGGCGCGGTCCTGAAAACTGTCGGACTTGTCCTCGCCGCGCCCGGCCTGCAGGGTCAGCAGCCAGGGCTCCAGCGGGTTGAAACGTGCCCGTCCGCCCACCACCTTCTGCACACCCTCGGCATTGGCCCCGAAGCCGGCGGTACGTTTGCTGTTCACCGAGTCATAGTCGTTATGCGAGCGGCTCTGCAACAGGCTGCCATCGAGCTCCAGGCCGTTGGCGAACTGGTAACCGGCCTTGGCGGCCAGTGACAGGCTGCGGTAGCCGTCACGGTCCTGCTCATAACCGCTGACCGTGGCCGGCTTGACGTTGATGCCATCCGTATCAAGACCGGATACGCCCAGGCTGTACCAGCCACTGCCGGCCGTACCAGTGAAGCCAGCGCTGCCCTGATAGGTGTCCTGGCTGCCATAACCTGCCGAAGCAAAAGGCTTGAAACCCGTGCCCTGGCCTTTGCGGGTATAGATCTGAATCACCCCGCCAATGGCCTCGGAGCCATACAGGCTGGAGCGCGGCCCGCGAACCACTTCGATGCGCTCAACCAGTTCAATGGGCAAATCCTGCAACGCGGCACCACCGCTGGTCACCGAACCAACCTTGACGCCATCAATCAGTACCAGCACATGGTTGGAGTTGCTGCCGCGCATAAACAGCGAGGTCGACTTGCCCGGGCCGCCGTTGTTGCTCAGGGAAATACCCGGCACGCGGCTGAGCAACTCCGGCACCGACTGCGCCTGGCTGCGCTCGATCTGCTCACGCTCGATCAGGTTGAACGCCGCAATACTGCTGGCCGCTGACTGCTCGGTACGGGTTGCGGTAATGACCTGGGTGTCCAGGCTGAGGGTTGCGGCCTGGGCCGCGAGAAATGGGCTACAGCCCGCGAGCGCAATGGCCAGCGGACGCATAGTGAGGATGCGAAGCAAGGTCTGATTCTCCGTCGCGCCACCCGCGCGACACTGCCGATATAAGACATGGGAGAACAGCACGGGCAGACACGGCAGAACGCCGCAGCCACCCGACAACGCCCTCCGCAATGCCGTGGATGCAGCAGGCCGGTCTCCGGGCTGACGAGTGAAACCGATGGCTTCCGGATCGCGCCTTCCCATGCCGGTGGCACAGTGGCTATGGGCGATCCTTGACTCGTTTACCGTTGCGGGGGCAGCGCCGGAATTGTTGCGTGATCAACACGTAACGCACCGGCTTCCCTGTTTCACCCCTCTGACGCGCTGCGTCGGGGGCACCTGTTGCAGGCGCGCAGGGTAGAGAGTTGCACCGGGAGCGTCAACGCATAACGCCGCCCAGAGACCACTCAGGTCGCAGGCAGGCTGCCTGACATACGCCGGGCTCGATCAATGCCGGGGCATAAACCCGGCGGGCTTGCTGGCCAGCCACTCGACAAAGGTACGCAGGCGTTCATCACTGAGCAGGCTGTCGCGACTGTTGTAGGTCAGCGCCAGTTCCTTTTCGCTGAACAGGCGGTGGATCTGGTTGTGACAGGCGCGGCAGACCCACAGCGTGGCACTGATGCGCTCACTCTTCGCGAAGCGCTTCTGTACATAAACCTTGTTGTGCAGCGCCTTGGGGATCAGGTGATGGCGCGTCAAAGCGGTTGCACGAGCGCAGAGCTCGCAGGCATCCGGTTGTTCAGGCAGACGAATGGGTTCGGGCATACAGGCTCAGCGTTTGCGGCATAGACTCAGGCCGTCGCCCAGCGGCAGCAGGGACAGGTCGATACGCGGGTCATCACGCAGCGCCAGGTTGAGCGCTTGAATGGCTCGGGTGTCGGCACTTTCGGGGCTTTCCTCAAGCACACGGCCACTCCACAGGGTGTTGTCGAACAGAATCAGTCCACCCTGGCGCACCAGGCGCAGGGCATGTTCCAGGTAGGCCGGGTAATTGGCCTTGTCAGCGTCGATAAACAGCAGGTCGACACTGCCAGCCAGACCTTCAGCTTCCAGTTCCGCCAGGGTTTGTAGCGCCGGGGCCAGACGCAACTCGATACGCTCAGCAAGCCCCGCTTCAGACCAGTAACGCCTGGCCGTGGCGTTGTAATCACCGGGGATATCACAGCAGATCAGCCGACCACCTTCAGGCATGGCCTGGGCCATACAGATGGCGCTGTAGCCGGTAAAGGTGCCGACTTCGACAATCCGCCGGGCGCCGGTCAGTAGCACCAGCAAGGCCATAAACTGGCCCTGCTCAGGGGCAATCTGCCAACGCGCCATGCTCAGCTGCGCGGTTTCCTCACGCAGGCGCTTGAGCAGCGACGTTTCACGCAGGGAAACATCCAGCAGGTATTGATACAGGGCGGTATCGAGATTGAGCGTTTGATTAGTCATGGCGACTCCCTCTGCAAACCAACGCTGTCAGGGGTTACGCGCCAACTCTGGGGTAAACACGCGCTTGGCATTCAGGTAGGTGCGCTGCCAGTAGCTGTTGCTCAGGCTGTCTAGGCGCACGGTACCGCCGCTGGACGGCGCATGCACGAAGCGTCCCTCACCGACATAGATGCCGGCATGGCTGACCTGACTGCCGCCATTGGTGGCGAAGAACACCAGATCGCCACTTTGCAGGCGGTCGCGACCGACAGTCGGGGCGCGCATGCTGATCAGCTCGCGGGTCGAACGCGGCAGGCTGATACCCGCTGCATCGCGGTAGACATAGCCAATCAAGCCACTGCAGTCAAAACCGCCGTCCGGGGTATTGCCCCCGTAGCGATAAGGCGTGCCGACCAAACCGAGGGCACGAAACAGCACATCATCAGCATTGCCGTTAAAGCTGCTGTGGGGCGTTTGCACGACGGGTGGCGGGATTGGCGCTGGTGCGCGACTGGAGCAGGCGCTGAGCAGCGCGACAACGACCAGCAGACTGAAACGGGCGAGAGCGGTCATGGATAAGGCGATCCTGAGCCGAGATGCGCCCTACTCTGCCGACTTGCGCACCGCAGAGCAAGCTTTAGATTAGCTTTGCCTGGCAAGTCATTGAAAAATATCGAGATGTATCAGACACGAAAAATTGGAAAGCGGCTGCACAACTGGCAGCCGCCGCCCGCAGGCTCAGGGATGGCGCACTACGCTGTCACTGGGAGCCAGTGCCAGGGCACGCTTGGCTTCGATAAAGGTACGTTTCCAGTAACGATCTTCCAGGCTGTCGACCCGCACACCGCCGCTGCGGCTGCTGCTGGAGTGGATGAACCGGTTATCGCCCATGTAGATGCCGGCGTGGCTGACGCGATTACGTCCATTGGTGCTGAAAAACAGCAGATCGCCCGGCTCCAGCTCATCACGCGAGACCAGTGGGGCGTCGATATTGATCATGTCACGGGAAGAACGCGGCAACTGCATGCCGGCCTCTTCTTTGAACAGGTAACCGATAAAGCCGCTGCAATCGAAACCGGAACTCACCGAACCACCGCCAAAGCGGTAGCGCGTGCCCACCAGGGACAGGCCGTGAGACAGGATGCTGTCGGCCAGCTGCGGCAATTTGTAGGATTTTTCTTCGGTAAAGTCGCCGAGGGCAGCTTCCTTGGCCTGTTCATCAAACTCGGCCAACGCGGTCGAGGAGAACACTGCGGGCTGGGTGGCCAGCTCCGGCTGTGGCTGCGGCGAATGGTTGGCGCAAGCGGCCAGAACCATGGAGAGTGCAATAGGCACGAGGGGTGCGAGGCGTTTGAGCATGGGCACGACCGTGTCGATGAATTTTATAAGAGCGCGACTATGCCCTCTATGGCATACATTTGCAAATTCTATGGCTCTAAATGTGACTCAGCAGTTTCGGCAAAACATCTAACGCCCGCCCTTGCAGGTGCACATCCACCCGGCCGCTCAAGTCAGTGCGCTGCGGGTTGATCTCGACGGTAAAGCCGCCCGCCTGGCGGGTACGCAACAGCGGCTCGACGATATACGGGAAGCTCGCGCTGGTGCCGATACTGATCACCACCTCAAAGCCTTTGCGCACCTCGTCATACAACGTGCCGATGGCCTGCTCAGGCAACATTTCCTCGAACAGCACCACGGGCGGGCGCAGCACCCCGGCGCATTGCCTGCATTTGGGTGGCAGCGGTCGATCCAAATGCACGGCCAGCTCACTGTCGACGGCACCGCAGGACTGGCAATACAAAGGGGCCAGCTCGCCATGAATTTCGATCACCCGCTCCATCGGGCTGCCAGCCGCGCGGTGGTAGCCGTCGATATTCTGGGTCAGTAGCCAGCACTGCGGCTTTTTGCGCTGCAGTTCGGCAATCACATAGTGCCCGGCATTGGCCTGAGCACCCAGGCAGGCCTTGCCCAACTCCGCCAGGTATTTCCAGCACAGTGCCGGATCACGCTGCAGCATCGAGCCGGACAACGCCGCCTCAATCGGCAAGCCTTCGGCGGTGTGACCGTTGTACAGGCCACCAAGGCCGCGATAGGTGGGCAAACCGGAATCGGCGGACAGCCCGGCACCGGTAATCAGCAGGATGCGCTCGGCCTGTTTGATTGCTTGGGCAACACGGGCAATGACCTTGTCCATCTCGATCCCTCATGCGTAGGGTGGACGACGCTCTTTTCGTCCACCGCAACAGCGCCAGGGTGGATGGGAAGCGTCATCCACCCTACGCCTACCGGCTCAGTGGTTCACCGTATGCGCCAGCATTACTGACAGCTGGCACAGAGGCCGCCCGCTCTGTTCATGCCACTGGTTGAAGGCACCCTGCACGGCGGCCAGCTCTTTCAGGCTGGTCGGCGCCTTGTCGATGATTTTCTGCGCTTTCAACGCCGCAACCATGTCATCGGTGGGGACGAAGGTGTCCTTGCCGACCATGCGCAGGAAACGCGGTGCTGATAGTCCGCCCAACTGACAACCGTGCTTGGCCAGGTACTTCCACAGCCCAACCACATCACTCACCGGCCAATCGGCAATCAGTGCACCGAAACTGCCCTTCTCCTTTTGCACATCGAGGATGAACTGGGCGTTGCGCGGCACACTCTTGAGCTTGCCCAGGTGGCGGATGATGCGCGCGTCCTGCATCAGGTTTTCCAGACGTTCAGCGCCCATCAGCACCACTTTCTCCGGATCAAAGCCGAAGAACACCTGCTCGAAGGCCGGCCATTTGGCGTCCACCAGGCTGTGTTTGAGGCCAGCGCGGAAGATCCGCAGGCTGAGGATCGACAGGTAGCGATCATCAGGGATCGCCCGTAGCTCCTCGGCGCTGCGCGGCTGCGGCAGCATTGCCTCCAGCGCGGCAGCCGAGCCAAAGCGGTTCAGGCAGTATTCGTTAAGCCATTTGTAATCGCGCATCAGGCAATCCTTCAGCCAGGCAACCGCTGGATCAGAGGTTCATCACATCGAGAAAGCGCGGCGTGGCGCTGTCGTCGATTTTCAGGCTCTTGAAGTCGAACAGATTGCGGTCGGCCAGCTGCGATGGCACCACGTTCTGCAGTGCGCGGAACATGATCTCGGTGCGGCCCGGCGACTTGCGCTCCCAGTCCTGGAGCATTTCCTTGACCACCTGGCGTTGCAGGTTTTCCTGGGAACCACACAGGTTGCACGGAATGATCGGGAATTCCTTGAGCTGGCTGTAGGCCTCGATATCGCTCTCGCTGCAGTAGGCCAGCGGGCGAATCACCACGTTGCGGCCGTCATCGGCACGCAGCTTGGGCGGCATGGCCTTGAGCGTGCCGCCGTAGAACATATTGAGGAAGAAGGTTTCCAGGATGTCGTCGCGGTGATGCCCGAGGGCCATCTTGGTCGCGCCGATTTCATCGGCAAAGGTGTACAGGGTGCCGCGACGCAGGCGTGAGCAGAGTGAACAGGTAGTCTTGCCTTCCGGAATCTTCTCCTTGACCACCGAGTAGGTATCCTTCTCGACGATGTGGTACGGCACACCAATGGATTCCAGATAAGCCGGCAGCACGTGCTCAGGAAAACCCGGCTGCTTCTGGTCCATGTTCACCGCAACAATCTCGAACTTGATCGGCGCGACCTTCTGCAAGTGCAGCAGCACATCGAGCATGGTGTAGCTGTCCTTGCCGCCGGACAGGCAGACCATGACCTTGTCGCCATCCTCGATCATGTTGAAATCGGCAATGGCTTCGCCAGCCTGACGACGCAGGCGTTTTTGCAGTTTGTTCTGGTTGACCGAGAGGGTGCCCATGGTGCGCTGGAATCCGGAGGGTTACGAAAGTGCGGCATTTTACCCAGAAAGCGTGACGCACCCTACCCCACAGTTTCGCAAATGCTAGGCTCGGCCGATGAACGACGATTTCGACCCAGGCCTTGACCTGCCCGAACAACTGCATGAGCTGCTGCGCACGGCCCCTGACGGCCTGGGCGAGTACCAGTTGATCCAGCTGCTGAAAGCCCGCCAGTGCGTGCATATCCCTAACCAGGCCCTGACAGACAGGCTGGCGCTGTTTCGCACCCATTTTATTTTGTTCAACGCCCTCTACCGCTTACGCGACCGGCTCTGGGCCAGCCAGAGCGGCTACTTACAGATCAGTGCGCTGCATATCCAGCTGTTGCCCTATCAGCCTGGTAGCCACGAACTGAGCGAGCACGACCCATTGCGCGACTATTACCTCGATCTGAGCCAACTCAGTCACACCGAGGAAGAGGATGTGGCCAAACTGCTGCTGAGTTTCTGGACGCGCATGCACGGCAGCGATGAAAAACAGGCGGCGCTGGAGCTGTTCGAGCTGGAAGACAGCACACAAGCGCTCAACTTCGCCACTATCAAGCATCGCTACCGGCAGTTGGTGAGTCAGCATCACCCCGATCGCGGCGGCAGTACGGCACGCTTGCAGTCAATCAACAAAGCCATGGAAATCCTGGAACGCTATTACGGCCACGTTTGAGAGCACGATTTGCTCTAACCCAGCCCCTTTGCCAATCCTTTTGCCCGCCTATACTGCGACATACGGTCGCATAGGTTTGGTATCGCACCTGACACCGCTGTGCACGCGATTCAGGCGCTCTACTGGGGGACGGCCGCTATAACAACAGGAGGTCTGACATGATCCATCATGTTTTGGGGCTGTTCACCCATCCCGATCAGGAATGGCAGGAAATCCGTGGCGAAGAAGAAACCATCAGCCACATGTACCTCACCCACATTCTGATTCTCGCTGCCATACCCGCAGTCTCTGCCTACATCGGTACCACTCAGGTGGGCTGGGCCATTGGTGATCGAGCACCGGTGATGCTGACCGAGGCCAGTGCGCTGCAAATGACCGTCATGACCTACCTGGCGATGCTGGCCGGTGTCGCAGTGATGGGGGCCTTTATCCACTGGATGGCGCGCACCTACGACGCCAGCCCAAACCTCACACAATGCGTGGTATTTGCTGCGTACACCGCTACACCGCTGTTTATCGGCGGGCTGGCGGCGCTCTATCCGCACCTCTGGCTGGCCATGGTGGTGGGTACGGCAGCCATCTGTTACACGGTTTACCTGCTGTATGTCGGCATACCGACCTTTATGGGCATCCCCGAGGATGAAGGCTTTATGTTCTCCAGCTCGGTGTTGGCTGTAGGTCTGGTGGTGCTGGTGGCAATGATTGCCGCCTCGGTAATTCTCTGGGGCTTTGGCGTTGGCCCGGTCTACACCAGCTGATCCAACGCATGATGAAACAAGACGAAACCACCCACGGGTGGTTTCGTCGTTTCAGGGCTGTGATCGTTGCACTGCTTGGGCATAATCAGTGCCTTTCTCCGCACCCAAGCCGCCATGCCTGAACAACTGCTCCAGCGCGTCGAACACTGCTATCAGCAGGCTGAAACCTTTTTCAAACAACCCTTCACCCGCGCCGAGGTAAGTTTCAAGCTGCGTGGACAAAAGGCCGGTGTGGCGCACCTGACGGAAAACAAGCTGCGCTTCAACCCGCAGCTGTATCGGGAAAACCGCGATGACTTTCTAAAGCAGACGGTGCCTCATGAGGTGGCGCACCTGATCGCTCACCAGCTGTTCGGCCCGAAGATCCAGCCCCACGGCGAGGAATGGCAGCTGATCATGCGCGGCGTGTATGAACTACCGCCCAACCGCTGCCACAGCTATGCGGTGCAGCGGCGTACGGTCAGCCGCTATATCTACCGCTGCAGTTGTGCCGAGGGCGAGTTCCCCTTTTCCGCCCAGCGCCATGCCCTGGTCAGCAAAGGCCGGCGCTACTACTGCCGCCGTTGCAAGGTGACGCTGCGTTACACCGGTGAACAGCGCCTCGAATAATCCGCCGGGAACTACAGCACGTAACGCAATACCGCGACAAAGTGCATCAGGCTGCCGCCCATGACGAACAAGTGCCAGATGCCATGCCAGTGGCGAAAACGGCTGTCATAGGCAAAGAAAATGATCCCCACGGTGTACAACACGCCACCGCCGGCCAGCCAGATAAACCCGTCCATCCCCAGTGCGGCGATCAGTGGTTTGACCGCGATCAGCACAATCCAGCCCATCACCGCGTAGATCACGATCGACAGCACACGCGCCTCGGAACGCGGCTTGATCTCTTGCAGCATGCCGATAATTGCCAGCGTCCAGACGATGCCGAACAACGTCCAACCCCAGGCACCTTCGAGGGTCACCAGGCAGAACGGCGTATAGCTGCCGGCAATCAGCAGGTAGATCGACAGGTGATCGAGCTTGCGCATCAGCACTTTCGCCCGCCCCTGCACGCTGTGGTAAAGCGTGGAGATGCTATAGAGCAGCACCAACGTCAGGCCGTAGATGGCCACACTGATGACCTTGCCCAGCTCGCCATCCAGACTGGCCAGCACCAGCAACCATATCGCGCCAGCGCAAGCCAGTAGCGCCCCGACCAGATGGGTCCAGGCGTTGAAGCGTTCCCCGTGATACATGTTGTCCGTTCCCGAATCGCCTATTGGCAAAATGCCCCAGGCTTATGCCGGAAATTTCAGCGTTTGACGAGCAACCTTTTGCCGGTTCTGCGCCTTGCCAACCGGCTTGCAGCCGTCAAACCGCTCAGGCACGTGGCAGACTCACCCGGATTAGGTAACCGGCCGCATCCTCTTCATGTTGCACATCACCACCCTGTGCACGGGCCAGGGCGCGGGCAGCCGCAAGTGGCTTGTGGTTTTCCGGGCGCACAGGCAGCAGCAACTTCACCTGGGCAGGGTTCTCATCAATCATCATCAGGCTCAGTTGACTGCCCACCGGGCACGCCCCATGGGCATGCTTGAGTACTCGATAGAACAAGGCATGGCACAACCCAGGATCGGCCAGTACCGCCGTGCTGCTGCCCAGCGCGGTTTCCAGCTGAATATCGACACCACGGTCGCCATAGCGCTGACGCAACTCGCTGATCAGCTCGCGCAGCAGTGGATTGAGGCGAATGCTTTCCGGGCGCAACTCGCGCTGCCCGGCCTCCAACGACAGCTGCTCGCCAGCCATATCGAGCAGATCCTTGAGTTGCTGAGTGCTCTGGGCAGCCTGCTGCAGATGCTGTTTCTGCTGCGGATTAAGACCCGTCTGCGTCAGCCCCTGCAGTGCTTCGTTGCATTGCTGGAGGGATTGCTGCAGATCATGGCTGACCAGATGCAGCATGTCCGCACGCAGAGCCGCCAACTCCAGCAACTGATCAAGATCCGCCTGCAACTGCCGGCGGTGCTCGACATAACGCATCAGGTTGCGCACTCGAATGCGCAGTAGAGTCGGGTCAATCGGCTTGAACACGTAATCCACCGCGCCCAGTGACAAGCCCTGTTCACGGGAGCTTTCATCGCTCAAGGCGGTGACGAAGATGATCGGAATATGCTCTGACGCGTGATGCTGGCGCAGCCGGCGCGCCACCTCGAAACCATCCATGTCGGGCATCATCACATCCAGCAGGATCAGGTCCGGCGGGTTGTCGGAATGGCAGATGGCGATGGCTTTCTCGCCGTTATGCGCCAGCTTGACCTTGAACTGGTCACGAAACAGCCCGGCCAGCAGCTGCAGATTCTCCGGCGTATCGTCGACCACCAGAATGCTCGCCCGCTCTTCGCCCTGGGCCTGACGAGGCTGGGTCAACAGGTCGTCGCGTTGCAGGGAACGCTGAATTCGCTCCAGCAGCCGCTGAGTGGTAAAGGGTTTGACCAACAAGTCGCGGATGCCCAGTTGAATGGCGCGCTGCACATCCTGACGCTGCATGGCACTGGACATCAGCACGAAGGGAATCGCGGCCAACGCTTCGTCGCTGCGCATGCCTTCGAACAGCGTCAGCCCGGTCGAACCGGCCAGGTTCTGTTCGCTCAAAACCAACGACACCGGGGTCTGCCGCAGCAGCTGCAAGGCACTGGCCGGATCATGGGCCTGTAACACTTGCATGAAACCCTGACGCTGTAATTCCTCGACCAGGGCGCGGGTCAGCACAGGGTCACTGTCAACAACCAGCAAAGTGGGGGCTTGGACTGGCATACGGCTGGGCACCTCCTTTTGTTCTGCAACCATTACGGCTCGTCGCTGTAGTGCTGGGCAATCTGCGCGATGGTCTGACTGATGCGCTCAAAGCCATCCACGATATCCGGGTCAAAATGGCTGCCACGGCCGTCATGAATAATCTGCAACGCCTGTTCGTGACTGAACGCTGGTTTGTACACGCGCTGCGAAATCAGCGCATCGTAGACATCAGCCACAGCCATCAGGCGCGCCGACAGTGGAATCGCCTCGCCAGACAAGCCCTGCGGGTAACCGCTGCCGTCCCACTTTTCCTGATGGCTGTAGGCGATTTCCTTGGCGTGGCGCAGGAAGGCAATGGACTCACCCAACTCCTGCTCGGCATGCACGATGGCATCGCGCCCCAGAGTGGTGTGGGTTTTCATGATCTCAAATTCATCGGCATCCAGTTTGCCCGGTTTGAGCAGGATACGATCGGGAATGCCGACCTTGCCGATGTCATGCAGTGGCGCCGATTTGAACAGCGACTCGATGGTTGCCGCGCTCAGCTCAGCAGCAAAACGCGGGTGGTGGCTCAGGTGCTCGGCCAGCGCCCGCAGATAATGCTGGGTACGGCGAATGTGGTTGCCAGTTTCATTGTCACGGGTTTCCGCCAGCGAGGTAATCGCGCGGATGGTCACGTCCTGTATCGCCATCACTTCGCGGGTCCGTTTCTCCACTTCCTGTTCGAGAAAGGCGTTCTGGTTCTGCAGGTAATCACGGGCAAACTTCAACTGCAGGTGCGTGTGCACCCGGGCCAGAACAATCGCCGGGTTGATCGGTTTACTGATGTAGTCGACCGCTCCCAGATCCAGACCGATCTGTTCATCCTCGGCGGCACTCATGGCAGTCAGAAAAATCACCGGGATCGTCGCGCTGCCCGGCTCCTGCTGCAAACGACGCAGCACCTCATAGCCATCCAGTCCCGGCATCATGATGTCGAGCAGAATCAGGTCGGGTTTGCTCTCGCCACTGACGATTTGCAGCGCCCGCTCTCCGTTATGCGCCAGCTTGACCTTGTACTCCTCGCGTAACAGGCCGCTCATCAGCGACAGGTTATCTGGGGTGTCTCCACCACCAGAATCGTCGGTTTGTCGCCACCTGCCAGCAGTCGTTCCATCAACCTGCGTCCTTGCCCAGTGCCGGATTGTTCTGCATGGTGGCCTGCAGCACCGCCAGTGCATCCACCAGAATATAGCTGTTGATCGCCCGCTCCAGCGGCGCAAAACCTGTGCCCAGGGCCGCCTTGAACAAGGCGGCTTCCTGCTCAAACAACTCGATGGCGTCGGAGTCGTCATCGCTGAGCAGAAACTCCAGGCGAGCGATCAGCTGGCGTACCCGTGGCCAGTCGAGATCGCCCTGAGTTGCCTCGGTCATGGCCTGTGCTGGCACAACTGCCTGCAGCTGCACAATCAACGCAGCACAACTGGCCTCCAGCGCGGCTAACTGCTTGACGAACTGAGCATCCTCGCGCCCCTGCTTCAACGCCTCTTCGAGTGCTTCGGCCTGACTGGCTAGAGACTCGGCACCAATGGTGGCCGCCGTGCCCTTGAGCGTATGCAAGGCGCGAATGGCATCGTCAAGGCGACCCTCACCGAGCAGGCGACGGGCCTGCTCGACGGCATCGGCCTGGCCCTGGATAAATTTGCGCAGCAACGCTTCATAGGCGGCCCGCTTGTTCAGCACCCGACGCAGACCGGCTTGCACGTCCACCCCGGCAATCGCGGGAAAAACCGCGTCCGCCACTGACGGCAATACACTCGCACCCGGCGATAGCACAGGCTGCTCGGCTGCAACCGGCAGCCACTGCAACAGCAGGGCGAACAGCTCATCGGGGTCGATGGGCTTGGCCAGGTGCGCATTCATGCCCGCTGCCAGGCATTGTTCACGGTCACTGAGCATGGCGTTGGCCGTCATGGCCAACACCGGCAGTTCACGCCAACGCGGGTTGACGCGGATCTGCCGAGTTGCTGTCAGACCGTCCATTACCGGCATCTGCATGTCCATCAAGACCAATTGGTAGTCGCGCTGCGCCAGCATCTCCAGGGCCACCTGGCCGTTCTCGGCCACGGCCACTTGCACCCCGGCCGCTTCCAGCAGGTCACGACCCACTTGTTGATTCAGCTCGTTGTCATCCACCAGCAGCACCTGCGCGCCGTGCAACGGGCTGAGGTCCTGCACGCTGACCTTGCCCGCCGGGCGCAGGGGTAGTTGCGCCGTCTGGCTGCCGCCCAGCGCACGAATCGCCGCATCGAACAGCAGTGAGGGGCTGACCGGTTTGACCAGCAGCAGCGGAATACCTGCCTGTTCGGCTTCATGAAAGACTTCTTCGCGGCCATACGCGGTAACGATCACCGGCTGCGGTGCCGGATCGAGCAGGGCCAGTTGGCGACAGGTTTCCAGGCCATTGATACCGGGCATTTTCCAGTCGACGAACGCTGCCTCGAACGGCACGCCCGCAGCACAGGCTGCGGCCGCTAGTTCCAGGGCCTGTTCACCGCAATCGGCCTCGCGGACCTGAAAACTCATGCCACGCAGCAGGCTGGCATGGATTTGCAGGGCCTGCGGGTTGTCGTCCACCACCAGTACTCGGCGGTTGCGCAGATCCGGGCTGGGCAGCAGTGGCGGCAGCGCTTTGGCTGTCGCTACCCCCAAGCGCGCGGTAAACCAGAAGGTACTGCCCTGCCCCAGTTCGCTGCTAACCCCGACCTCGCCATGCATCAGTTCAGCCAGCTTGCGCGAGATGGCCAGGCCCAGGCCGGTGCCACCGTATTTGCGGGTGGTCGAGCTGTCGGCCTGCTGGAATGACTGAAACAACCGCGACTGCTGCTCGGGCGAAAGGCCGATGCCGGAATCCTCGACGGCAAAACGCACCAGGATGCTCTGCGCATCCTGCTCCAGCACCTGAGCACGAATCACGATGCCGCCCTGCTCGGTGAACTTGACTGCATTGTTGGCGTAATTGATCAGCACCTGGCCCAGGCGCAAGGGGTCGCCGACCAGGTGCGCGGGCAACTCTGGGTCGATATCGAAGATCAGCTCCAGGTCCTTGGCTGCGCACTTCTCGCCAATCAGGCTGGCCATGTTCTCCAGCACCGCCTGCAACTCGAATGGCACCGACTCGACATCCAGCTTGCCGGCCTCGATTTTGCTCAGGTCGAGGATGTCGTTGATCAGCCCCAGCAGGTGCTGGCCCGAGCGCTGAATCTTCTCCACATAGTCGCGTTGCTTGGCGTTCAGCGGCGTGCCCAGCACCAGATGACTCATGCCGATAACTGCGTTCATCGGCGTGCGGATTTCATGGCTCATATTGGCCAGAAAATCGGACTTCAGCTGCGATGCGCTCTCGGCCTTGGCCCGGGCAATCTGCAATTCCTCTTCATGCTCACGCAGCGCCTGATTGGCCTCGGCCAGCTCCTGGGTGCGTTGCTGCACACGGCCTTCCAATACTTCTTCGTTTTCCTGCAGAGCTTCCACCAGCTTGCCCTGAGCAGCCAGCAACTGGCGTTGCGCACGCACGCGCTGGCGCGACTGACGCACCATGGCCAAACCGAAGATCAACGTCAGCAAGCCCTGAAACAGCGTTAGCGCAGTGGTCACCACCACTTGATAGCGGAACTCGGCATTGCGTTCATCCACCGTACGCGCCGCCAGTTGGGCTGAGGTGTAGACCAGGTCCTGAATATCGTCCTGCAAGGCTTGCAGTTGCTCACGCAGCAACGCGGCATCCAGCGGCGTGCCGCGCCTGGCGAAAGCTTCCAGGGCGCTGTCGCCGGTCTGGATAAACCGCTCCAGAGCCTGCAGGGTCTGCTGATAGATCGGCTCGGCGCCCATCAGCCGAACGGCCGAATCAGTCTGGATGGTGCTGACACGGCTGACGAAAATATCGTAACGCAGTTGCAGTTCATCAATACCGATACTGCCTCGCAGGTCCGATGCCTGGTTACGGCGCGGCGCAATGGGGTCAAGCATGTAGGTGTGCAGGGCGTGGTCGAAGCGCTGGTATTCGGTACTCAGTTGAGCAAAGGCCCACAGCGCATTGTCATCACCACTGCGCATGACCTCGCTGAGGCTACGGTACTGGTGCGCGAGGATGGCCCCGATTGCCACATACAGCAGCACCAGGCTGACGATCAGCACCCACAGCAGGCGGAACCGGCGCATGACTATTTGATCTGCAGGGCGCGTAATTGCCAGGCAGATCGGTTGTAGAACGTCGCGGCCTGTAACTCGGCCTTGCTGTCGAAGGGGTAAACCAGAAACAGCGGACCTTTCTCGCGCACTGGCATGGGCTGGTCGTTCATCAGGGTGGCGACGATCAGGTCATATTTGAGGGCATCGCTGAAGGGAATTTCGGTGCGGTAGTCATTCAGGGCGATGGCCGTAATGCCTTCGCCTTTAGCCCCGGCGGCGGCCAGCACATCGCGCAGCAATGGGCCGGTAAACTTCACCGGCTCGGCATACCAGGGGGTTTGCGTGGTGAAGCTGTGCTGCGGCAGGGCTTGCAGCATTGCCATGTCGAACACCGCTTGTTGCTGCATATTGGGCTGTGTCACCAACCCGGAGATACGCAGCAGCGCAGGACCGCTGGGTTTGTCGAGCGCCAGGCTCAGACCGGAAAACAGCAGCAGCGTGCTCAGCGCCAAAGCGCGCAGGTGATAGTGGCGTATAGACACTGGCATTCTCCTCAACATCCATTATTCGGAGAGATCACGGTAAGCAGCCGCACTGTTCATGACGAACATCCGCTCAGGATCGCGCCTGATGCTCGAAGCGTAGAACAGTTACTTGCGCCCGGCCGTGCGAAAGCCGATTAATGCATGAGAATGAGAGGCAACGCCAGCCCTAATGTCAGTGCCTGCCGGCCGGAATCAAGCCACCACCTTGGCCGCCCTGAGTTGGTCAATCTGCTCAGCGCTGTAACCCAACTCCGCCAACACTTCGCTGGTGTGCGCACCCAGCGTGGCACCGATATGCCGTGGCGCAGGCAGGCCGCTGGAAAACTTGATCGGACAGGCAATTTGCGCCTGTGGCCCATTGCCCGCACGCGGCACTTCAGTGACCAGGCCGCGGGCCTTGATCTGCGGATGTTCGACCGCCTCGCTGAGATTGAGCATCGGTTCCACGCAGGCGTCCAGCCCGGCGAACACCTGGCTCCACTCGGCAAAGTCGCGTTTCTCGAACTCGATTTCGATCTCGCGTTTAAGCGCCTGCTGATCCTCGGGCTTCTGCGACAGACCGCGCGCGGCCAGCTCCGGGCGGCCGATGGCGGCGCAGAACTGCTGCATGAATTGCGGCTCCAGGCTACCGACCGAGAACCAGCGACCATCGCGGGTACGGTAGTAGTCGTAGAAGCTGCCGCCGTTCAGCGCCTGGTTTTCCATCGCAGGCTCCACCCCAGCCGCCAGATAGCCTGCCCCGGCCATGCCATGCAGGCTAAAGGCGCAGTCGGTCATGCTGATGTCCACCTGCTGCCCCTGCCCCGTGGCTTGGCGCTGGATAACCGCCGCGAGCAGGCCAATCACCCCATGCAGCGAACCGCCGGCAATATCTGCCGCCTGGATGCCCAGCGGCAACGGCCCGGTTTCACGGCGCCCGGTGTAACTGGCAATGCCGGCCAGGGCCAGGTAGTTGATGTCGTGACCGGCGCGGTCCTTGTACGGGCCGCTCTGGCCGTAGCCGGTGATCGACACGTAGATCAGCTTCGGGTTGATCGCCTTCAGTGCCTCGTAACCCACACCGAGTTTGTCCATCACGCCGGGGCGAAACTGCTCCAGCACGATGTCGTACTCGGCCACCAATTGCTTGACCATCTCCACCGCTTCCGGCTTTTTCAGGTCGAGGGCGATGCAGCGCTTGTTGCGATTGAGGTAGGCATGGCTGGCCGATACGCCGCCGTCATGCGGTGGCAGCACGCGCACCAGATCCATGCGGCTGGGCGATTCCACGCGCAGTACTTCAGCGCCCATGTCAGCCAGCAATAAAGAGGCAAACGGCCCTGGTAACAGGGTGGAAAAGTCCAGCACTTTCAATGACGACAGCGGGCCTTGCATAACAGCTCCTCAGGGAACTCAATCCCGTAGCCCGGATGCACTCCGGGGAATATCAACAGATTCCCGGAAGTGCATCCGGGCTACCCAGCGCTCACTGCCAATGCAGCGGCTGCCTGGCATCCAGCGCCGCCAGCTGATCGGCAAAGCGCGCTTCCAGTACGTTGCGACGAATCTTCATGGTCGGGGTCATGCAGCCGTTGTCCACGGTCCAGGCTTCGCGCACCAGCACGAAGTGGCTGACCCGCTCATGCGCCTGCAACTGCGCGTTGAGCTGTTGCAGGGTCTGCTGCAAATCAGCCGTGACCTGCTCACGCGGCTGCTCGCGCGCGGCCGGTGAGAGTTCGATCAAGGCCAGCGGCTGATCGAGGTTACTGCCCATCAGGCAGACCTGCTCAACCCAGAGGTTTTTGGCTATTTCACCTTCGATGGGTGCCGGGGCGATGTACTTGCCCTTGCTGGTTTTGAAGATGTCCTTCACCCGCCCGGTGATCTTCAGGTAACCGGCCGCATCCACCTCGCCCTTGTCGCCGGTGTGCAACCAGCCATCGGTGATGGTTTCCGCGGTTTTCTCCGGGTCCAGGTAGTAGCCCAGCATCAGGCTCGGGCACTGCAGGAGGATTTCGCCATTCTCGGCGATGCGCAGTTGATTGCCCGGCATCGGCCGGCCTACGGTACCGAAGCGCACCTGCCCGGGACGGTTGAAGCAACCATAGGCAAAGTGCTCGGTCATGCCGTAGCCCTCGCAGATGGTCATGCCGATGCTCTGATACCAGTCGAGCAACGCCTGTGGTATTGCCGCTGCGCCACTGACCAGAATGCGTGCACGGTCCAGCCCCAGGCCCTTGCGAATCTTGCGTGCGACCAGCCCGCCAATCAGCGGAATACCCAACAGCCGCGCCAACTTGGCCTGCGGTAGTTTCTCCAGCACGCCCTGCTGAAAGCGCGTCCACAGACGCGGCACGGAGAAGAACACGGTGGGTCGAACATGGCGCAGATCACTGGCAAAGGTTTCCAGTGACTCGACAAACGCCACCCGCCCGCCGCTGTACAGCGCATTCATTTCCACCAGGAAACGTTCGGCGGCGTGCGACAGCGGCAGGTAGGAGAAATACTGATCCTGCTCGGTGATCTGCAACTCCTTCACCGACTGGCTGCCGGCATAGGCAAAGGCCCCGGCCGAAAGCATCACGCCCTTGGGCTGCCCGGTGGTGCCGGAGGTGTAGAGAATGCTGAGCAGCGCGTCGGCTGCCTGCTGATGGCCCTTGGCAAGCGGCGCATGCGCAGCCAACAGCGCATGCCAGCCATGTTCGGCCGCAAGCGTCGGGTATGGCATGGCGATGCGCACCACATCAGTTGGAATGCCCGCCTCCAGTTTGGCCGGTTCATCCAGCTTGCCGAGAAAGATCACCTTGCACTGCGAGTGACGCAGCACATAGTCGATGCTCTCGGCCGACTGCAACGGATACAGCGGCACACTGATCAACCCGGCCTGCATGATCGCCAGATCGGCAATCAACCATTCGGCGCAATTCTTCGCCAGCAGTGCCACCCGATCACCCGGCACGCAACCCAGTGCGAGCAAGGCACTGGCCATACGCCGCGCCTGCTCGTCGACCTGCGCCCAGGTAAAGTCATGCCAGTGGCCGTCTACTGGCTGGCTGAGCCAAACCGCATTCGGACGCTTCTCAACCCAGAGCGCCAGACGCTCCAGAGGCAGTTGCTCGTTCATCGCATTCCCTCGTTCTTGTTGTTTTCCAAGCATCAACCCTGAGGCTTGGGTTGCCCGTTGTAACAGACAACCACCATGCAGGGTCAAGATCGCCTGGCAGGGCAAGCGTCTTACAGCTTCATGCCGCGGCTGATGATCTCCTTCATGATTTCCGAGGTGCCGGCGAAGATCCGCTGAATACGTGCGTTCGCGTACATCTTGCAGATCGGGTATTCCCACATGTAGCCCCAGCCACCGTGCAACTGAACGCCTTCATCGACCACCTTGCACAGCAGCTCAGTGGTAAACAGCTTGGCTTCGGCGGCCACTTCCGGGGTGAGCTTTTTCTGGTTGTGGTCCATCACGCAGCGGTCGACAAACACCTGCGCCACGTCGATCTGCGTGCGCATTTCCGCCAGCTTGAAGCGGGTGTTCTGGAAGTGCGAAATCGGCCGGTCGAAGGCTTTGCGCTCCTTCACGTAATCAATGGTGGTCTGCAACGCGGCTTCAGCACCTGCCACCGCGCCGCAGGCGTTGGTCAGGCGCTCCTGGGCCAGCATGTTCATCAGGTAGAAGAAGCCGCCCTTGGCGTCGCCCAGCAGGTTGGCCTTGGGCACCTTGACGTTGTTGAAGAACAGCTCGGCGGTGTCCTGGCTCTTCATGCCGAGTTTTTCCAGGTTCTTGCCGCGCTCGAAACCTTCCATGCCGCGCTCGACCAGGAACAGGCCCATGGCATGCTTGTTGTTCGGATCAGTCTTGGCCGCCACGATCACCACATCGGCCAGCAAACCGTTGGAGATAAACACCTTGGAGCCGTTGAGCAGGTAGTGGTCGCCCTTGTCCACCGCGTTGGTGCGCATACCGGCCAGGTCGGAACCGGCGCTCGGCTCGGTCATCGCCACCGCAAGGATCAGCTCGCCACTGATGATGCCCGGCATAAAGCGCGCTTTCTGCTCGGCATTGCCGTACTCGGCGATGTAGGGGCCGCACAGTGCCGAATGCAGCGGGATCATGAAGCCTGGCTCGTTAATCTTGGCCAGTTCCTCGCACATGATCTGCTCATAGCGGAAGTCCTTGAGCCCGGCACCGCCGTATTCCTCATCCGCCCAGGGCAGCAGAAAGCCCATGTCACCGGCCTTCTTCCACACCTCGCGGCTGACTACGCCCGCCGCTTCCCATTCATCCTGATAAGGCACCACTTCCTTCTTCAGAAAGGCGGCGAAGGCGTCGCGAAACATCGTATGTTCAGTGTCGAAAATCGTGCGCTGCATGCGAGTGTGCTCCCTGGGGGATTGAAGTCGTGCTGCAGGTTAGGCCGCCCTCCAGCGCGCCTCAATGACCCATGCGCTCAGCCTGGATTGACCCATTCGGTCATCCCGCGCGTAACGCCCAAGGCCATAGCCCAGGCATAAAAAAGCCCGCCAAAAGGCGGGCTCAAATGCATCATTAATCTGTCAGCTCAGTTCGGGCTTGGCCGCTGCGGGCACAGGTTGCTCCTTGCCACCGCTGGCCAGTTCACGTTGCAGGGTATCTTCATCCAGCTCCTTGCACCACTTGGCGACCACGATAGTCGCCACACCATTGCCGATCAGGTTGGTCAGCGCGCGGGCTTCGGACATAAAGCGGTCGATACCCAGAATCAGCGCCAAGCCAGCAACCGGCAGATGGCCCACCGCCGACAGCGTGGCCGCGAGCACGATAAAGCCGCTACCAGTGACCCCGGCCGCCCCCTTGGACGCCACCAGCAATACCAGCAACAGAGTGATCTGATGGGTCAGGTCCATCGGCGTATCAGTGGCCTGGGCGATAAACACCGCCGCCATGGTCAGGTAGATCGATGTGCCGTCGAGGTTGAATGAGTAACCAGTGGGGATCACCAGCCCCACTACCGACTTCTTCGCCCCCAGTTTTTCCATCTTGGTCAGCATGCGCGGCAACACCGACTCGGACGACGAGGTGCCGAGCACAATCATCAGCTCTTCGCGGATGTACTTGATGAATTTGAGGATGCTGAAGCCATGGCTACGGGCAATACCGCCGAGCACCACGAGGATGAAAAACACACAGGTGATGTAGAAGCAGATCATCAACTGGCCCAGTTGCACCAGCGAGCCCACGCCATACTGACCGATGGTAAAGGCAATGGCACCGAAGGCACCGATGGGCGCGAGCTTCATGATCATGTTGATGATGCCGAACATCACCTGGGCAATGCGCTCGATAAACTCCAGCACTGGGCGGCCATAGTCACCCATACGCTGCAGCGCGAAGGCAAAGATCACCGAGAAGAACAGCACCTGGAGGATGTCGCCATTGGCGAACGCCCCCACCACGGTGGCCGGGATCACATTAAGCAGAAAACCGATGGTGCTCTGCTGCGCACCGGCCGAGGCATAAGCGGCGATGCTGCTGGCATCCAGGGTATTTGGGTCGATGTGCATGCCCACGCCTGGCTGCGCCAGGTTGACCACAATCAGGCCAATCACCAGCGCAATGGTGGAAACGATCTCGAAATACAGCAGCGCATAACCGCCGGTCTTGCCGACGGCCTTCATGTCCTGCATACCGGCGATGCCGCTAACCACGGTGCAGAAGATGATCGGCGCTATCACCATCTTGATCAGTTTGACGAAGCCATCACCCAGCGGTTTGAGCGCCACACCGGTTTCCGGGTAGAAGTGGCCAAGCAGAATACCAATGGTGATGGCCACCAGTACCTGGACATAGAGCATCTGGTAGAACGGTTGACGTGGCGCAGCGAGCGGCGTGGCGGTCATGGCAGAGGTCCTCAGCGATATTGCCCGGCAACGTCCATCGACACCGGCAACACCCGAATAAGCACTACCCCCCTTAACGATGGGGGACTTTTTGTCGGTGCACCTGGCGCACCTCGCGCGGCCTATCGCAAGCCCCATGCCACTCTGGGTTTAATTTTTAAATCCTTATAAATCAGCAACTTGAAAAATTAACCCGATTAAAAATCAGCTAATCTGGCGGATTCCCGCACGCCCATGACCAGCCCCGTGGCGGTTATCCCCAGCAAACCAATGACCAGCCAACAGCGCCTTGGCTTGTTGCACAGACCGGCGTGTGGCTACCATCGCCCGCCTATAACAACGAGCGAGCCTCCATGCGCGAACGCACCATCGCCAGCCACTTTGTCCGCGCGGCCTTACGCGGCGCCGAACGCCAGGGCCACGACTGCACGCCGCTGCTGCGCCAGCTGAGCATCCAACCGGCGCTGCTCGACGAACCCCGCGCACGGGTCGCACCCGAGCAATTCGCCCGCCTGGTGCAACTGCTGTGGGAAAGTCTCGACGACGAATACCTGGGTTTCGGCCGCATGCGCAGCAAGCGCGGCACCTTCGCCATGATGTGTTACGCGATCATCCACTGCCATTCCCTGGAAAAAGCCCTGGGCCGTGGCGCGCTGTTCTACAGCCTGTTCCCCGAGGCCCCGGCCATCAGCATCCAACGCGAAGGCGACTGGGCGCGGCTAAGCGTCGACGACTCCACCCTGTGGGACCCCGACCACTTTCTGGTGGAAAGCCTGCTGGTGATCTGGCATCGCCTCGGCAGCTGGCTGATCGGCCAACGCATCCGCCTGGAAGAAGCCACCTTCACCTACAGCCAACCGGCGCATGCCAGCGAATACGAACTGCTCTTCCCCTGCACCCGGCGCTTTACCGCCGGGCGTACCAGCCTGCTGTTTCACGCACGCTATCTGGCCATGCCACTGCTGCAGGACGAACGCACGCTCAAGCAATTTCTCCAGCACTCCCCCGCTGACCTGCTGGCCCGCCCGGATGGCGGCGACAGCCTGATCAGCCAAATCCGCCGCCTGCTTGGCCGCGACTGCAGCAACTGGCCGGACCTGGATGCCGTCGCCCAACAACTGCACATGAGCCCACAAACCCTGCGTCGCCATTTGCGCGAGGAAGGCTCAAGCTTTCAGGAACTCAAAGACCATCTGCGCCGCGACCTGGCGATTTACCACCTGGGGCGCGATGAACTGGCGATTCAGGATATTGCTGAGCAGCTTGGGTTTTCCGAGCCGTCTGCGTTTCATCGGGCGTTTAAGAAATGGACGGGATTAACGCCGGGGGCGTATCGGGCGCAGGAAGGGTAAGACAGCAAAGTTGCCGACTGCATGCAACACACGAACGTTTATGGCGTAATCAAAGATCGAAGGCAAAGCCCAGCTATTCTGGGCTCCAGTTAAATCGTACGTGGTCTGACGGCCCCTCCTCGCCGTGATTTCGAGACATTTTCAACACATCTGCTAGACAGCCTTGGAACCGATCAATAGCGTTTGAACATTACAACACTTGAGCTGGTTTGGTACGCGTTGCCATTCATGTCGCTTTTTCACCTCACCTTAGTCGCGTTGAACATTCACGCCTCTAAGCAAATCAAAGGGTTGCTGCATGATAAGGAACGTTATCAGACACCTTCAGGTGTTTTATGCGACAGCGATGTCGCCTAATTATAGTTAGGAACCGCATGCCTAATCAATCTGCAACTCTTAAATACCTTTTTTGGATTGGCATGTTCATATTTTGTGCTTTCTTATTTTTCGCGGGAGCCAACAGAAATGCTTTTTTCTCAATACCAATCGAGGTATTCCCCATCCCGCTAGCTGCTTCGTTAGTTTTAACAGCCTATTTATTGAATCTTAAAAACAAAATATTTAGGTTTTTGCTTTGGATTGGGCTACTAGCATCCACAGCATCAATTGTGTGGTTTTTTCTTCTTTATATAGCAAATCCATATGGAACCGAAGTAACAATTGCCGTGTACTCAATAGCCGTATTAATTATTGCTTGGCTACAATTCAAAAATCACAGCGCGGCTCCTAACTAGTGGTTCAAGCCGCTCGCTTCGCTCACTCGGGACCGGCTAAAGCCGGCCCCTTAACCAAACGTTAGGCGTTGTATGAAATTGCTCCGATACTTTGATACCGATGACGGCTCTCTTCCAGAGTTGGAAGTTCGATATTCAGATCCGGATAAAGTATCCAAAGCTTTCGAATTTCTATTCGCAAATAATGCCAGGAGTGTAACGGCCAGCGGAGGCTACCTTTGGATCAAAGCTTCGCAAAAAGAGAAGCCATTCACAGGTAGCGGTGATGCGTCATTGGTTGTTTGTGAATCAGCAGAGCCATTCCATGTAGTGCTAGCAGGTATAACCATTGCTAACTGCACGCTTCCCGATTTAGGAGTTCTCGTTATGCCCTCTAGCTTAACCATCGACTACCGAATGGGTAGCGCATGGGGAACGTCCGAGATCAACGCTCTGCTCATACTGCTAAAAAAGCTATGCGGGCTAGGTGGTACGCTTGTTGCTCCGTGGTGGGGTGCCGAATGCGAACATGAGTTCGCTGAAGCTCTGCGTCGCGCCTAACAAGTGGTTCAAGTCGTTCGCTCCGCTCACTCGGGACGGGCTAAAGCCCGCCCCTTAACCAAACGTTAGGCTTCACACATGTCGAACCTCATTGATGCCCAGACTGATATTCTTTCTAAAATTTCAGAATATCTCTATGACAGTGCCCCCTCAGAGTTTGAAGAGGCAACCTGCACTTTTGAATACAATTGTGAAGATGATGGCAGCTGGTCAGTTGGATCTAAATTTTCATATACAGACAACGGAATAATTGTTAGTGATTACCTCAATGACGAAGGTGACAAGCTTACAGATCTCGCCGCCAAACTTCATGAAGTAATGCATTCACACACAGGTGGCAAGTGGAGCGCGTTTACTATTTCCGTTAAGAATGGCGGCCCCGCAAACGTTAAATTCAAATATGAATAAATACGGCCTAACAACTGGTTCAAATCGCTCGCTCCGCTCGCTGGGACGGGCTAAAGCCCGCCCCTTAACCATACGTTAGGCAAAGGAACTTGCGCACATGCCTGAAACAAAATGGAAGAGTTATGAAGAACTGGCTCGGTTCATTCTTAACGAGCTTGGCAAAGAGCTGGGCCTTTCCGTTGTAGAGGGCAAACAGATAGTTCCTGGCGCGTCCGGAACAAATTGGGAAATAGACGCAAAAGGCATCCGTGTCGGAGACTCAGGAACAATCCTGATAGAGTGCCGTCGCTATACAAAATCAAAGCTAAAGCAGGAGCAAATGGCGGCCATTGCCTACCGCATTAAAGATATCGGTGCTGTAGGTGGAATAGCCGTAAGCCCCCTGGAACCGCAGGAAGGTGCAAAAACACTTGCAGCCCACGAGGGCATTGTCCATGTAGTGCTAAGCCCAGACAGCACCATAGAAAACTACTTTGTTAAATTTCTAAACAAAGCATTCTCAAAATTCACCGAAAAACTATCCGTGAGCGACTTCTTTTACGGCGAAATTTTGAATGACGGCAAGAAGTCAGAGTAATGCCTAACAACTGGTTCAAGTCGTTCGCTTCGCTCACTGCGGGACCGGCTAAAGCCGGCCCCTTAACCAAACGTTAGCCCTAGGTATACGCATGACAAACAAATACGAAGCCCTAAAACGATTTTTAATTCTCATGTACGTTCTCTTTACAAGCGCGCTTTTATACGCAATAAGCCTAACTGACATGAGCAGTCTTGATGAGGCTGCATTCTCAAGATTCGCAGTATTCTTTTGGGGCGGCTGTTTCTCATTCCATTACCTAAGCATGCTGCTGCCTGTGCCAGCAAACGAAAGAAACTTAAGTCACTGGAGGAATCTTGCTGGTCAGCTGGCTATTTTACTAGCAATAATTGCACTTACATTTTTTCTAATGCTTGGCGTCGCAAAAGCAGTGCTAATACTTAATCTTTCGCCCTGGATATATGTCGGCTTAGCAATATTTATATTTGGTTCGGGAATAGCCCTGTCAATTTCCAATGCTATGGTGTTCCATCAAAAGCTAAATCTTCTGCTGGCCTCCAAAGGCTAACAAATGGTTCAAAGCGCTCGCTTCGCTCACTGGGACCGGCTAAAGCCGGCCCCTTAACCAAACGTTAGAGGTTAAACGGAATTACCTATGATCGTAAGTAAAAAAGAACGCCTGGTATCAGCTGCAATACCGGCTTTTTTTATTCGCATCTAATTACATTTCTGTATGGCTTCTATTGGTTACCCCAGCAATAATGTACTTCGCCTTCAAAAAACGCTCACTCAACTTCGCAAGCCTCACCGCCCTAAAAATATTCGACCTTACAATATCAATACTATTACTTGTCTTGGCGCTTGGACTAATCAATTCTGCATTATTAATTGTAGCCAGAGACGGAGAGTTTACTATCCCAACAATATATAGCGGCCTATCAAAAACAATAATCATACTAATATCAGCAGGCTACTATCTCGTAAGCCTTATATTTTTCTTCATATTCTCATTGCGTGGAAAAGAATTTAACCCACCTGTATCAATAAAAATATTTGAAACATTAAGAGGTAAGCGTGCAGTTAACCTCTAACAACTGGTTCAAACCGTTCGCTGCGCTCACTAGGACGGGCTAAAGCCCGCCCCTTAACCAAACGTTATGTTTACCAGCCCTTACCTTGCCCTACCCTGGCTTCTGGCGTACGCTCAGCAGTACAAGCAAACGTACGAAGGTACCCGTCATGTCCAGAGTCCACGTAGATGAAGATATCCGCCCCCTCTCTGAGTTCAGAGCAGGCGTGGCCACATTTGTAAAACAGATCCATGAAACCCGCCGCCCCGTGGTGCTAACGCAGAGGGGGCGCGGC
Source organism: Pseudomonas cimarronensis (assembly GCF_049331905.1). GTDB lineage: Bacteria > Pseudomonadota > Gammaproteobacteria > Pseudomonadales > Pseudomonadaceae > Aquipseudomonas. Next base: position 2,450,045 of record NZ_CP186283.1, on the reverse strand, counting down.
GTTGCCGTTCTGGTCGACGTCCAGGAGTACGAGAGGATGCAAGAGCGCCTGGAGGTACTGGAAGAGGTCTATAAAGCCGAGGAGCAAATTGCCAGCGGGGCAGGCATATCTCATCAAGACGCAAAGTCCCGAGTTCTGAGTAGGCTGAACCGATGAAAATCGTGTGGTCTCCGCTTGCGTTGGAACGTGTAGAAGATATCGCTCAATACATTGCCGAAGACAAGCCTGCTGCTGCAGTTAAATGGGTCGATGAGCTATTTGCCACAGTAGAACGCTTGGCTGACTTTCCTGAAAGTGGGCGCATTGTTCCTGAGGTGGGTGCACACCGCATCAGAGAAGTAATGTTCGGAGCATATCGGGTTATTTATAGCGTCAAAGATCAAATTGATATTCTGACAGTGCGGCGTAGCAATCAGTTATTACGAGAATCCGAGCTTGGTGGTGACGAAACATAACAATTGGTTCAAGGCCGTTCGCTTCGCTCACTCGGGACCGGCTAAAGCCGGCCCCTTAACCAAACGCTATGTGCACAAGATGCAGCATGAATGGCGCACTCATTAGGGCTTCTCCTTCTTACCTGAAGACCGACTTACCAGAGCATGCCCACAGGTAAATCCGGGCGCAGCCAGCAAGTCCGTAATACCGCTGCCAACACCCCTGCCATATGCTCGCAATATGCTTCAGTTGCTCAGCCGTACACGAAAACTCGCGCCGCCCAGATTGGAATCCTCCAGCAACAGTTCACCGCCGTAGCTTTCGATAATGTCCTTGACCACTGCGGTGCCAATGCCCTGCCCCGGATGCTGGGCATCCAGCCGTTCGCCACGGCGTAGGATGCGTTCGCGCTGATCGGCCGGCACGCCAGGGCCGTCGTCTTCCACACAAAGCTCAAGCACGCCGCCCTGCTGACGCACACTCACGCACACCTGGCCGAGGCACAGGCGGTAGGCGTTCTCCAGCAGGTTGCCGAGCAACTCCAGCAGCGCGCCGCGTTCCATCGGCAGGTGCTGCTCAACAGCAAAGTCGCGCAGCACTTGCACCTGTTTGTCGCGGTAGACCTTGTCCAGCGCGCCGCAGAGCGTATCGAGCAAAGGTGCCAGGCGCGCGCTGTGGCGGATCAGCCCACTTTTGCGCAGGCTGGCGCGCTGCAGCTGGTAGCCGATCTGCTGACTCATGCGCTCGATCTGCTGTTGCAGCACCTGCGACTGTTCGCGGTTCTGCGGCTGCTTGTCGATCACTTCCGCCACGCTTTGCAGCACGGCCAAGGGGGTTTTCAGGCTGTGCGCCAGGTCGTCCAGGGAATGCCGGTAGCGTTCGCGCTGCTGGCGTTCACTCTCCAGCAGGCGGTTGAGCGAGCCGGTCAGGCGCAGCAGCTCGCGCGGGTGTTGTTCGCTCAGGCCTTCACGGGTGCCGGCTTCGACCTGATCCAGCTCAGCGCTGAGACCTCGCAGGCTGCGAAAGCCCCAGGTCAGGCCAAACCACAGCAGCCCGAGCAGCACCAGCAGCGCGCCACCGAGCCAGAAGTAGAGCTGGCCCATAAAGCCGTCGTACATGGCCTGGTAATCACTGGCCGGCTGCATGGTGACCACGCTGAAGGCCGCGCTCTGCCCACGCAGCAGGTCGATTTCCACGTCGTAGACAAAGAACTCACGGCCCTGGGCATCGCTGATGCGTACAAACTCATGGCCACGGCCGTCGTAGCGCGGGCGGTAGCTGACGCTTTCATCCAGCGAGGAGCGCGACTGCCAGACCAGTGTGCCCTGGCGGTCGTAGATAAAGCCCAGCAGCTTGGCTTCCAGCGTGTCGAATTCCTCTGCCGGCAGTTTGTCCGGCATGCTCAATCGGCCCTGCTCATTACGCGCGGCAGAAACCAGCCCGGCGGCATCCGAAGCCAGGCGTTTTTCGATGGATTGCTCCAGGGCAATCACAAAGGCGCCGCGCAAGACCGGCAGCAACGCCAACATAAACAGCACGGCCAACACCGCCGTGCCAAGCATTAGGCGCACGCGCAGGGACTCGCCGCGACGGCGAGTGGCCGGTTTGCTCAGCTCGGCATCGCTCATCGGCAGCGCTCAGTAAACAGGTAGCCCTGGCCGCGCACGGTTTCGATGGGTTTGAAATCCTGCTGGCCTTCGAGCTTGCGGCGCAGCCGGCCGACCAACACTTCGATCACGTTGGGGTCGCGCTCTTCGTCATCCGGGTAGAGCTGCTCAATCAGCCGCTCCTTGGCCACCACCTGCTGCTGGTGGCGCATCAGGTATTCGAGAATGCGGTACTCGTAGGCGGTCAGTTGCAGGGCTTCGCCATCGAGCAGCGCCTGTTTGCGGTTTAGGTCGAGCACCAGCGGGCCAGCGGCAATGCTCGCTTGGGTAAAGCCCGAGGCGCGGCGCAGCAAAGCGTTCAGGCGTGCTTCCAGCTCTTCGAATTGAAAGGGTTTGACCACGTAATCATCGGCACCGGCGGCCAGGCCTTCGACCTTGTCCTGCCAGTTACCACGGGCGGTGAGGATCAGAATGGGGAAGCTCTTGTCCTGACTGCGCAACTGGCGAATCAGGTCCAGCCCGCTCATGCCTGGCAGACCGAGGTCGATTACCGCCAGGTCATGGTTGTATTCGGCAGCGCGGTACAGCGCTTCTTCGGCATTGGCCACGGCATCGACCACATGGCCCTGCTCGCCAAGCCGGCTATAGAGGTGGTGACGCAGCAGCGCTTCATCTTCCACGACCAACAGTTTCATCCTGCACATTCCTCCAATAAAGCGGCCGGGCATTGTGCCCGGCCCTTTTGGCCTACCTGCGGCGTAGAACCTGAATCGGATCTCGCGAGCTAGAGCCAAACAAGGCGCTACGTTAGTAACAGCCTCCGGCTGGTCAAGCGGCCGAGGAAGCGCAGTTTACGAGGTGTAAATGAGCATTCCGAGGCCGTTGGCCGACGCGCAGCAGGTCCGAGACAAGTTCTTAGAACTTGTAGTTGGCACCCAGGTAAAGCTGGCCGCTGCTGTGCAGGTCAAGCGAGCCGGCTTTGCCTGCGCCGTGTGGTGCCATTTCGGTGCTGGCATTGGTGCGCAGATAGCGATAGCCGGCTTCAATCGAGGCATTCTGGTTGATGTCTTGCAGAATGCCAGCCTGCAGGCCGAGGGCATAGCCGATATCGCTGTCACGCTTGAAGCCTTTGCTCTCCTGCTCCAGCTTGACCAGGCCGGCGGTAGCGCCGCCGAACAGCTTGGTGTTGTAGTCGCCAATGGGCAGGAACACATCGTAGCTACCGAGCAGGTTCTGCTGACGCAGCTTGTTGCCGCTGTCGGTGTCCGAGACATTCTCGTAGGTCATGTAGTAACGGTTTGTCTCGCTGACCTGACCGGCACGCACGCCCCAGGTGCCCGTGTCGTTGATCACCTTGTCGAGCTTGGGGTTGTTCAGATTGCTGTTGAGCGCGCTGGACTTCTGAATGTTGTTATCGGTCTGACCCCAGGTCAGGCCAACAAAGTTGTCGCCGGCATTGGCCGCAGCCGCAGCGAAGGTCAGGGAAGTCGCCAGGGCCAGTTTGCTAAGAGTGCGGTTCATGGTGTGTCCTCAGTGGTTAGTCGGTGTTGCTTAACTCGAGGTCCATGTTGCCTCCCCCTAGCTGAACGCCCACTGAACCCTTGCTGAACAGATGCTGAACGACCTCTCCTTTGAAAGCTTTTTAACGATCTCGCGAGTTAGAGCCTTGCAAGCCAGTAACCAAGCGCAGAGCTTTCGCGGCAGCAAGCATCACTCCCGCTACAGCGGCAATCGCGTATTCATCCGCGACCAGTTCAAAACGCTAAAGGATGATCTGGACCGCTGCATCACTCGATACCAAATAGCAGACGTTTAAGCCTGGTGGGTAAACAGTGCAGCGACGGCCGGTAAGATGATCGCCTTGAAAAGCAGGCAAAAAAAACGGGAGCCCAAACGGGCTCCCGTACTCATTCTCAGAGAAATGCAGGTACACGCCTCACGCATGCACTTGCTACAACCTCACCTGCGCCTCCAAAGAGACGCATACCGCAGTGTGGCAAAAAAGCCTGGGCAACTCCGTTTAGCTTTGTTGCCGCTTTGCAAAGAAATGTAAACGCCCACAGCAGCTGGCCGTGCAAAGCCCCGCGCGGCAGAATAGGCCGATGAATACAACCTACTTGCCACCCTGCTGCAGCCCGCTGAATGACCACTGGCCGTTGCCGCACAAACTGCCGTCAGTGCGATTGATCAGCACCACTTTTAAGCCCGAGTTGCTTGACCCAGCAGATTTCAGCCGTTGCGCCATCGAACCGGTGCGTGGCGTGGCCAAACGTCAGGCCGAATACCTGGCCGGCCGCCTGTGTGCGCGTGAAGCCTTGCTGCGTTTGACCGGCACAGCGACCGTTCCAGCCTGTGGTGAGGATCGCGCGCCGCAGTGGCCGTTAGGTATTGTCGGCTCCATCACCCACGGCAGCGGCTGGGCCGGCGCCGTAGTGGGCAACAACGCGGATTGGCGCGGCCTTGGCCTGGATATCGAGCAGATCATGCCGGCCAGCCGCGCCGAGCGCTTGGCCGGGGAAATCCTCACCCCCGCCGAACTGTTGCGCTTGCAAGAGCTGCCGAGCGAACAGCACGCGCAACGCATCAGCCTGACCTTCTCACTCAAGGAAAGCCTGTTCAAGGCGCTCTACCCGCAGGTATTGCAGCACTTCTACTTTCAGGATGCCGAGCTGCTCAGCATTGATGCTGACAATAAAGTGCGCATGCGCCTGCTGATTGACCTGCATGCCGACTGGCCCGCTGGCAGCGAGCTGGAAGGTCAGTTCGCCGAGTTCGACGATTACCTGCTCAGCCTGATCAGCATCCCGCGCTGAGCGATTGCCTACCTGCCATGAGGGTAGGTAATCGCAGTTCTGAAAGATCGCCGCTAAAGCGCCTCCCACAATATGAAGCTACCGCCTGATCTAGCCGCCTAAACCAAAATCGTGGGAGGGGCTTCAGCCGCGACAAACGCTCCACTCTCATGCGCTTGGCCTGACAAGCCGCGTTGCGGCACAACAGCGCCTTTAGCAAATCCGCTAAACTCGGCCGATTGCCGTCTGGAGTGCCCTATGCGCGAAGATTTGAATCAAGGCCTGATCGAGTTCCTCAAGGCCTCGCCCACCCCTTTCCACGCCACCGCCAGCCTGGCTTTGCGTCTTGAAGCGACCGGTTTTCAGCACCTGGATGAGCGCGCCAGTTGGCACACCGAAGCCGGTGGCCGCTATTACGTGACGCGCAACGACTCCTCGATCATCGCCTTCAAACTGGGTAAGCGCTCGCCTCTGGAGGGCGGCATCCGCCTGGTCGGCGCACACACCGACAGCCCATGCCTGCGCGTCAAACCGCAACCCGAGCTGCAACGCCAGGGCTTTTTCCAGCTCGGCGTCGAGGTATACGGCGGCGCGCTGCTGGCGCCCTGGTTCGACCGCGACCTGTCACTGGCTGGCCGTGTCACCTACCGCCGCGATGGCAAAGTGGAAAGCCAGCTGATCGACTTTCAAAACCCGATTGCGGTGATCCCCAACCTGGCCATCCACCTCAACCGCGAGGCCAATCAGGGCTGGGCGATCAATGCACAGAACGAACTGCCGCCAATTCTCGCCCAGCTCGCGGGCAGCGAAGCGGCCGACTTCCGCGCGCTGATCACCGACCAACTGGCTCGTGAACATGACTTCAGTGCCGATGCGGTGCTCGATTACGAGCTGAGCTTCTACGATACCCAGAGCGCGGCAGTGATTGGCCTGAACAGCGACTTTATCGCCGGCGCGCGGCTGGACAACCTGCTGTCCTGCTACGCCGGACTGCAGGCGCTACTGGCGGCGCCGGATGAGGAAAGCTGTGTACTGGTGTGCACCGACCATGAAGAAGTCGGCTCCTGCTCGGCCTGCGGCGCCGACGGCCCGATGCTCGAACAGGTGCTGCGTCGCGTGCTGCCAGATGGAGACGCCTTCGTACGCATCATCCAGCGCTCGCTACTGGTTTCGGCCGACAATGCCCACGGCGTACACCCCAATTACCCCGACAAGCATGACGCCAACCACGGCCCCAAGCTCAACGCCGGCCCGGTGATCAAGATCAACAGCAACCAGCGCTACGCCACCAACAGCGAAACCGCCGGATTCTTCCGCCACCTGTGCCTGGAAAACGAAGTGCCGGTGCAAAGCTTCGTCACCCGCAGCGACATGGGTTGCGGCTCGACCATCGGCCCGATCACCGCCAGCCAGCTGGGCGTGCGCACCGTGGATATCGGCCTGCCAACCTTCGCCATGCATTCGATCCGCGAACTGGCCGGCAGCCATGACCTGGCGCATCTGGTGAAAGTCCTGACAGCGTTCTACGCCAGCGCTGAGCTGCCCTGACGCCCGTTATCTGCAAGCTCGCAACAGCGTAGGGTGGATGGCGCTTGTCCATCCACCCTACGCTGTGACCATCACTCCGGCACCTCGACGCTCACATGCAGGGCGTCGTGGCGCCAGAACTCCAGGTCGCAATCAATCAAGCGGCCATGCTGGTCACGGTTGATCCGCACAATGCGCAGCGCAGGGCTGCCCACCGCTACCTTCAATGCCGATGCGGCTTCACTGTGCAACGCTGTGGGCACCATGTCGAAGCGCACCCGGCCGTAATGAATGTCGTATTCGCTGGCATACAGTTCGGTCAGCGAACGGGTCAGGTCGAAATCCAGAATGCCGGCAAAGTAATTCGGATTGAGGTAGTGCTCAACGTACAGCACCAGGCGGCCGTCGATGCGCCGTGCGCGGCGGATCTGATACACGCTGGACAGCGCCGGCAGCGCCAGCAATTGGCAGATTTCCGCACTGGCAGGAATCAGCTTGGCACTCAACACTTCGGTAGCTGGCACCCGGCCCTGCTCGCCGACCATGGCATGGAAGTGGCTGCGCACCAACGGGTTATAAGCCACGCGCGGAGGTGAAACAAACCAGCCACGACGCTCCTCACGGTAAATCAACCCCTGAGCCTCAAGCTGCCCTAAGGCCTCGCGCAGGGTAATGCGCGTGGTATCGAACACTTCGCTGAGCTTGCGCTCGGCCGGCAACTGGCTACCCGATGGCAACAAGCCATGCTCGATCTGTTCTTCCAATGCCCGACATATAGCAGTGACTGCCCGCGGCGCTTCATCGCGCATCAAGACCTCCCAAATTGGACTAGTCCAGCCCCATTTGAGGGCATAAACCTGTTGGTACCGCGCTAAAAATCATGTTTCAAGTTTAAGCAGTCTTGATGACCATGCCATGACAACTTTCTTCCGGCATCACCATAGTCCGGTCAATCTTGCTTCGCAGGCAGTCGGCAAGCGGAATTATTCATGGTCTACGCTTGTGGTGCTCTCGCTCAGACGCAGTGGATTGAAGCGTTTAATGAGCAGCGTACATAAAACTGTCATTTAACACGCATAAATTGGCCTGGGTCTTGCTGATCTAGACCAGACCTTTACCGCACGCACCTCACTCGCAAAGGAGTTTCCAATGAAACAACTGCTGCTGGCTTCACTGATGGGCTCAGCCATCGCCCTGGCGACTTCCGCTATGGCCGCCGGGACGGACTTGAAAGCACTGGAACAGGCCGCGCGCACTGAAGGCGCGGTAAACAGTGTGGGCATGCCTGACAGCTGGGCCAACTGGAAGGACACCTGGGCCGATTTGAACACGCTCTATGGCCTCAAGCACATGGACACCGACATGAGCTCAGCCCAGGAAATCGCCAAGTTCGCCGCTGAAAAAGACAATGCCACCGCCGACATCGGTGACGTGGGCGCGGCTTTTGGCCCCATCGCCGTGCAGCAAGGTGTTACCCAAGCCTACAAACCGAGCACCTGGGAACAGATTCCAAGCTGGGCCAAGGACGCCGACGGCCACTGGATGCTGGCCTACACCGGCTCCATCGCCTTTATTGTCAACAAACAACTGGTCAAGGACGTACCGCGTTCCTGGGCCGACCTGAAACAGGGCACTTACAAGGTTGCCATCGGTGACGTCAGCGCTGCAGCTCAGGCCGTTAACGGGGTTCTGGCGGCCTCCATCGCCAATGGCGGTGATGAGACAAACATCCAGCCGGGCCTGGATTTCTTCGCTGAAATCGCCAAGCAGGGCCGCCTGGGCCTGTCCAACCCGACCATCCAGACTCTGGAAAAAGGTGAAGTGGAAGTCGGTATTGTCTGGGACTTCAACGGCCTGTCCTACCGCGATCAGATCGACCCGAGCCGCTTCGAGGTGCTGATCCCGTCCGACGGTTCGGTGATCTCCGGCTACAGCACCATCATCAACAAGTACGCCAAGAACCCCAACGCCGCCAAGCTGGCGCGTGAGTACATCTTGAGCGATGCCGGGCAAATCAACCTGGCCAAGGGTAACGCGCGCCCGATTCGCGCCGAGCACCTGACCCTGCCAGCCGAGGTACAGGCCAAACTGCTGCCGAACGAGCAGTACGCCAAGGTTCAGCCGATCAAGGATCCGGCGGCCTGGGAAGCCACCTCCAAAGCACTGCCGCAGCTGTGGCAGGAAAATGTGATCATCGAAATGCAGTAATTGCGGGTCCGCAGCCCGACACATTCGCCGGGCTGCGTTTTTGTTCAAGGAAATCGTTCGATGAAACACAACGTCATCCTGGTCGTACTGGATGGCCTGAATTACGAGGTGGCCCGCCATGCGCTGGGCCATCTGCAGGCCTACTGCGGTGCCGGCCGTGCCGCACTGTACAAGCTCGAATGCGAGCTGCCCTCGCTGTCTCGTCCACTCTACGAATGCATCATGACCGGCGTCGCACCTATCGACAGCGGCATCGTGCACAACGATGTGGTGCGTTTGTCCAACCAGCGCAGCATTTTCCACTATGCCCGCGCCGCCGGCCTGTCCACTGCGGCAGCGGCCTATCACTGGATCAGTGAGCTGTATAACCGCGCGCCCTTCGATGCCGCCCGCGACCGCCACACCAGCGACCCTGACCTGCCCATTCAGCAGGGCCATTTTTACTACGCCGACCACTATCCGGATTCGCACCTGTTTGCCGACGCCGAGCACCTGCGGGTGCAGCACCGGCCCAACTTTCTCCTGGTGCACCCGATGAATATTGATGACGCCGGCCACAAGCATGGCCTGGATTCGCCGCAGTACCGCAACAGCGCGCGGGTCGCCGACCTGTTGCTGGCCGAGTACCTGCAACGTTGGCTGGATGCCGGCTATCAGGTGCTGGTAACGGCAGACCACGGCATGAATAACGACCGCTCGCACAACGGCCTGCTGCCGGAAGAGCGTGAAGTGCCGCTGTTCGTCGCCGGCAGTGCGTTCAGCCTGGATGGCCAGGCCCAACCGCGACAGACCGAGTTGTGCGGCACCATCTGCACCCTGCTCGGCGCGGCCCATGACAAACCCTGGTGCAAGGAGCTGCTCAAGTGACAGCAGACAAACCCCGTGGCAATCGCGGCCGGTGGTTGGCCCTGCTGTGCCTGCTGCCCTTCGCGGTATTTTTTATCGCCTTCCAGATCGCTCCACTGGTGTGGGTGGCGGTGCACAGCCTGAGCGTTGGTGACAGCTGGGGCCTGGGCAACTACGAGAAGATCTTCAGCTCCAAGTTCTACCTGCAGGCGATCAAGCACAGCCTGCAGATCGCCTTCTGGTCGAGCCTGTTTGGCATCGTCATCGCCGTGCTCGGCAGCTACTCGCTGCGCCAGGTCGACTCGAAGCTGCGCGACTTCGTCATGGCCTTCTCCAACATGACCAGCAACTTTGCCGGGGTGCCGCTGGCCTTCGCCTTTATCATCATCCTCGGCTTCAACGGTGCGCTGACCCTGCTGCTGATCAAGATCGGCCTGATCGAGAGCTTCAACCTCTACTCGAAAAATGGACTGATCGTGCTCTACACCTATTTCCAGATTCCCCTTGGCGTGCTGCTGCTCTATCCCGCCTTCGACGCCCTGCGCGAGGACTGGCGCGAGTCCGCGGCCCTGCTCGGTGCCGGTACCTGGGACTTCTGGCGGCATATCGGCCTGCCGGTGCTGACCCCGGCGCTGCTTGGCACATTCGTCATCCTGCTGGCCAATGCGCTCGGCGCCTACGCCACGGTGTACGCGCTGACCACCGGCAATTTCAACGTGCTGCCGATCCGCATTGCCGCGATGGTGGCCGGTGATATCAGCCTCAACCCGGACATGGCCAGCGCCCTGGCGATGGTGCTGGTGGGCCTGATGGTGGTGATCACTGCTGCGCACCAATGGCTGCTGAAGAGGAGCTACCATGTCGCTCGCTGAAAACAAACCCGCGGCCCTTTATCACCGCGTGGTGGTCTGGCTGCTGTTCCTGATTCTGCTGCTGCCGCTGGCCGGCACCCTGCTCTATTCGCTGTCCACCAGTTGGTCGGCGACCATCCTGCCATCCGGGCTGACCTTTAAATGGTATGTGGCGCTGTGGAGCGACCCACGCTTTCTCGCCGCCTTTGCTCAATCGCTGCTGGTGTGCTTCGCCGCGCTGTTGCTCTCGGTGCTGCTGATTCTGCCGCTGCTGTTCGTGGTGCATTACCACTTCCCGAAGCTCGACGGCCTGATGAACATCCTCATCCTGCTGCCCTTCGCCGTGCCGCCCGTGGTGTCGTCGGTGGGGCTGCTGCAGGTCTATGGCTCCGGGCCACTGGCGATGGTGGGCACACCGTGGATTCTGATTGGCTGCTACTTCACCGTGGCGTTGCCCTTTATGTACCGGGCAATCACCAACAACCTGCAAGCGATCAATCTGCGCGACCTGATGGACGCCGCCCAGCTGCTCGGCGCCAGCACCTGGCAGGCGGCTTTTCTGGTGGTATTGCCCAACCTGCGCAAGGGCCTGATGGTCTCGCTGTTTCTCTCCTTCAGCTTCCTGTTTGGCGAGTTCGTGTTTGCCAACCTGCTGGTCGGCACCCGCTATGAAACCCTGCAGGTGTACCTGAACAACATGAAAAACAGCAGCGGCCACTTCAACAGTGCGCTGGTGATTTCCTATTTCTTCTTCGTGCTGATCTTCACCTGGGCAGCCAATCGCCTGAACAAGGACAGACCATGAGTTACCTGAGCATCCGCGGCCTGCATAAAAGCTACGGCAGCACCCCCATCTTCAGCGAAATCGATTGTGAAATCGGCAAGGGTGAATTCATCACCCTGCTCGGCCCCTCCGGTTGCGGCAAATCCACTCTGCTGCGCTGCATCGCCGGCCTGACCGGAGTCAATGGTGGCCAGATCATCCTCGACGGCCAGGATCTGGTACCACTGACGCCGCAGAAACGCGGCATCGGCATGGTGTTCCAGAGCTACGCCCTGTTTCCCAACATGAACGTGGCACAGAACGTAGCCTTCGGCCTGCGCATGCAGAAGATCAAAGGCAGTGAGGCCGAACAGCGGGTCAAACAGGTGCTGGAACTGGTCGAACTCAACGACTTCGCCGAACGCTACCCGCACCAGCTCTCCGGCGGCCAGTGCCAGCGCGTGGCACTGGCCCGCTCCCTGGTCACCCGCCCGCGTTTACTGTTACTCGATGAGCCACTGTCGGCGCTGGATGCACGGATTCGCAAACACCTGCGCGAACAGATCCGCAGCATCCAGCAGGAGCTGGGCCTGACCACCATTTTCGTCACCCACGACCAGGAAGAAGCCCTGGTCATGAGCGACCGCATCGTGCTGATGAATGCCGGCAAGATCGTCCAGAGCGGCGACGCGGAAAGTCTCTACAGCGCGCCAGTGGACGCCTTCGCCGCCGGGTTTATCGGCAACTACAACCTGCTTGATGCCGACGCCGCCAGCCGCCTGTTGCTGCGCCCGATCAACAGCCGTGTGGCGATCCGCCCGGAAGCCATCCAGCTCGGCGCACAGGGCGCGATCGAAGGACAGATTCACAGCCATCGCCTGCTCGGCAACGTGATCCGTTACCGCATCGAAGCCCGTGGCGTCGAACTGCTGGTGGACGTGCTCAACCGCTCCCCCGCCGATCTGCTGGCCAGCGGCCAACGCATCAACCTGAACATTGAAGACAACGCAATCTGTGAGGTGGCCTGATGGCCCTGGCAATTTTCGACTTGGACGAAACCCTGATCGGCGGTGACTGCGCCAGCCTGTGGACCCAGGAAATGGTCAAGCTCGGCTGGGCCGATGCGGACAGTTTTATCGCCCATGAACAGGAACTGATGCGGCAGTACGCCGCCGGCAGCCTGGCCATGGAAGACTACATGGCCTTCACCCTGTCGCCGCTGGTGGGCCGCACACCGGAAGAAGTCGCCCATGTGGTCGAGCCCTTTGTCGAAGACGTGATTGAGCCGATTTTCTACAGCGACGCCACCCGTTGCCTGGCGCAGCATCGCGCCGCCGGCGACCGCATTCTGGTCATTTCTGCCTCGGCGCATTTTCTGGTCAGCGCGGTGGCCGCGCGCCTGAATATCGAGGAAGTACTGGCCATCGACCTGGAACAGCAACACGGCCACTACAGCGGTCGCACCCAGGGCGTGATGACCTACCGCGAAGGCAAGGTGATTCGCCTGCAAGCATGGCTGCAGGAACAGGGCGAAAGCCTGGAAGGCGCCTACTTCTATTCCGACTCACGCAACGACCTGCCGCTGCTGCAGGTGGTCGACAAGCCGCACGTGGTCAACCCTGACCCCACCTTGTTGCGACACGCTCAGGAAGCTGGCTGGCCAATCCTCAACTGGCGCTGATTGCGGTGAGAGGTGGCGCGTAGGCCTGCCAACAGGCTATAACGCGCCACCTCACTGCCACACGCCTGTTTTCATGCCCAGTAATTCACCCCTCAGCGCCTATCAGCAGGCCATCGACCGAGACGGTTTTAAATCCGACCCGGCGCAGTGGCAAGCCGCCCAAGCCTTGCATGATTGCTATCAGGCGTTGCACCAAGACGAACCCTTGAGCCCGCTCAGCGGGGTATATCTGTGGGGGCCGGTTGGCCGTGGCAAAACCTGGCTGATGGACAGTTTCTACAAAGGCCTGAAAGTCCCGGCGCGGCGCCAGCACTTTCACCACTTTATGCGCTGGGTGCATAGGCGCCTGTTTCAGCTCACCGGTACGCCTGACCCATTGCAGGCGCTGGCCTTGGAGCTGAGCCGCGAACTGCGCGTGCTGTGTTTCGACGAGTTGTTTGTCAGCGATATCGGCGATGCGATCATTCTCGGTCGGCTGTTTCAGGTGATGTTCGAGCAGGGTGTGGTGCTAGTCGCCACCTCCAACCAGCCGCCTGAACTGCTGTATGCCGAAGGTTTCAACCGCGAGCGTTTTCTGCCGGCGGTGGCGGCCCTGCAACAGCATATGCAGGTGGTCAGCCTCAACGGCGAGCAAGACCATCGCCTGCACCCAGGCGCCGCGCATAGCCGTTACTGGGTTGCCACGCCTGGGCTGCCCAGCGTACTGAGCCGAACCTTTAGCCAGCTGGCCGCAGGCAAGCCCAGCAGTGATCAACCGCTCACGCTCGACCACCGCAGCGTGCAGACCCTGCGCCACTGCGACGGCGTGCTCTGGTGCCGCTTTGCTGATTTGTGCGAGCAGCCCCTGGCCGCGCCGGACTTTATCGCCCTGTGCGACCGCTTCCAGGCAATTCTGCTCAGCGAAGTGCCGAACCTGAGCAGCCCGCAACGCGCGGCGAAGATCGCTCGTGGCACCGAAGATGGCGTCGAGCGGGTGCAGGCCGGTGATCGGCAGCTGCCGGCGCTGTCGGTCAAGGATGACAGCGTGCGGCGCTTTATCGCCCTGGTGGATGAGTGTTACGACCGCAAGGTGCCGCTGTATCTGGAAGCCCAGGTGCCGTTGGCCGAACTCTACACCGAGGGCTACCTGAGCTTCGCCTTTCGCCGCACCCTGAGCCGCTTGCAAGAGATGCAACTCCAGCGTTTCGGCGCGTAATGCTTTGGGGCTTTAAGAATCTTTTTGAAGTCTTGCGAGCTAGAGCCATGCAAGGCGCTACGTTAGTAACAGCCTCCGGCTGGTCAAAGCGGCAAGGAAGCGGAGTGTACTTTTGTACATGAGCATTCCGAGCCTGCTTTTAACGCAGCAGGGCCGACGCGCAGCAGACTGTAAGTAGACTTAGGCCTGCATGGCCCAGCCATGCACACTCATCGCCGCCTGGCGTAGCGCCTCCGAACGCGTTGGGTGCGGATGGCAGATCAACGCAACGTCCTCAGCCGAAGCACTGAACTCCAAGGCCACGCAGTATTCGCCGATCAGCTCGCCGGCGCTGGGGCCGATGATATGCACGCCGAGAATCTGGTCGGTACGCTCATCGGCCAGCACTTTGACGAAGCCTTCGGCCTCGTGGTTGATCTTCGCCCGGCTGTTGGCGGTAAAGGGAAACTTGCCAACCTTGTAAGCCCGTCCTTCGGCCTTCAACTGCTCCTCGGTCTTGCCCACGGTGGCGACTTCCGGCTTGGTGTAGATAACCCCGGGAATCGCCTGGTAATTAACCTCGGCAGCGTGCCCGGCAATCCGTTCGATACAGGCGATGGCCTCATCTTCGGCCTTGTGTGCGAGCATCGGCCCGGAGGTCACGTCGCCGATGATCCAGATGCCCGGCACGCTGCTGCGGTGCTGCTGGTTTTCCAGCATGCCGCGCTTGTCGGTGGCGAGGCCGACCGTTTCCAGGCCGAGGCCAGCGGTATAAGGTCGTCGACCGATAGCCACCAGCACATAATCGGCTTGCAGCTGCTCGGTTTCGCCGCCGGCGGCGGGCTGCAGGTCAAGGGTTACCCCTTTGCCGTCAGCCTTGGCCGCGCTGACCTTGGTCGCCAGTTTGAAATTCATGCCCTGCTTGCTCAGGGTGCGCTGCAGGGTTTTCGCGGCTTCGTTGTCCAGGCCTGGGCAAATGCGGTCGAGATACTCCACCACCGTCACTTCGCTGCCCAAGCGCCGCCACACCGAACCCAGCTCCAGGCCAATCACTCCGGCACCGATCACCACCAGGTGCTTGGGCACCTCGGGCAGAGCCAGCGCACCGGTGGAATCGAGAATGCGCTGGTTATCAATGGTCACTCCCGGCAGTGGCGTCGGTTCCGAGCCGGTGGCGATCACAATGTCCTTGGCCGTAAGCTCACGCACACTGCCATCGGCGAGGGTCACGGTAACCTTGCCCGGCCCGTTCAAACGCCCCCAGCCCTTGATCCACTCGACCTTGTTCTTGCGAAACAGAAACTCGATGCCCTTGGTCAGGGCTGTGACGCTCTCATCCTTCTGTTTCATCATCTGCGCCAGATTGAGCGTCGGCTTGACCTCGATGCCGAGGTTGTTCAGCTCGCCGCTGGTCGCCGCTTCGTAGAGTTCCGAGGCATGCAGCAAGGCCTTCGACGGCATGCAGCCGACATTCAGGCAGGTGCCGCCGAGGGTCTCGCGGCCCTCGATGCAGGCGACCTTGAGGCCCAGTTGTCCGGCGCGGATAGCCGCGTTATAGCCACCGGGGCCACCCCCGATAATCAGCACGTCATAGTTGCTCATGGAGTTGCTCCTAGGGTTTAGCCAACCAGTGCCGCGTTCGCTGCCGGCCGTGGGCGCAGCAGATGAAAGGCGCAGAACGCCGCGACGGCGAATAAACTGTTCAGCAACACCATAGGCCACGCCGAGCCATCCGCCAGCAGGCTGAGCAAGACGCCACTGCAGGTGGCCCCGGCCATTTGCGCAAACCCCATAAAGCCTGCGGCCAGCCCAGCGCGGTGGGCATTGGGGATCACCGCGCCGGCCACCGAAGCAGGTATCAGCATGCCGCCACCCAGGGTGAGCAGCACCTGGGGTAATGACAGGCCGAGCAGCGACAAACCGAACAGCAGATAGATCGCCAGCGTCGCCAGCGCACCGCTCGCCACCAACGCCACGCCGATGCCGACGATCTTTTCCGGCCCTAGTTGCAGGATGCGCCGCTGGGTAAAAATCGCCCCGGCGATCAACGCCGACACAATTGCGCCAAAGGTAATGCCGTACTGCGCCGGACTCAGCCCAAGCAGGTCGATATACACGGCGGAAGAGCCAGCCACCACCGCGAACATCGCGCCATAGGTGCAGGCCAGCGTCAGGGCCAGCGCACGGAACGAAGCAGCGCGCAGCAGATCGGCATAGTTGCCGGCCAAACGGCTGAGCTGCCCGGCCTGCGGATCGAGCTGGCGATTGCTCTCGCGATACAGGCCCAGCACCGCGCACACGCAGGCAAAACCAATCAGCAGCGCCAGAGCAATCGGTGCGCGCCAGCCGCCATACAGCACCAACACGCCGCCCAGCATCGGCGACAGAGCAATGGCGCAGAGCATGCCGATCACCGTCAGCGCCAAGGCAGGCCCTGCCTGCGCCTGCCACACGTCGCGGACGATGGCCCGCGCCAACACCAGCGCCGTACAGGCACCAATGCCCTGCAACACGCGGGCAGCGATAAATTCACCCATGCTGCCGGCCAGCAGCATCCACAAGGTGGCGAGCAAATAGATCAGCCCCCCTGCGATCAGCACCGGACGCCGGCCAATGCGATCCGACAGAGGCCCGAGCCATAACTGCCCCAGGCCAAAAGCCGCGACGAAAGCCGACAACGCCAGCAGGCTGCTACCCGGTTGTGCGGCCATGATCAGCTCGATAGCGCCAAGACTGGGAATGATCAGTTGCGTGGAGATTTCGCCAAGGGCGGTCAACGCCACCAGCATCAACAACAGACGGCGCGACGGTAGTGGATGAGCGTGCATGGCGTGTCCCTTAATTTTCAGCGGCAGTGGCTTGCCATTTATTAATATTTCGGTCGTAATGTAAACAATAAAATTACACTCGAAATATAAAACACCGATCCAAGCAGAGGCCCCCATGAGCATTCCATCACACGAAGAAAAACTGGCCGAATGGATCGCCGCCGAACAGGCCATGCGCGCCAGCCTTGGTGCACCCGGCAGCATGAGCCTGGCGCAAGTCAGCGAACTATTACCGCAGGAGTTCTTTGACGGTATCGGCCGCGGCGAACTGCCCTCGCCGCCCATCGGTCACCTGCTGGATTTCATCCCACTGGAGTGGTCACCCGGTCGTTTTCTCTTTCAGGGCACGCCCGATGAACGTCACTACAACCCCCTGGGCAGCGTACACGGTGGTTACGCCGCCACCCTTCTCGACTCCTGCATGGGTTGCGCCATCCACACCCAACTGCAACGCGGCCAGGGTTACACCACCACCGACCTGCGCATCAGCTATATCCGGGCCCTGAACAAGAAAATCGGCCCGATCCGCGCCGAGGGGCGCATCGTCCATCTCGGCCGCACCACCGCACTGGCCGAGGGGCGTATCTATGACGTCGACGACCGCCTGTATGCCGTGGGCTCAACCACCTGCCTGATTCTCAACATGCCCGGCTGAGTCCGGCTTTGCCATCGCGTTAATCACCATGAGGAACTCCACCATGTCATCCATCGTCATCGCCGGTTTTGCTCGCTCGCCATTTCACTTCGCCAAGAAAGGCTCCCTGATCAACCTCCGCCCGGACGACCTCGCCGCCCAGACGCTGCGTGGCCTGGTGAACAAGCTCGACCTCGATCCAGCAGAGATCGAAGACGTGATCATGGGCTGCGCCTACCCGGAAGCCGAACAGGGCATGAATATCGCCCGGATTGCCAGCTTCCGCGCCGGGTTCCCGGAAACCCTCGGTGGGGCAACAGTCAACCGCTTCTGTGGCTCGTCAATGACTGCCGTGCATTTCGCGGCCGGACAAATCATGCTCGGCGCCGGCGAGGCCTTTCTCTGTGCCGGGGTCGAATCGATGACGCGCGTGCCCATGGGCGGCTTCAATATCTCCCCCAACCCCGCCCTGCTTGAGAACTTTGCGCAGGTTTACATGAGCATGGGGCACACGGCAGAGGAAGTGGCCAAGCGTTTCAACGTCAGTCGCAGTGATCAGGACGCCATGGCCGTCGAGTCGCATGCCAAAGCCACTGCAGCCCGTGAGCGCGGCCTGTTTCGCGATGAACTCGTCGCCATCAGCACGCCAGAAGGCCTGGTCGAGGCCGATGGCTGCATCCGCCCTGGCACCCACCTCGAGGCCCTGGCTCAGCTCAAGCCGGCCTTTGGCGGCAGCGTGACCGCGGGCACGGCGTCACCACTCACCGACGGCAGCGCCGCCGTGCTGGTGTGCAGTGAAGACTTTGCCTGTCGCCATCGCCTGAATATCTTCGCGCGCATCAAGGCTGTCGCAGTGGGTGGTTGCGCACCGGAAATCATGGGCATGGGCCCAGTGGTGGCGACACGCAAGGTGCTGCAGCGCGCCGGTTTGCGTATCGAGGACATCGACCTGGTGGAAATCAACGAAGCCTTCGCCAGCCAGTCACTGGCCTGCGTGCGCGAGCTGGGGCTGGACATGGCCAAGGTCAACCTCGACGGCGGTGCCCTGGCGCTTGGTCACCCACTGGGGGCAACCGGAGCGCGGATTACCGGCAAGGCGGCCAGCCTGCTGCAGCGCACGGGTGGTCGCTATGCGATTGCCACCCAATGCATTGCCGGCGGCCAGGGCGTTGCCACTCTGCTGGAAGCCGTCTGATCCTGTGCTTCACCCGTCCGGCGCGTCACTGCGCCGGGCGCTGAATCAGCCAGACGAAGCGGGTAAGATGGCAGCCAACATCTGAAATATCAGCGGCCAGGTACTCCATGCGTTACTCCGAAGACCACAAAGCCCAGACCCACCAGCGCATCATCGAAGAAGCCGCACGCCTGTTCCGCCGCGATGGCGTTGGTGCAACCGGCCTGCAACCGTTGATGAAGACCCTGGGCCTGACCCATGGCGGCTTCTATGCCCACTTCAAGTCGAAAGACGAGCTGGTGGAAACCGCCCTGCGCCATAGCGCCGAACAGCTGGCCGCCGCCAGCAGCGAACTGTCATTGGCGGGTCTGATCAAGGGCTATCTATCCTCTGCACACCGTGCCAATCCGGGCGAAGGCTGCCCGCTGCCGACCATTTCCGCCGAACTGGGCCAACGCGGCGCTCCCAGCACGACCACTGATGAACTGATTCGCGACCGTCTGAGTACCATCGAAGCAGGCCTGCACGGCGAACAGGCCGATGAGCAGAGCGTACTGATTCTCAGCGCCATGGTTGGTGCCCTGCTGCTGTCACGCAGCGTCAGCGACCCGGAACTGTCCGACCACCTGCTGAAAACCACTCGCCGCCTGTTGATCGAGCAGAACACCAGCCCGAACACAGCCTGACATTCCCGCACACCTGCAAAAGTAAAAGCCCCGCCTGTTGCCAGTCGGGGCTTGGCTTGATGCTCAGGTTTACTTGTAACGTGCAGCCGCGCTGCTGTGAGAAAGATTCGGCCCAAGCTTGCCACGCGCGGCGGTGAAGGCCTGCCAGTCGGCGGCATCGGGCAGCGATGGAATGGTCACCAACTCGCCCTGATCAAACCCTGCCAGGGCCGCATCCACCATCTCCCCCACCTCCATGATCATGCTGGGCGGCAGCGCCGAGTCATCCATGCCGCTGCGTTCCCAGATCTCGGTACGGGTGATCCCGGGCAATACCGCCTGAACCTGCAAACCCTTGTCCTTGAGCTCACCATTGAGCGTCTGACTCAGGCTCAGCACGTAGGCCTTGGTGGCGCTGTACACGGCATTGAACATTTCCGGCGCCAAAGCCACCACCGAGGCGATGTTGATGATTGCTCCACGTCCAGCAGCCGTGAAGTTTGCTGCCGCTGCGCTGGACAGGTGGGTGAGGGAAACCACATTGAGCAGAATCATGCGGTCTACGGTGTCGAGATCGGCCTCGGCCAGCTGGCCGTTCATGGCCATACCGGCGTTATTGACCAGCGTGCTGATGGACTTGTCGGTGCGCAGGCGCTGAGTAACAGCATGCAGATCAGCCTTGTCGGTCAGGTCGGCCTTCAGCGCTTCAACCTTTACCCCGTACTGCTCGGTCAAACGCGCCGACAGGGCCTGCAGGCGCGGCAGATCCCGGGCAACCAATAGCAGGTCGTAACCGCGATGCGCCAGGCGCTCGGCGTAGGTGGCGCCAATGCCTGATGAAGCGCCGGTGATCAATGCAGTGCCTTGTGTATGGTGCGTGCTCATTGGGTGTCTCCTGGGCTGTGCGATGGTTTGCATGTCTGCAGGTATGGTGCGCCAGTTAAGATTACAACCATAATATATTTATTATATTTCAACCGTAATAAAATCTATCAACGAGCAACTGCTGGCACTCAGTGCGCTAAAACCGGACGTAAACAGCTGCATAGCCAATGACAAGCGGGTAAACAACCCGCCGCAAAAACACCACGCACAAAAAAGCGGACAGCCTTTGCAGGTTGTCCGCTCTATTCGACAGCGTTACCTGAGGCCGTCAACCGGCCTCAACAATTAGCTGCGGATCAGATGATCGAAAGCGCTCAGGGAAGCTTTGGCGCCCTCGCCTACAGCAATCACAATCTGCTTGTACGGCACGGTGGTCACGTCACCTGCCGCGAACACGCCTGGGATATTAGTCGCACCCTTGGCATCGACGATGATTTCACCGAAACGGCTCAGTTCCACAGTGCCTTTGAGCCAATCGCTGTTGGGCAGCAGACCGATCTGCACGAAGATGCCTTCCAGCTCGACGGTGTGCAGCTCCTCGGTGGTGCGATCTTTGTACACCAGGCCGTTGACCTTCTGACCGTCGCCCTTGACCTCGGTGGTCTGTGCGCTCTTGATCACGGTCACATTCGGCAGGCTGTAGAGCTTCTTCTGCAGCACGGCGTCGGCACGCAAGGTATCAGCAAACTCCAGCAGAGTAACGTGAGCCACCAAGCCGGCCAGGTCGATGGCCGCTTCGACACCGGAGTTACCGCCACCGATCACCGCCACGCGCTTGCCCTTGAACAGCGGGCCGTCGCAGTGCGGGCAGAAGCACACGCCCTTGGCCTTGTATTCCTGCTCGCCGGGCACGCCCATCTCGCGCCAGCGTGCGCCGGTAGAGAGGATCACGGTCTTGGCCTTGAGCGAAGCGCCGTTGTCGAACTTCACTTCGTGCAGGCCGCCTTCGCTGCTGGCCGGAACCAGAGCCGAGGCACGCTGCAGGTTCATTACGTCGACTTCATATTCCTTGACGTGTTCTTCCAGGGCGCGCACCAGTTTTGGCCCTTCGGTTTCCTTCACGGAAATAAAGTTCTCGATAGACATGGTATCCAGCACCTGGCCACCGAAACGCTCAGCGGCGATAGCCGTGCGAATGCCTTTGCGCGCGGCGTAAATGGCAGCTGCTGCGCCAGCTGGGCCACCACCGATGACCAGTACATCGAAGGCTTCCTTGGCGCTCATCTTCTCGGCATCGCGGCTACCGGCCTGGGTGTCGATCTTGGCGAGAATTTCCTTCACCTCCATGCGACCCGAGGCGAACACCTCGCCGTTCAGGTAGATGCTCGGCACAGCCATGACCTGGCGGCGCTCGACTTCTTCCTGGAACAGCGCGCCGTCGATGGAGACGTTGCGGATATTGGGGTTGAGCACGGCCATCAGGTTCAGCGCCTGGACCACGTCCGGGCAGTTCTGGCAGCTCAGCGAGAAGTAGGTCTCGAACTCGAACCTGCCTTCGATGCCCTTGATCTGCTCGATGGTTTCCGCGTCCAGCTTGGACGGGTGGCCGCCCACTTGCAGCAGCGCCAGTACCAGCGAGGTGAACTCGTGGCCCATGGGGATACCGGCGAAAGTCACGCCGATGTCCGCACCTGGGCGGTTGAGCGAGAACGACGGACGACGAGCGTCGTTGCCATCGGTCTTGAGGGTGATCTTGTCGGTCAGGCCGACGATGTCCTGGAGCAGGCTCAGCAGCTCCTGGGATTTCGCGCTGTCATCGAGGGACGCGACGATCTCGAACGGCAGGGTGACCTTTTCCAGATAGGCCTTCAACTGGGTTTGCAGGTTGGCGTCCAACATGGCGAATAGTCCTCAATGACAAAAATTTTGGGCAATAAAATGCCCGGACGGATCGCGCCCGGGCATCGGGCACTCAAGAGGCTGGGTAGCAGCCCTAAAGCGCAGAACAGAGATCAACCAGCTCAGCACTGCCCGGCAACGCGAGGCAGTGCTGAACAGCGATTTAGATCTTGCCGACCAGGTCCAGCGAAGGAGCCAGGGTCTTCTCGCCTTCTTTCCACTTGGCCGGGCACACTTGGCCTGGGTTGGCAGCGGTGTACTGAGCGGCTTTCAGCTTGCGCAGAGTCTCAGAGACGTCGCGAGCGATTTCGTTGGAATGGATTTCCAGGGTCTTGATCACGCCTTCCGGGTTGATCACGAAGGTGCCACGCAGTGCCAGACCTTCTTCAGCGATGTGCACGCCGAAGGCGTTAGTCAGCTGGTGAGTCGGGTCGCCGATCAGCGGGAACTGAGCCTTGCCAACAGCCGGCGAAGTTTCGTGCCAGACCTTGTGCGAGAAGTGGGTGTCGGTGGTCACGATGTAGACCTCGGCACCAGCCTTCTGGAACTCGGCGTAGTTGTTGGCAGCGTCTTCGATTTCAGTCGGGCAGTTGAAGGTAAAGGCAGCCGGCATGAAGATCAGCACGGACCACTTGCCTTTCAGGCTCTGCTCGGTGACCTGGATGAATTCACCGTTGTGAAACGCGTTAGCCGAAAAAGGTTGAACTTGGGTGTTGATGAGGGACATCTCTGGTTCCTTCTGAGGGTTAGGAAATTTACAGGGCGCATTCTAGCCCCTTATTCGAAAAAAGCTTATTGATTGCCGCCATGATTCTGATTGAGTAAGCCAATCGACCCATAGGCTTATGCCAGGGTCGAATCAATGACCAACACCAGCTTGCCGTTGACGCCATTGCCCGCCAGTTCGGCAAAAGCCAACTCGGCCTCTTTGACGGCAAAACTGCGCTCAAGTTGCGGCTTTAGGCGCCCTTCGGCAAACAGCGGCCAGACATATTGCTGTAAGTCCTGTAGCAGCTGCGCTTTGAACAGCGCATCACGGTTGCGCAGGGTCGAGCCGATCAGCTGCACGCGCTTACCCAGCAGCAACGCCAGGTCCAACTCGGCCTTGCGTCCGCCTAGCAAACCGATGTTCACCCAGCGACCATCCACAGCCAGCAGATCCAGGTTAAGCGCGGCGTAGTTGCCGCCCACAGGATCGAGAATCACATCGAACGGCGCAAAGTCACGCAGCGCCTGCAGCTGTTCCTCACCACGCAGCACGCCACCCTGAGCGCCCAGGCTTTCGCAGTAGGCCAACCGTTTAGCAGAACCAACGCTGACCCAGCACGGGCTGCCAAAGGCTTTGCACAATTGAATGGCGGCCGACCCCACACCACTGGCACCGGCATGCAGCAACACTCTCTGTCCGGGCTTCAGCGCCGCCAGTTGGAACAGATTGAGCCAAGCCGTGGCGTACACCTCGGGCAAGGCGGCGGCTTCAACCAGCGTCATGCCTTCTGGCACTGGCAAGGCGTGCCGGGCATCGACCACCACCTCCTCGGCCATACCTCCACCGCTCAGCAATGCGCAGACACGATCACCCACTTTCCAGTCGCAGCCCGCCCCAACCTCACTGACAATACCGGCGCACTCCAGCCCAAGCACTTCAGTGGCGCCTGGCGGCGGCGGATAAAGCCCGGCTCGCTGTAACAGATCGGCCCGATTCAGTCCGGCAGCGGCCACACGGATGCGAATTTCCCCTACATCACAGGCCGGCGCGGGGTATTGCGCCCACTCCACACGGCCTTCAACGCCTTGCAATGCCTTCACGCTGCCTCCATAGTGCATTTGAACCGAGCCCGGCGCTGACCGCCGGGCTTTTGCATTGCGCCGATGGAACCTGGCGCCCTTAAAGATGGCCTAGGGTCTGTTCCCGTTTCGTCGCGAGCCGCGTTGCTGCGAAAAATTTCGCCAGGCTAGGCGGAGGACGCAGGTAATGGTGTTCCCTTGCCAAGTCCTCCAACACCGCATGGCGAAATTTTTCTCGCAACCCGTAGGGACGGGCTTGTTTTAGCGCGATACTGCGTTTCTCGACACTCATTTGGAACAACCAAACTTCGTGTCTCGTGCCTTGCCTCGCGCTAAAACAGGCTCCGGCGCGGCCGCGAACGAAACGGGAACAGACCCTAATATGCGTTATCAACTGCCCACACGTCGAATCAGCATGAAGCGATCCCTACTCAGCGTCACCCTCGCCTTTTCGTTTGCCCTTAGCGCCCTACCGCTCGCGGCAAAAACCACCAGTGACGCGTCCTGGGAATACCTGCAGCCTGACCGCGAGCAAGTCATCGCCAGCCTCAACGTCGTGGAATTGTTGAAACGCCACCACTACAACAAACCACCTCTGAATGACGAACGCTCGGAAAAGATCTATCAGGGCTACCTGAAGATGCTCGACCCTTCGCGCAGCTACTTCATCGCCTCCGATATTGCCGAGTTCGATCAATGGCGCACGCGTTTTGACGACCTGTTGAAAAATGGCGACCTGCAACCGGGCTTTGCCATCTACAAACGCCACCTCGAACGCCTGCAGAGCCGTTTGCAGTTCACCCTTAACATGCTCGAACAAGGCGTCGACAAGATTGACCTCGACAGTGATGAGACATTGCTGATCGACCGTGAGAACGCCCCCTGGGTCAAGGACCTTGCCGAACTCGATGACCTGTGGCGCAAGCGCGTTAAAGACGAGGTACTGCGCCTGAAAATCGCCGGCAAAGAGCCCAAGGCGATTCAGGAGCTGCTCACCAAGCGCTACAACAACCAGCTCGCGCGCCTCAAGCAGACCCGCGGCGAAGACGTGTTCCAGGCCTATATCAACGCCTTTGCCATGTCCTACGACCCACACACCACCTACCTGTCGCCGGACAACGCGGAAAACTTCGACATCAATATGAGCCTGTCTCTCGAAGGTATTGGTGCCGTGCTGCAAAGCGACAACGAACACGTCAAGGTTGTGCGCCTGGTGCCGGCAGGCCCGGCGGAAAAGAGCAAGCAGATCGCCCCTGCCGACAAGATCATCGGTGTGGCACAGGGCAGCAAGGAAATGGTCGACGTGATCGGCTGGCGCCTGGATGAAGTGGTCAAGCTGATCCGTGGCCCGAAAGGCTCGCAAGTACGCCTGGAAGTGATCCCCGCCAGCAACGCGCCGAATGATCAGACCAGCAAGGTGGTGTCCATCACCCGTGAAGCGGTCAAGCTGGAAGAACAGGCGGCGAAGAAATCCATCCTCAACCTCAAGCACGACAATCGCGACTACAAGCTCGGCGTTATCGAGATTCCGGCCTTCTACCTGGATTTCAAAGCCTTCCGTGCCGGCGATCCGAACTACAAAAGCACCACCCGCGACGTCAAACGCCTGCTCACCGAGCTGGAGAAGGAAAAAGTCGATGGTGTGGTCATCGACCTGCGTAACAACGGCGGCGGCTCGCTGCAGGAAGCCACCGAACTGACCGGCCTGTTTATCGACCAGGGCCCGACCGTACTGGTGCGCAACAGCGATGGCCGTGTCGATGTACTGGCCGACGAGAACACCGGCATCTACTACAAAGGCCCGCTGGCCGTGCTGGTCAATCGCCTGTCTGCCTCGGCTTCGGAGATTTTTGCCGGCGCCATGCAGGACTACCACCGCGCGCTGATCCTCGGCGGTCAGACCTTCGGCAAAGGCACCGTGCAAACCATCCAGCCGCTCAACCATGGTGAGCTGAAGCTGACTCTGGCCAAGTTTTACCGCGTCTCCGGGCAGAGCACCCAGCATCAGGGCGTGATTCCGGATATTCAGTACCCAGACGTCATGGACACCAAGGAAATCGGCGAAAGCGCCCTGCCCGAGGCCCTGCCATGGGACAGCATCAAACCAGCAATCAAACCGGAGCTGGACCCGATCAAACCGTTCCTGGCAGAACTGCAGAGCCGCTTTGAAAGCCGCACCGCGCAAAACCCGGACTTCACCTTCGCCCGCGAACGCCTGCAACTGGCGCAGAAGCTGATGGAAGAAAACACCGTCAGCCTCAATGAAAGCAAACGTCGCGCCCAGCAGGCCGATATCGAAGCCCAGCAACTGGCCATCGAGAACAGCCGCCGTCAGGCCAAGGGTGAAGCCCTGCTGAACAAGATCAAGGAAGAAGACGAAGATGCATTGCCGGTGGAAGACGAAAAAACCAAACCGGAAGACGATGCCTACCTCGCCGAAAGCGGACGCATTCTGCTCGACTACCTGGGCCTGAATACACGTCTGGCCAAGCAGTAAACAGCGAGCGTCATCAAAGGGTCATCAAACTGTCGTGAAATGCGGGGACTGGTCATCAACCAGTCCCCGTTTTTTATGCCTATCGAGATCCAACATGATTGCCACCGAGCAGTTCAGCGCGCTGGACAACATCCTCGCCAAGAGCGATCTGCATAGCCTGTTTCAGCCGATCTTCTCGCTCTCCGAGCGGCGCATTCTCGGCTATGAAGCCCTTAGCCGCGGCCCGTCCAATAGCGCTCTGCACTCGCCGATCAACCTGTTTGCCGTGGCCCGTAGCGCCGGCCGCCTGAGCGAACTGGAGCTGCTGTGCCGCAAGAACGCCTGTCAGCGCTTCAACCAGCTGCAACTGGAAGGCAAGCTGTTTCTCAACGTCTCGCCAGACTCGCTGATGCAACCCAAACACCAGCCAGGGCGCACGCTACAACTCTTGCAGTCACTGGGCATTCCGCCCAGCCAAGTCGTGATTGAGCTCACTGAGCAATCGCCTACCGACGACTTCGCCCTGCTCGATACGGCTCTGCACCACTACCGCGCCATGGGCTTTTCCATCGCGCTGGACGACCTTGGCGCCGGCTATTCCAGCCTGCGCCTGTGGTCAGAGTTGCGCCCGGACTACGTGAAGATCGACCGTCACTTTATCGATGGCATCCACCAGGATGCAGTCAAACGCGAATTCGTCGGCTCCATCCTGAAAATGGCCAAGGCCTCGCGTGCGCAGGTCATCGCTGAAGGCATCGAACTGCCCGAAGAGCTCGCCGTACTGGCCGAAATGGGCGTCGATCTGCTGCAAGGCTACCTGCTCTGCCGGCCGCAAGAGGTGCCACCGCGTGATGCCCTTAACCTGCTGCCAAACCCCACAACCAGCAGTCCACTGACTGAAGACACCAGCGACCTGCGCAGCCTGCTCAACCCGCAACGAGCAGTGGCTACCGACACGCCCACCACTGAAGTGCTGGAGATGTTTCGCACCCAGGCCAACCTGAACTCACTGGCCGTTCTCGATGAAGCCCAGCAACCAGTCGGCATCGTGCATCGCCACTCCCTGGCCGAAGCCTTGCTCAAGCCCTTTGCCAACGAACTGTTCGCCCGCAAGCCGATCAGCCGCCTGATGAGTGATGACTACCTGGCGGTGGAAGTCAGCCAGTCGCTGCAACAGGTCAGCCGCTTACTCACCAGCCGCGCCCGTCAGCGCATCGAAGAAGATTTCATCATCATTGAGGGCGGTCGCTACATTGGCCTGGGCCGGGTGATCGACGTGCTCAAACTGATCACCGAACTGAAAATCCAACAGGCCCGCTATGCCAACCCGCTGACCTTGTTACCAGGTAACGTACCGATTCAGCAGTGCCTGACCCGGCTTTTGCAGCAGGGCCGTGAAGCCGTGGTGTGCTATGTGGATATCGACAATTTCAAGCCGTTCAATGACATCTACGGCTATGCCAAGGGCGACGAAGTGCTCTTGAGCCTGGCGCAATGCCTGAATGATCGAATTGATCCCACGCGGGATTTTGTCGGGCATATCGGTGGCGATGACTTTCTCCTGGCCCTCGGCTCGCCGGACTGGCGCGCGCGACTCAATCGCCTGCTGGAAGACTTCCAGAGTCAGTGCCGAAGGTTCTACAGAGAAGAAGACCTGCACGCCGGCTGTTTTGTCGCCCATGACCGCAGCGGCAAGCGCCAGGAATACGCCCTGCTCTCGCTGTCACTGGGGGTGGTGCATGTGCACCCCGAGCAGTGTGCACAGCTGGATGCCAGTCAACTTGCCGCCATGGCCTCGGAGGCCAAGCGGCATGCCAAGGCGGTGCCCGGTTACAGCCTGCACATCATCGACACTGCCAGCGATACGGCTGCCTGAAGCGGCCCCGCAAAATTAGTCGTGAGCGGCAGCGGACAGCGCCGCAAAGTGCTCAGCCAGGGCCAGATCAACCGGGATGCCCAGTGCGCCAGCGCGGTACAGTTCAGCCAGGCGGTACGCCGCTGCAGGGTGTCCGGCGTTGGCCGCCTGGGTCCACCAGTCGATGGCTTGCTGTGCATCTGCTGCATGCTGGGTATCGCCAACCAGGCTCAATACGCCAAGTTGGTAGGCAGCCTTGGCATCTCCGGCCTTGGCAGCCAACGCCAGTAGACGCCGACCTTCGCCACGCGCAGCCAGCCCCTGTCCGCGAAACAGCAGGATATGCCCATAGAAGCTTTGTGCCGGGCGATGCCCCAGGTTGGCCATACGCGCAAACTGCCCTTCCATCCAGCGCCAGGCCCTGGGCTGTTTGACCAGCCATGACCAGTGGAAGAGTCGACGGGCCAACACATAGCCCAGGCGAGCCCGCAGGCTGATCAGCATCAGGCCTCTTCCGGGTAGCTGAATTCGAACACCCGGGCCACCTCAGCCGCATGCCAGGAAGCCGCAGCAATGCCATCAGAAGCACCGCTGAAGCGCCCCAGGCGATTGACGCACTCGAAGAAGCCCGTGCGAGGAAGGCGACTGGCGCCCTGGCTGATCACCAGCGCGCTGCGCAGGGGACGTTCGGCACGGGCATCCAGTGCGGCCAGATGCTCAAGTGCAGCAGCCAGGGTCTGCATCGCCGGGCTGGGCAAGGCCAGACGCTCAATCAGCGCACGATAGGTCAACAGGTGGCGCTGTCGTTGTGCATCTTCAAGCTCATCCAATAGCGCCTGCCAGTGCTGCCGGCTGATACGCACGCTCAAGGCTGTGACTCCCAGCCAGCCACCCCGAGGTGCCAGGCCAGTGCACGCTGAATCGCTGCATCCGGCAGGCGTTCGCCACTTTCGATCATGGCCATGTAGTGCGGGCTGATCCCGACCTGGCGTGCCAGCTGCTCCGCGCTCAGGCCCTTGGCCTCACGCAGACGCGTCAGCTGGCTGAGTGCAGGGGTATCGCTCTGCGCACTGGCAACCGCTGTGTCGGGAGCCTGTCCGGCCGCCTGTAACAGGGCTTGATATTGCGCCCAGGGCAGCACCGCATACTCCGGCTCGCCATCACGCTCGATCACTTGCACATTCATCTGTAAATCTCCATGCAGAGCACTTCCATCACTCTCGCAACTCCAGAACAGGCGGCCATCTTAACAGCCGGCACGGCAAAGAGCGTGATCTATACTGCCCCCAGGTTTTCGAGCTGCATCTGGGGGCCGGCTTTGCGCGCACTGATAACAATACTAGTTGCTGCTTGCAGCCTGACGACCCATGCCGAGGAATTACGCTGGGGCTTCGCCAGCGCTGACGGCTTGCCCTATGTCGAAGTCAAAGATCAGCAACTGCGTGGCGGCGTCATCTATCAGCTTGGTCAACTGGCCAGCCAGAAACTGGGTTACAGCGCAGAATTTGTGGAAACCCCGAACAAGCGCATTGATGAATTCATGCAGCGCGGCCGCATCCATGTGATCTGCAACAGCAACCCCCAGTGGATGGACAGGCCGGAGCGCTATCACTGGTCTGAAGCGCTCTATATCGAAGAAGATGTGTTGTTGCTGCACAATCAACAGCCCCCCATCAACAACTTGAACCAGCTGTATGGCAAGACCATTGGCACCCAACTGGGCTACGTGTACAGCGACGCGCTGATGGAGGCATTCGCCAAACAACAGATCATTCGCCAGGACCTGCGCGATCACAGTGCCGGGCTCAACCTGCTGAGCAAGCAACGCCTGGACGCCATCATCGACATGCGCCGACCGCTGAACCTAGCCCTGCGCAAACAGCGCGGTGCTCCGTTACAGCTCAACCCCTGGGTCATCGAGCGCTACGGCATGCATTGCACTTACAGCCCCAAGCTGCCAGTCAGTGCCGAGCAGTTGGACAAAGTTCTGCTGGAGCTGCGCGATCAAGGCACCCTGGAACAGTTACTCAATGCCACCTGAACGGATGTGCCGCGCTTATTGCGAAGCACGCACCTGCTCCTCGATCAGAAGTTGCTCGCTTTCCGGCAAGCGCTCCAGCACGTCCAGCACTTCGGGGGCTTGAGCGGCACGCCACAGCTCAAAAGCGGCCAGCTCGTTGCGCCAGGTACGCATCACCCAAGCCAATACGGCCAGGTCATCAACCAGGCCAAGGCCGAACAGCCAGTCCGGTATTCCATCGATCGGTGTAACGAAGTACAGCAGGGCCGCCATCACCGCCAGTAACGCCTGGGTATCAATGGCTCGGTATTCCCCACGCCACCAAGCAAGGCAAAGCGCCTGCAACAACTTGAGCTGAGCAGCCAGGTCAGCGAAGCCCTTACCCAGCTTTTCACGCTTACGAGCAGCTGAAAATAACAGCGCCGGTAACCGTCCAGCCTTGAGGAAACGCTTCGCCAAACGCTGGTAACGCGCGAAATTTTTCACTGTTTTCATCGCCCTCTCCCGGCAATCCCGCATGCGTACTGGGCTTGCCATGGTTATCCACTAAAGCTGTGGATAACCTTGTGAACAGATTCTCGATAAGCCTGGCAAACGCCCAGCCCACGCGGCCTCGCAACAGATCGGGCATTTTTTGCTCACACAACAAATACCCATATAAATCAATAACTTAAAAATGGCAAAGGGTTTCTTTGCAAGAGTTACCGGGCATCACCACAAACCATCCGCTAAATGTGCATAACCGTAACACCAGCGTTGCCCCGCACGCTCTTTAAGACCAGCCAGTCAAGCAAAAAGTGCAGAATCTATAGCCCAGAAACAACAACGCCCCGTCGAGACGGGGCGTTATCTGAAACAGCCTGGAATTACTCTTGAGCGGCGGCGTCTTTGATCGCGATCAGCTCCAAATCAAACACCAGTACCGAGTTAGCCGGAATAGCCGGAGTCGGGCTCTGCTCGCCATAAGCCAGCTCGCTTGGAATATACAGTTTGTACTTCTCGCCAACGTGCATCAGCTGCAGACCTTCAACCCAGCCTGGGATCACACCGTTAACCGGCAGGTCGATCGGGCTGCCACGCTCAACCGAGCTATCGAACACGCTGCCATCGGTCAGCTTGCCTTCATAGTGCACGGTCACCACGTCGGTGGCTTTCGGCTGGGCGCCGTCAGTCTTTTTCACCACTTCGTACTGCAGACCGGACTCAGTGGTCACCACGCCATCACGCTTGGCATTGTCTTCAAGGAATTTCTTGCCGGCTTTGGCCGACTCGGCATTCAGCGCCACCATGCGCTCTTCGGCACGCTTTTGCAGGAAAGCAAAGGCTTCGATCAGCTCTTCGTCTTTCAGGCGCTGTTCTTTCTTGCCAATGGCGTCTTCGATGCCTTGTGCAACAGCGTTGGAATCCAGGTCATCCATGCCTTCCTGAGCCAGGCTTTTGCCCATGTTCAGGCCGATGCCGTAGGACGCTTTCTGTGCTGGGGTTTCCAGGGTGATTTCGCTGGTTTGCGAATCACAGCCTGCGAGAACCAGACCAACCAGGGCGACCGCCGCTGCTAAACGATGCTGTTTCATGCTTGTTCCTTGTTCGGTGCGCCCTAGGGCAATGGTGTGAGAGCGCGAGCTTAGCAGGCCGCCGCGATCACTGGCTACCGTGATAGGAAACAGAAAATGCGTATAAGTTCAGATGTTTAGCTGAATTTATAGAGATATTTTTGGGATAAAAGAAGATTGTCACAGAGGGGATGAAGCGAGGATAAAAATGGCGCAGCGGACGGGACTCGAACCCGCGACCCCCGGCGTGACAGGCCGGTATTCTAACCGACTGAACTACCGCTGCGCGTAACCTCGATAAGCGAGTTGGTGGGTGATGACGGGATCGAACCGCCGACCCTCTGCTTGTAAGGCAGATGCTCTCCCGGCTGAGCTAATCACCCTTCACTCTCGAAGTGGGGCGCATTCTAGAGAGCCAACTGCACCTTGGCAAGCCCTGTTTTGAAAATTTTTTATTGATGCAGCAAAGGCTTAGCGCAGACTTGGCCTTGAGCATTACTCGAGGGAATAATGCGCCCCGAATGCAACACATAGGTTCGCCGAGCGGTCATAGCGCAGCGGCCAACCTGAAACAGCATCTGCGCAAGGTGCTGACGACTTGTGATACCTGCTGCTGCCGGCAGGTCTGTTAATGGAGATTCACCCCCTTATGTGGTTTCGTAACCTGCTGGTTTATCGCCTCACCCAGGACATCCCATTCGATGCCGAGGCCCTCGAAACGGCGCTATTAGCCAAACCGGCCCGCTCGTGCGCCAGCCAGGAACTCAGCACCTATGGCTTTATTGCGCCTTTCGGCAAAGGTCCTGATGCGCCCCTGGTGCACGCCAGCGGTGATTTCCTGCTGATTGCCGCCCGCAAGGAAGAACGCATCCTGCCCGGCAGCGTGGTACGCGATGCACTGAAGGACAAGGTCGACGAGATCGAAGCCGAGCAAATGCGCAAGGTCTACAAGAAGGAGCGCGACCAGCTCAAGGACGACATCGTGCAGACCTTCCTGCCAAGGGCCTTTATCCGCAAGTCCGCTACCTTCGCTGCTATTGCGCCAAAACAAGGCCTGATCCTGGTCGATTCGGCCAGCGCTAAGCGTGCCGAAGACCTGCTGTCGACTCTGCGTGAAGCCATCGGCTCGTTGCCGGTACGCCCACTGACCGTGAAGATCGCGCCCAGCGCCACCCTCACCGACTGGGTCAAGGTGCAGCAGGCGGCTCCGGACTTCCACGTACTGGACGAATGCGAACTGCGCGACACCCATGAAGACGGCGGTGTGGTGCGCTGCAAGCGTCAGGACCTGACCAGCGACGAGATCCAGCTGCACATGAGCGCTGGCAAGCAGGTCACGCAACTGTCCCTGGCCTGGCAGGACAAGCTGTCCTTCGTGCTTGACGACAAACTGGTGGTCAAGCGCCTGCGTTTCGAAGACCTGCTGCAGGATCAGGCCGAACAGGACGGTGGTGACGACGACCTCGGCCAGCAGGACGCCAGCTTCACCCTGATGATGCTGACCCTGGTGGACTTCCTCCCGGCACTGTTCGAAGCCCTGGGCGGCGAAGAGATTCCGCAAGGCATCTAAGCACCTGCGTGTAAGCGCAGAGGATGTGACCATTGATCCTCTGCGCTTGCCACAAACCAGCCAATGTGCAAAATACTGCACAGCGTGAGGACGACCTCACCACTCCACGAGTGACCATTTCGGGACGGCCCATCTGTACTGTTGATGGAGGTTTTTATGTCCTGGATCATTCTGCTGCTGGCTGGCCTGTTCGAAGTCGGCTGGGCCGTAGGCCTGAAGTACACCGACGGTTTTACCCGCCCGCTCCCCACCCTGCTCACCGTGACCGCCATGCTCATCAGCCTGGGCCTCCTCGGCCTGGCCATGAAGGAATTGCCACTGGGCACCGCCTATGCCATCTGGACCGGAGTCGGCGCAGTCGGCACGGTTATCGCCGGCATCATCCTGTTTGGTGAGGCCGTAACGTTTATGCGCCTTGCCAGTGTGACACTGATTGTTTGCGGCTTGCTCGGTCTGAAACTCAGCCACTGACAGCCACCAAACTAAAAAGCCGGTCAATCGACCGGCTTTTTAGTTTGGTGGCTGTCAGCTCTTATCCATCTGCCGCTGGCGACGCACCATATAACGCTCAACATAGGAGCACGACGGAATCACCGTGTAGCCCAGGCGCTCGGCATATTGCAGCGCATGCTCGGTCAGGGCCGCAGCGATACCGCGTCCACGCAACGAGTTAGGAACAAAAGTGCGATAGATATCCAGGGTCTGCTTGCCCAAATCCATGTATGCCAGGTACGCCCGATCACCATCCACTGTGGTTTCGAATTGATGACCTGTAAGGTCATGGTGAATGGACAACGCCTCGCTCATCGCAACTCCTCTGTTAACTCGCGCAACCCGCTATTGACCCATACCGCAACCAGGCTCAACACATTCTGCATCTATTAAGTTGTAGGCAATAATCAAGAGCTTATCAGGCCAAAACCGCTTAGGTCACGTGAATCAATGACTTAGACGGCATAAGTGCAACCCCGCACACGTTGGCCATCCGCTGATCAGCCAACGCAAAAACCGCAATTGACCTTACCCAGACATTTGCACATACAGACGCCTGCTAGCTTTAAGCGTTCAACAACCAATGCCGCAGCCCCGCCAGCGAAAAGATTGCACATAGAACTATGCAGACGCCATAGAACTGATTGTTTTTTAACCAAAAAATGCCCAATAACAGGGCAATTTCGCAGTAAACAGAAAAAAACCTTTGCGCCTTGCCTTGCCTCCGTTTACTTACTACAAGTTACAGGTAGTATGTACGCCGGCTAATTTCCTACCATCAGGAAATTGCTTTTATGGAAAAACTCCACCTCAAGGGGAACACGATGAACAACGTTCTGAAATTCTCTGCTCTGGCATTGGCCGCAGTTCTGGCTACCGGTTGCAGCAGCATGTCCAAAGAAACTGAAGCTCGTCTGACTGCAACTGAAGATGCAGCTGCTCGCGCTCAAGCCCGTGCCGACGAAGCCTACCGCAAGGCTGATGACGCTCTGGCTGCTGCTCAGAAGGCTCAGCAAACTGCTGACGAAGCCAACGAGCGCGCTCTGCGTATGCTGGAAAAAGCCAGCCGCAAGTAATAGCTCACAAGGCTATGACAAGCCGACCCAGTTTCTGGGTCGGCTTTTTTATTGCCTGCGATTCGGCGGGCAATAAAAAACCCGCCAGCGATAACGCATAGCGGGTTTTGTTGAGTGCAGTACGTACTTAAATTGCAGGATGGCTGGCGACCACGGCCTGATCAGGCTGGGCAATCTCAACTGGCAGGCCATCCTCGGCCGCCACGACCTCTCGCAGCATCTCCCAATCCAGACGCAAATCGGCAAACGCATCGTTTTTCAGCAGCGCATTAATCACAGCCGTGTGCTTATCGACAACCGAAGCACCTGCACCAGAATCATCCAGCGGCGCATGCGCTTCCAGATAGACCTTGCCGGCGCTGCGACCAAACTTGTAAGGCTCGTTGATGATGCGCACCGACGTGCCCACCGACACCATCGACGCCAGCTTCAAGACGTTGTGGTTAAGCATGCGGAAGCAGCCATGGCTAACGCGCATACCGATACCAAATTTCTTGTTCGAACCGTGAATCAGGTAACCCGGCACCGACAAGCCCAGCTTGTATGGCCCCAGCGGATTATTAGGGCCTGGCGGCACGTAAGCTGGCAACGGATCGCCATCGGCAGCATGCTCTTCACGAATCGACTTTGGCGGAGTCCAACCCGGATTCGGCGTTTTGGCGGTGATACGCGCATTGGCAACCGGCGAGCTCCAGCCCTCACGACCAATACCCAGAGGGTAGGTGTAAACCACATTACGACCTTTCGGGTAGTAGTACAGGCGATACTCGGCGAGGTTGATCACGATACCTTCACGCGGGCCCGGCGGCAGGATGTAACGCGTCGGCAGGATGATCTCGGTGCCTTCGCCCGGCAACCACGGATCAACACCCGGATTGGCCACCACCATTTCCAGATAACCCAGATCATTGGCCACACCCAAGTCGGCGAAGGTGTCTTCATACTTGGCCTTGACTACCCGAATCTCGCCAACCACATCGTCACCCGGCGGTGGCAATGGCAGCTCAAGGGCATTGGCAGACGCTACCGCGAAAACAGCAGCAAGTGGCAGGCAGCGGGTGACGGCAAGGGCACGCGACAACATCCGGTAATTCCTGACGAAAATGGTTGGTAAAAGTAAGAGGCGATTGTACACCGATTGATCAGCGCCTTGGAAAGCTCAACGCCCCGGCAATGCTGGGCGATCGCCGCGTTTCTGCGCCTCCAATGTGGCCCGGCACGCCGGACACAAGCGCTTGTCACGCAGCATGGTCTTGTCCAGATCACGCCACACCGGCTGTGCAGGGAGCAAGCCACCACACAATGTGCGGTCGGCAAACTCACCTAACTCAAGCTGACGCGCCAACAGATGCACGCGCACTTCGCGGCAGGCGAACAGGTCAAGCTGCTCGTCGGGCTCGATCAGTTGATAGGCGTGTAAGGACCAGGCAGGACGCGGCATTCAGGGCTCCAATGAGGGCCGCCACATTAGCCGAAAGGCACGACACAGAAAAGCCTGTCAGAGCAAAGGTTTCAGGATCGGCCAGACGTTTTCCAGCAGCTTGGGTTGTGCCTCAGCCGTGGGGTGAATGCCGTCGTTTTGCATCAGCGAAGGCACGCCACCAACGCCCTCCAGCACGAAAGGCACCAGGGCGGCATCATGCGCCTGCGCAACTTTGGGGAACACCTCAGCGAACGCCGTGGTATAGCGCACGCCATAATTAGGCGGTAGCTGCATGCCAAGGAGCAGCACCTTGGCACCCTTCTGCTGCGATGCCTGCACCATGGCCGCAAGGTTTTGTTGCAATCACTCTTGAAGGGCAGGAACCCAATAAACTCAAGGGTTCCAGACGATGACCACTCAGCAGCATGCCAAAAGCGTTAGAAATCTGTTAGAAAACGCCCCGCCCAAACTGGCCACCCAACTGGCTAAGCCTTGGCACTACAGACGCAATGGGCGCTATTACCTCCGCTTCCGCCCCAAAGGCCGACCGTTCGTCACCTTCACCCTATCTCTTCGTACTACAGACCGGACCACTGCAATGGAACTCTCGAAGGACATCCTCCGGGCTCTCGCCGTCTTTCACCTTGATCGACCTCAAGCGACCTGGGACGAGCTAAAGGCGCAGCTCATCGTGATCGCTGAGGAATGCCTATCGATGGCACACGGTGATGACTCGCTGGTGGCCTACCGCATGATCTATGACGAGATAAGGTCCGCACTTGCTCAAGGAAGCGCTAAGGCCCCCCTGAATGTGGACCAGCAGCGTGCAGTAGGTGTCGGCCAGCAGATACTCAAGGCCGCACAAGCTCGCCTAAGTGGTCAGCCGGATGAACTTGTTGGAATCATTGACCAGCTCAATGAAAGAGGCGTCAGTGATAGCCATACCCTTTCTTCCCCGTCCCTATCTGTAGGCCCCCACAAGGAACCGCTTAGTTGGGACTCGCTGTCTGACCTCTACATGGCCGAGCGTGGCATAAACCTCAAGGACAACACCCGGAAATCCATGCTGACCAACTTCAAGGTCATCAGTGAAGCCTTCGTGGCCATCGGCGTGCCTGACCTGAGGAAGCACACACGGGAAGACCTAACGGCTCTTCGGGCAAAGCTCCTTGAGGGTCGTGCAGAGTCCACCGTAAACAACTTGATTCAGAAGCTGACCACAGTGCTGACCTGGGCAGTCGATAACGACAAGCTGGCTAAGGCTTATGCATCGAAGCTGAAGATCACCAAGGACGCCGAGAGCAAGCGGGAAGCGTTCACACGGACCCAAGCGATTACCCTGATGGAGTACACCGGGACGCTGCCGACTGACTCCTGGGAACGCTGGGCGCTGTCCTTGGCGGTCATCACAGGGGCTCGTGTCGGAGAGATTGCCTACCTGACCAAGGCCGACATCAAACAGGTCGATGGGCTCTGGTGTATCGACATCAACGAAAACGATCCCGGCAAGTCGATCAAGAACAAACACAGCGCCCGTATGGTTCCGCTTGTAGATGGTGCCCTTGGGTTCGACCTTGGAGCATTCCTTCAGGCTGTCGAGGCTGACGCCCTGCCCTCTGCTCATGGCATTGCCCCTTGGAAAGCCAGCAAGGTGCTTAACCTGCGCATCCAGAAGGCCCTTGGGACTGTCGCTGGCGGTGACCAGACACTTCATTCCCTGAGGCACCACTTCGCGTCATCCATGCAAGCCGCTGGGGTTCCGGTAGCTTTCGCACAGGCGGTCACCGGGCACTCCTCGGGGACGATCACCTATGGCACCTATGGGTCAGGCATTCCGATTCAGAAGGCATACGAAGCGATTCAGCAGGCTCTTATGGGGGCAGCACAATGAATTCCCGAAAGAGCAGCGCGGTCCATCCTCTTGTGAATTTCAAGGGCCTACCGACCCGCGAGGAACTGGCACAAGCAAGAGCACTACTTGACGCCTATGAGCGGGAACTGAGGGACCAAGAAGATCAAGCGCTGCTGAACAGCATCGAAGCAGCACGGCAGGCTTGCCTAAAAAAAGCTAAACACTACCCATCCAAGCGGGCCGAGCACTTAAATATGGCCGGGAAATACGCAAAGGCCCTCAGCATCTTGGCGACTCCAGCAGCCCAATTTGTAGTCGCATGACATCTCAAGTGTCTCGACAACAGTTCGAGTAAACCGCTAAGAGCGCATACCAAAGGGGCGGGCCTTCACATAGAGCCGCCCCTAAGGCTTACCCTACTCAAGGCTTTACGGTGCTCAATAGTGGTTCCAGATGCGAGCATCTTTTTCATTTTCCCGAAGACGGCCCATCAGCTCTTCATAATGATCCTGCGAGATGTGCCCTGCCTGTCGAGCAGCTTGAATCTTCGCAGTTTCGTCAGCGAGCCGGCGCAATGCCCTGCCGAGCTGTACATCCTTACGCTTGCGGACAATCGAGGGGCGTTTATCCCACCAGCTCTCTTTGAGAATGCAGGCGAAGACTGCCAGAAGTATTAGCGCCGTTACCGTGTCGGGGGTGGAAAGCATCCTTGTCCTCATCCTTGTGTTATGCAGGCCGCGATTGCACGCAATGTTCCCAATTACTCTGCAACCTACTGCATCGAAAGGTGCACGGGAAGATAACGACCGACACCGCAAGCGGTATATCGAGGCGCGGCAGTTCGATGTTGACGCCGGCTGGCGAAGTCAATAGGATGCCGCCCCGCAACACGCTCTCGGCCTAATGTAAGCAGCACCCCTCACGCAACACCCAACGTAATGCAACGTAATGTAAAGCGCCCGAGCCTAAGGATTCATACCATAGGAGCTTTGCC
The DNA here is from genome assembly GCF_049331905.1 of Pseudomonas cimarronensis. Classification (GTDB taxonomy): domain Bacteria; phylum Pseudomonadota; class Gammaproteobacteria; order Pseudomonadales; family Pseudomonadaceae; genus Aquipseudomonas. The sequence goes on along the minus strand of NZ_CP186283.1, from coordinate 2,411,037 downwards.
ATGCCCGCTGTATCGTTGGTCACCCGCAGTCCATTCGTGACGATCATCTCGTACTCATTCAGAAGTCTACTTCAGGCTGGAATGGGTCACTCGCTCTCGTATTTCCCGTCGACTTCTCCTGCTACGTGTTCGTCTCAGGCGAGCTGAAATAATCCAGGCGCTTTATCACGTCCCGAGCTACCTCGGTGTGGGCCCGTGCCTGTCCGCACTGATACACCAGAACCCCTCACTAAAAGGCCACGCCTGGGCTTACTCGCCACATCCCCACCACTTCCACTTAGGAGAAACCATGACCGCACCTATCCACATGAACCACATCAACGCTGTGAACCATGCACTGGGCTTGTTAAGCGAGCTGCGCCAAGTACTCGACTTTATCCGCGCTTCAACTGAACGCGAAGAACTTGCGGCTTCGGCACAAAACATCAAGGGACCTATGGCAGCACTGCGCGAGGAACTGGAAGACACCATTTCTTATCGCTCAGGGCAGAACCTGGTAGACCTTGCCGAGAATTTGGAGCGCACCCACGGCCAACCGGGGGTTACTGACAACGAGGCAATTTTCTCAATAAACGAGCTTCGCTATCAGGCATCTGGAGAGCCCCGCCTGCTCGAGAGAACCTATCGAGTACTGCATCAGGCATGGGAGGCATCCATCTTTCCCGAGCAGTTCAAACGACACTTGGAGGAGACGGGCTTAGCGACCTCTTTCGGCTGGCAAGTCGCGGAGGTGCTTATCGCAAACTTCCCCGAGGCCAAGGCGCGCTAAGCCGTTCTACGACAACCCAAGAGCAGACGCAGTGAAAGTCATAACAAGAACTTTCGGAGGCAAACCGCTGGTGATCCTGATTGGCCATGAGGACTTCGATTTGGTCTTCATCGTCAATCAAGTCGCAGAGGTATGCCACATAGACAGCCCCATGGCAGCCATCGCGCTAACCACAGAGGCCACAGGCGGATTCGGATTTTTCCAGCTGCGAGAAGTGCTGCATGCAGTTGAAAACCCGGAGCAGCTTGGCTCTTGGGGAGTTGAGCACATGGCTGGTGACACATGGCTGGCATCGACTGGTGCCGCCTACCGAATGCTTCTTCGCTACGACTCCCCTCTTGAGGATTTTTTCAAAAGATGGCTGATCGACGATGTTCTTCAGGAAATAAAAGAGACACCTGAGGCCCTCGAGCCCATCGACACCCACCCCGACGAGTTGACGCGATTACGCGCCACTGTTCGGAGCCTTGAAAGACGGCTTACTGCGTCCCTGACAAGGGAACGCCGCCTTCAACACGGGGTAGAGATGTTGGATAGAAAACTGACCAGTACGACCGGAGAGCTTTTAGCGCTTCGTAAGGGCTTCCCAATCATAGCTACTCCTGAAAGTTCATCCCCGTCGCTATTGGATCGTGCTCAGTCTGAGTTTGACGACCTTTCCTACGCCTGGAGGCGATCATTGCGGGGGGACGTAAGTGCGCTGGTAGGAGCGCAGTTGGATGAGCGCCTATATCGCTTACGCCTCGCCCACGACGAGAAACGCCGTAGCTAATCAGGGCGCTGCAAAACCCCTCACTGAAAGACACACAACGTCCTCAGGAGGAAAACCATGCAACAGCTCAACGACTACGCCAAGGTCAAAGCCGAGGGAGGTCCTTACGACTCACTGATTCAGACCGCAGCGGCAAACCACGGGGTCTCCTACGACCTCCTACACAAGCAGCTCTTTAAGGAATCCTCGTTCAACCCCAACGCGAAGAGCCCAACGGGTCCTCGTGGCATCGGGCAGTTCACTAAGGCCACTGGGCTTGCCTACGGCCTGGAACGGGATGAGGACTTCTACAACCCTGTGAAGTCCATCGACGCAGCCGCTCGGCACATGCGCGACAACATCAAGATTGCTGGGGGTGACGAACTCAAGGCCCTCCTTCTGTACAACCAAGGCGGGGGCCGAGTGGGCCGCAAGCAGCTCGAAGCGTATGACCGTGGGGATTTCTCCGGGGTCTCCGAGGAGGGCCTGGGCTACCTCCAGGCTCTTATGGATGTCACCAACACCGGCAAGAAGGCTGAGCTGGATGCCTTCGTAAAGCCAGACGGCGGGTTTGAGGCTCCCGCTGGTATTGAAGCAACGCCTAAGGCTGTCCCAGGGAATGTCCCCGACACCTTCGCCTCCTTCGACTTGGCCGGTAAGGACATCGCACCTAAGGCGACACCGTTTGCCCAGGAGCTTTACGAAACAACCGGGAAGACCAGCGATGAAGACCAAGGGTTCTTCGAGGGGGCTGGCAACAACGCCTCCGTGGAACTCAAGACCTCAGTGCTCGGCATGATGATTCGTGCAGTGAACGAGGCCCCACCCGAAGCTGACTTCGTGCAGACCTACACGGTGGTTCAGGACCTGTTCAACGATCCGTTCGACCTGGGCCGCCTGAGCGATTGGCAGGATGAGGACTACGACAAGCTGCGTTCCTCGGGCCTGGACCCTCAGTATTACGATGTGGTCCTCCGTGGCTATCGCCGCAACTTCGATCAGAACCTGGCTCTCGCTATGGAGAACCAGAAGATGGCAGAAAGTACCCAGGGTGATCGCATGGGTGCTGCCCTCGTGGGCGGCCTCGGTGCTGCACTGGGTGATCCCTATTCCCTTGTGAATCCCGCTAACGGTGCAGCGGGGAACCTGGGGGCTCGCCTGTTGGGTGGCGCGGTTGCCGGTGGTGCCATCGGTGGTCTCTCTGAACAAAGCGCCGCCAAGGTGTCTGGCCGTGAGGAGCACCTGGGGATGGCTATCGCTGGGGGCGCTGCCTTCGGCGGTACGCTCAATGGGCTCCTCGGGGCTCGTCCTAATAGCCGAGCATCGTGGGACCTACCGGATGACGACTTGGCTCCCGTGGATGCCGCTGAGTTTGCTCCGATTGACTTCATGGCCCCGCACGACCTCCAGTCCCTTCTAAATGGCACAACCCAACGCCTACAAAGCCGCGAACAAGCGCGCCTGAAGGGCCTGGATGAAGACCCCGCAGCAATGCCCTTCCGTGAAGGTGAAGAGGTCAAGCGAAGCGCCTCCGGGGATTATCTGGATGTCCCCTGGGACCCGGACGCAACTCGCACCCTGGACGGTTCAATCCACAGCGGTGGGAGTCCGATCAACCCGAAGACCATCGAGGAGTTCACTGAGCTGCATAAGGAGGATGACCGTGCAGCATGGGGCGTTCACCTCGGAGACATCACAGAGATCGGCCTACGCCTCGGCTCATCGGAGAACCCTGAAAGGCGCTCTCTGGCAGCGGACCTCTTCAGGTCCTCAACAGGCTATCAGGATGGCTCCAATGGGAAGTTCGGAGCGACCGCATCGGACATCTCGGAGCGCCTGCGTAGCCAGGATAACGTGGTTCACAACAAGCTGGCCGAGAGCTTCGATGAGGCCCTGAAGGACCCCTTCTGGCGTGGCCAGCGGATGTCCAAGGGTGCTAAGCACGAGCTGATCAGTCGGCGCGTAGTGGAAGCCCTGGAGTCCCAGCAACCAGCCAAGCTGTCGCCTCCAGAGATGAAGCTACTGGAAGAGCTGCGCACCCACATGAACCAAAAGTGGGACTACATCAGCAACCCTGCGCAGTTCGGAGACCTCCGGGCTAAGGCCATACTGGAGGACACTCGGCACTTCTCCACGTATTTCCCTCAACGGTACAGCACAGCAGCGAAGTCCCAGGCAATCCAGCGGTTCGGTGGTGAGGAAGGCTTGCAGCAGGCTATTGCCCACTCGTGGATGGCTTCCTATATGTCCCGCCCTCATGTTCGCCAGCGGGTGGACAAGATGATTCAGGAAGGCTTCGATAAGGCCAACAAGGGGAACCCAAAAGCCAAGCCGATGACCCCGGAGCAACTTCGGGAAGCCGTTGAGAAATACGCCAACGACAAGGCTTACGGCATCAGCAACTCCGACCGCTTCACGGCCAACTCGCTTGTAGAGGAGCACCTGAAGGACGGCGCTGGCCTGGAGAATAACGACTACCTCGAAGCGCGGAACCTGTTCGACTCCGATATGCAGGTCCAAGCGCCGGACGGTGGGATGTTCTCTGTGAACGACCTGAGGGACTTCAACCTCCTCCGGGTGGTCCCGCAGTACGACCGCAGGGTGAACGGTGACATCGCCATTATGGGAGGCACCGGGAAGTCCACGCAGGAGCTGAAGAACCTCGTCAACGGGATGCGCCAAAAGGCAGGCCCAGGTAAGGACACCCTGGAGACTGACGCTCTACTCGATGCGATCAAGATGTTCACCGGGCGTGCTCGTAGAGACCCTGATGGTGTCTGGGCGACCTTCGCCCGGTCCCTGAACGATGTCGGCTTTATGACGAAGAACGCCTACATGGGCGCTCAGAACATCACTGAGGCCGCTTCGTTGATCGTTAAGGGCCACCAGCGGATGCTCCTGAAGGGTGTCCCGTTGCTCAAGCAGTGGACCACGGCTAAGGCCAAGCTGGCACCCGAGGACATCAAGCAGATGCACGGCTTGCTGTTCGGTAAGGAACTGGACGATCTCATTCGGCCAGAGCGCCAGGACATCGTGGATAACCTTCGCCAGAACAGCAGCGAGATAGGCGCTCAGGTCGCAGGGAGCGTTAAGTACGCCACCCAGGAACTCTCGGCACGCTCACCGTTCACTTGGTTGCTCAGGGAATCCGGCAACTACCTAATGGATGCTGGCCGCCAGGGTGCCCTCGTGGACCTCATCGACCACACGTTGAACGGCAAGGTGACTGACCTGTTCAGCCCTGAGCGTCTGCGCTCTGCCTCGGTGTCCCCTGAGCAATTCAAGGGGATTCAGAACCTGATCAAGGCCCACTTCAAGCAGGACCGCAAGTCAGGCAAGTGGCGCATTCAGAACCCCGAAGGGCTGGCCTCGGATGTCCGCTCTATGGACCTCTACCGGCTCGGGGATCGTGTGGCTGATGAATCCATGCTGCGCCCCCACAAGATGTCCTTTGCGCCCTCCAAGCAATACGGGGCCGGCTGGGCGATGGCCCTTCAGTTCAAGATGTTTGTCCTGAGGAGTCTCAATGGCCGCATGGCCCGTGGCTGGATGGAGTCAACCCGCAATGGGCAAGTTCTCGATCAGACCATGCAAGTGCTTGTCTCGGTGGGTTTGGCCACAGCGTTCTATGCCGCAAGTGCCCATACGAAAGCCCTGGGACTGCCTGAACGAGCCCGTGAGAAGTATCTGGAGAAGGCCCTGAGCCCAAGCATGATGGCCTATGCGGCGATCTCAAGGAGTTCCCATGTGGGTGCTCCGCTGGGCGTGGCGAACTTCATCAGCGCACCTCTGGGGTTCGATCAGGCGGCCATGTTGCGGACCTCTATTCTCCCGCGAGAAAAGCGAGAGCAGCAGGCAGGCCGAGCGATCAAGTACAACCCGCTCCAGTCCGACCTCGTTAGCGGTTTCGTTGGCGGCGTAGCAGAGCAAATCCCAGCAGCTAACGTGGCAGCACATGGGGTCCAAGCTGGCTACTCAGCGATCAACCTTATGGGAGATCAACCCCGAGCCGACAAGCAGGGCCACATGACGGGGCTGTGGAATGCCCTTCGCCAATTCGTACCAAATGACCCGCTGAGTCAAAGCCTGATGCAACGTTTGGCTGAAGACCAGGGCGTAGACCGGGCTCGTTAAAAACCCTCACTTATAGGGGGGGTCCCTTAGGATACTTCTTAAAGTTCCTCTTCCTGCTTTCTCTTGGTGGCTCAGTGAGATGGTCGGTTCCTTCGTGGGCTGATCATCTTCATTGACCACTCCCCTCACCCATCGCTGGGTACTCCATCAACACAGTCTTTCCGATTGCTCCTCGTGCCGACTGCCAGTCCCATTGTCGTGGGTCTGTGTGCTGGCCGTTGGGAGCGAACTCGGGGATCAATCGAAAGGAAAAACGACACTATGAATATCGACAGCATGGACGCTAAACCGGCTGAACAGCTTCCTATTGTTATTGAGGGCCACGCCTTCAAGCCGAACACTGAGGGCCTGTGGTCTCTCACCGAGATCAACAAAGGTCTTCCCGAATTGACCAAGGCACCAGCTCAATGGCGTGGACGTGAGCGTGACTACTTTGAGCGATGTGCAGATTTGCATGTCGTCCATGGTGACCAGGGCGGAACATGGGCAACTGAACGCGCAACCATTGCCTACGCGATGGCGTGCTCCCTGGACTTCTTCGTCATGGTCGTGGACGCATTCGTGACAATGCGCAATGACGCCATCTTGTCCGCCCGTATGGCCTCCCTGGCATTAGTCGAGAGGGACCAGCTCCTGGCCGACAACATGCCCAAAGCGGATGCCTTCATGCGCAAGGCGGAAACGATTGGCCTCTCATGGTCGGAAGCATGCTGCGCCGCCGGGGTCCATTATCCTCGACTATCCAAGGACTACCTGCTCGCACAAGGCAAATTCACCAAGAAAGTTGCAGGCTCAATGGAGTCTTCAGGCCAACCAATTCCAAGAGCGGAGGGTTTTCAGAGAGGCTTCTTTAAGCGCTGCGAAACCACCTTCGGTAACCGAGACAGCTTCAGGGTGACTCCCAAGGGGCTTCTGTGGCTCCAAGGGAAAGCAAGGGAAATCAATGAAGCCATCCGCGCGCGGAAGCTTTTGCAATCTAAGTAGTAGCGGGGTAACTAATTACCTATAAGTAAACTGACGTTCAAACACTGCTTTTGAATTTAACTCTACCATGATTGCATCTTAAATAAGCGGCCCTGCTCATCCTCATCATGCAGCGTGAGGATGACTTCATCAGCACTAAAAACGGGAAGCTCCGCGCCGACTCGCAAAGGTAGGTCTGAGTCAATCAACGTAACTACAGGCTGTAGCCCAAGCTCGGCATAGCGGCGAATAACCACCAAAAGGTTTTCTTTCTTTCTATCATCCAGCGACTCAAACACGCCATCATGATAAACAAAGCGCGGGTATCTTTCATCAAGGTGAGCGCGTAAAACTGCCATGTCAAACGCAATGCATAGCAGCTTACGGTACGTAAAGCCAAGGTCAGCACTTGTTGCGTTCCCCGAGCCGTCAAGAATTTCAGCTTTAAACTCAAGGTGCCCAAGTTGATTCGGAGATACGCTTAAAAGAGCTTTCTGCCCAATAACTTCCTCGACTATTTCGTTGAAAAATAATCGGATTGCAGAAAAAAGACTATCTTGGTTCGAATTATTCTCTTCCACATCTGCTTCAATCTGAACCTGCAAATGACCGCACTCATCAGTCAGCGCTCGTATTTCAGACCTAAGGTCCTGCAAGCGATGTAAGAAGCCACGCTGACGTTCAAGGGATACAATATCAGCACGCAGAGTAACCATTTCATCAGAAACCTGCCTGTACTTGCTGAAAACATCAGACTCACTTAAAAATGAAAGCATGTCTGATCGTTTCTTGCCAAGCGATGTCAACTCTGAATTTACTTTTTTTAACTCAGCCTCAATTTCGGCTCGTTCTTCTTGCAAGTAGACACGACGCTCATCCGTAATTGCACGATTGAAAGCGATAAGCTGCTGAAAGTCTTTCTTGATTTGACCCTCAAAAAAAACACCGACCTCACCAAATAATCGCTGAGCCTCATCAGGACTGAAAAGAATCTGGTCTTCTTCAAGAGAGGCAAGAACTTTCTTCCTGTTCTGACTCAAAGAATATCTTTGCGAATTAAGAGTTGCTATCTGCTCATCAATATCATCAACGAGTACTTTAGTATGCGACTTGTCTTCAGATCTGAAGTCAAATGCGTCTAACAACTTTTGCTTTTTTTCTACCTCTTTTTGCTTTAACAGCAAAATACCTTCAACCTTGCTAATATCCTGAATGGTTCCACCAAGTTCATTCTTAATCGTCTGCGCAACAGATTCTTTCTCAGCGAGCTTTTCTTCCCTCTCGTAGTGCTGAGAAACCAGTTGCGCATTAAATCCGAGCAAGTGAGCAAGAAACGGCTTCCACTGTGCATGGGCCGCTGCAAACTTCCGCAATTGGAAAACATCGCGATAATCGTCTTGTGACCGCAGCAGATAGCCTAAGCCCTTCCGGTATGCCCAAGGCTTTACCTCTCTCCAGTCCAGAAGACCATCAAGAAGCTCGCGCGCGCGCTCAAAAGGAACATTCTGATGATCCCAACCTGATATAGAGAGCGAAGACAAATCTTGAAGGCCAGCCTCATGACGCTTAAAGCATATCTTTGTCGCATCCTCTATACTTCTGCGAATAGTTACAAAGGATGCATCTTCTAATTCGACTTCAAGAAAAAAAACAAAATCTTCAAATATTTCGTAATGCTTAAACAGGAAAAATTTAGGATCACGTTTTGAAAGGAACCCAAAGTCAATCAGCCTGCCCAAAGTGGTTTTACCCAAATTATGGGTATCTTTACCTCGATTCTCCGGCATGCGTATTTCAGCAATGACCACGTTTAAGCCTTGAGCAAAGTCTATCGGCTCAAACAAGTCCGGCTTATTTGAATATAACTTAGACAGCTTCATTAGGCCCCACATATTCAATTGCGTCGGTTTTTGGTCTGTACTCAACAAGCCCTAATAGATAAAGAAAATTTAAAGCAGGCAAAAAGAGCACATCACCACCAGCAACAACTTTCTTGGCATATTTACGTAAGCCCGCATACTCTTCTACACGGCGTGACTTTAGCCTCACAAGCAACAACAAAGAGACATTAATTAGAGTACGATCAGGATGTGAGTGCTTGGTCGGCCGTAGCATCATCCACCTCCCCAATATCGCAATTCCAGTACATGTAGAACAAAATAGCACGAGTTAATCTTTTATGAGCGCGCTGCCGCAATACAGGATCGCGACTAAACAGCAAGTCCACCAGATACTCCATAAGCTCATCAAAAGACTGGTAGTCTTTTCTCTTCGATATTATTTTTATTTGAAACTCGTCAACCACAGATTCATACATGTGAAGAATTTCCGAGTTCTCCGGCGCAGACAAAAATGCACGAATTTGGGCAGTTTCTTTGAGATACCGCTTTCTCTGCTCCTTGGCGTACTCAACACTCATATTATTGATGGCGTTCTTACGCTCATAAGTAACCCTTTCAACGGGCGGATCGTCAAGTAAAACACCAACACTTTCTTTGTGACGCGCAAGCGCTTGAACAACTTCAGCGAGATCATCGGGACTCACAATAAGTGGAGAGTCCACCGGATCAAGATCAGCCTCTCTTGCAACATCGGGAAATCTCTTCAGCCAAAGTTCGAGCTGTTCAATACCACACAGATAAATAGAAGTAACAGGTATATCGCATTGAGTAGAAATATAATTGCGAATTTCCGACTCTGCATTCCCAGAAAGACGACGATTGGAAAACAACATGTAATGATCGAGCTGCTTAGATTGACGCAAGCTAATTACACGAGGAATTTCTTTTGCCAGCACCGTGTTCTCTGCTGTAAGACTGAAAAAATCAGACTCAGAGAAACTTCTATTATAGCCGTTCGTGTGTTTCGCCTGAATAATTGTTGCACCATTCCACGGAGCAGACCTACTGGGGTGCAAATCAGCCAGACCTATAAATTTTGCATCACGACCACCATCTGGCCCTTTGGCAAAACCCTGAACTGATATACCTAACAATCGCTGACACAATAGAACAATCAGGGTTTCGAACTGGCTATCACTCATATCCTCGTAAGCAAACTTCATGGCGTCTCCAAACGCGCAGCGCACCAAGTCATTTCATCAGTCATTCGGAACCTCTTCCATGATAATTAAGCTCTGAAACTGACAGAAATGGCATAAGACTACAGCCTTCAAACACCTCTAAACTCTGCGGCGCGATTATATAGCCTCACGCGAAGACGGTCTGCTGGCTGATGAGAAAACTGGCCAAAAATCTGAGTCCCCTTATCAATAGGAAACTCAGTCCGTTTACCCCCATGCCCGCCCTCAACGATACGCCCGGAACACCCGTCCCAGAGCCATTGAGTGTTAGAAAGATGTTCAACGTTTGTTAGAAAAACCTGTTGACGCACTCAGGGAAGCACCCGCTAAGATGCCACCTCCTGACCTTCATTAGGACAGCATCAGAGCAAAGGTTTCAGGGTCGGCCAGACGTTATCCAGCAGCTTGGGCTGCGCCTCGGCAGTGGGGTGAATGCCATCGTTCTGCATCAGCGAAGGCACACCACCTACGCCCTCCAGCACGAAAGGCACCAGAGCGGCGTCATGCTCCTGCGCCACCTTGGGGAATACCTCAGCGAACGCAGTGGTGTAACGCACGCCGTAGTTCGGCGGTAGCTGCATGCCGAGGATCAGTACCTTGGCACCTTTTTGCTGCGATGCCTGAACCATGGCCGCAAGGTTTTGTTGCAATTGCGCAGGGGGCTGACCGCGCAGGCCATCGTTACCACCCAGCTCGATAATCACCAGTTCCGGTTGATGCTCTGCAAGCAGCGCCGGCAAGCGCGCAGCCCCGCCAGCACTGGTGTCGCCACTGATCGACGCATTGACCACCTGATGGTCAAAACCTTCCTCGGCCAGACGTTTTTCCAGCAAGGCGACCCAACCCTGGCGGGTATCCAGGCCAAAAGCCGCGCTGATACTATCGCCGACGACCAGTACGGTACCCGCGAACGCCGCAGGCCCCCATAGCAGCAGGCTCAGGGCAGTACCGATCAACCACGTACGCATTGGATTCTCCATGAGCTCAAGTATTCTCACCGCGCGAAACCTTAGCAAAGTGGTCCCCAGCACGGAAGGCGAACTCACCATACTCCATGATCTGTCGCTTGAACTGACTTCAGGTGACAGCCTGGCAATTGTCGGCAGCTCCGGCTCAGGCAAATCCACCCTGCTCGGTCTGCTCGCCGGGCTGGACCTGCCCAGCAGCGGCAGCGTGGTACTGGCCGGCAACGACCTGGCCTGTCTCGATGAAGATCAGCGCGCGCGTGTTCGCGCCGAGCACGTCGGTTTTGTCTTTCAGTCCTTCCAGTTGCTCGACAGCCTGAACGCCCTGGAAAACGTCATGCTGCCGCTGGAGCTTGAAGGCCATGCCGATGCCCGTCAGCGCGCACGCACCTTGCTCGAACGGGTCGGTCTGGGCCAACGCCTAACCCATTACCCACGCCAGCTCTCCGGCGGTGAGCAGCAACGCGTAGCCATCGCCCGAGCCTTTGCCGCCGAGCCTGCGGTGCTGTTTGCCGACGAGCCCACCGGCAACCTCGACAGCCACACCGGCGAGCGCATCAGCGACCTGCTGTTCGAACTGAACCAGGAGCGCGGCGCGACCCTGGTTCTGGTCACCCATGACGAGCGCCTGGCGCACCGCTGCCAACGCCTGATCCGCCTGGAAGGCGGCCACCTGGTCGACCACGTGGAACCCTGATGAAACAGCTGCCATTTACCCGCCTGCTCTCTCTCGCTAGCCGTCAGTTGCTGCGCGATGCCCGCGCCGGCGAGCTGCGCGTGCTGTTTTTCGCCCTACTGATTGCCGTCGCAGCGAGCACGGCCATCGGCTATTTCAGCGCACGCCTGAATGACGGCATGCTGCTGCGCGCCACCGAGTTTCTTGCTGCCGATCTACGCCTGACCGGCAGCTCGCCCAGCACGCCCGAACAGATCAGCACGGGAAAACAGCTGGGGCTGGAGCACGCCCAATTGGTCGAGTTCTCCAGCGTGGTCGCCAGCGATGCCGGCATCCAACTGGCCAGCATCAAGGCAGCTGACAGCGCCTACCCGCTACGCGGTGAACTGAAAAGTGCCGCTGCGCTATACGACGTTGAACAGGCCGGTGCTGGCCCACAACCCGGTGAGGCCTGGGCCGAAGCCCGTCTGTTTGTCGCCCTCAACCTCAAACCCGGCGACAGCGTAGAGGTCGGCGCCAAAACCCTGCGACTGACCCGCGTACTGACTTTTCTCCCCGATGAAGCCGGTGACTTTTACAGCCTGACCCCACATCTGCTGATGCACCTGGATGACCTCGCCGCCACCGGCGTAGTGCAACCCGGCAGCCGCGTGCGCTATCAGGAGTTGTGGCGCGGCGAAGCGGATGCCTTGGCGCAATATCGTCAGGGCGTCACCCTGGCGCCTAACCAGCGCCTGGAAGATGCCAAAGACGGCAACCGTCAGGTCGGCAGCGCCCTGGGCCGTGCCGAACGCTATTTGAACCTGGCTAGCCTGGCCGCCGTGCTGCTCGCTGGCGTTGCCGTGGCGTTGTCGGCGGCGCGCTTTGCCGCTCGCCGTTTTGATGCCAGCGCACTGTTGCGCTGCCTGGGATTATCACGCAATCAGGCGCTCGGCCTGTTCAGCCTGCAACTGGCACTGCTGGGCATTTCCGCCAGCCTGATCGGCGCAATGCTCGGCTGGCTGGCGCAACTGGCATTGTTCAATCTGCTACAAGACCTGCTACCTGCACAGATTCCACCTGGCAGCCTGTGGCCAGCGCTGGCCGGCATGGCTACAGGACTGGTCGCTCTCGCCGGCTTTGCCTTGCCGCCGCTGGCTGCACTGGGTCGCGTGCCGCCGCTGCGAGTATTGCGTCGCGATCTACTGCCGGTGCCGGCCAGTTCCTGGCTGGTGTATGGCGCAGCACTGTTGGCGTTGGGCCTGATCATGTGGCGCTTGAGCCTCGATCTACAGCTGACCTTTGCCCTGCTCGGTGGTGGTCTGGTTACCGCGCTGCTGCTCGGAGGCCTGTTGCTGCTCGGCCTGCAAAGCCTGCGTCGCCTGCTGGCTGGCGCATCGCTGCCCTGGCGCCTGGGGCTCGGCCAATTGCTGCGTCATCCACTGGCCGCTGCCGGGCAGTCACTGGCATTTGGCCTGATCATTTTGGCCATGGCGCTGATCGCCCTGCTGCGTGGCGAACTGCTCGACACCTGGCAGGATCAGCTACCCGAAAATGCGCCCAATCACTTCGCCCTGAATATCCTGCCAGCAGACAAGGACGCCTTCGCCGCTCGCCTTAATGAGCTATCACCGCATCCGGCGCCACTGTTCCCCGTCGTACCCGGGCGCCTGGTGATGATCAATGGCGAACCGGTGCGGCAGATTGTCAGCAAGGAGTCTCAGGGTGAACGGGCAATTCGCCGTGACCTGAGCCTGACCTGGGCTGCGGACCTGCCCGCGGATAACAACCTTATTGCTGGTAGCTGGTGGACGGATACCAGCAGCAGCGAATTACCGGGCGTATCGGTGGAATCCGAACTGGCCGAAAGCCTGAAGCTGAAACTCGGTGACCGCCTGAGCTTCAGCGTCGGCGGCCTTAATCGCGATGCGGTGGTCAGCAGCCTGCGTGAAGTGGACTGGAATAACTTTCAACCGAACTTCTACATGATCTTCCAGCCCGGCACCCTGCAGGATCTGCCGGTCACCTACCTGACCAGCTTCTACCTGCCGCCCAAACAGGAGCAGCAACTGGTTGAGCTATCGCGCGCCTTCCCGGCCGTAACCCTGCTGCAGGTCGAAGCCTTGCTCGCGCAACTGCGCAGCATCCTCGCCCAGGTCACCCTGGCCATCGAGTTTGTTCTGCTGTTCGTGCTCGCTGCGGGCCTTGCCGTGCTGTTCGCCGGACTGCAAGCCACCCTCGATGAACGCATTCGCCAGGGTGCACTGCTGCGTGCCCTGGGGGCTGAACGCAAGCTGCTGATCAAGGCGCGTCGTGCCGAATTCGGCCTGCTTGGCGCGTCCAGCGGCCTGCTGGCAGCCTTGGGTTGTGAGCTGATCAGCTTCCTGCTCTATCGCTTTGCCTTTGACCTCGTCTGGCAACCGCACCCCTGGCTGCTCTTGCTGCCGCTGATTGGCGCACTGCTGGTGGGTACGGCAGGCGTTCTCGGCACGCGCCGCGCCTTGAATATCAGCCCACTGACGGTGCTACGCGAGGGCTGATAAACTCGCGCAGCACTTTAGAACCTGTTCAAAGTCTTGCGAGCTAGAACCATGCAAGGCAAAAACAGGCGAGGAAGCGGAGTGTACTTTTGTACATGAGCATTCCGAGCCTGTTTTTAACGCAGCAGGGCCGAAGCGCAGCAGACATTGAATAGGTTCATATGAGTCGCTATCGCCCACCCCGCTCTGCCGGCACCCCCCTGATCACCCCCGAGGGCGAGGCCCGCATGCGTGCCGAACTGCATGAGCTGTGGCATGTACGCCGCCCTCAGGTTACCCAGTCGGTCAGTGAAGCCGCCGCCCAGGGCGACCGCTCGGAGAACGCCGAATACACCTACGGCAAGAAGATGCTGCGCGAGATCGACAGCCGCGTACGCTTTCTGACCAAGCGCCTGGAAAACCTCAAAGTCGTCAGCAGCCGCCCCAGCGATCCGGACAAGGTCTATTTCAGCGCCTGGGTCACCCTGGAAGACGAAGATGGGTTTGAAGCACGCTACCGCATCGTCGGCCCGGATGAGCTGGATCTGAAAAACAATCTGATCAGCATCGATTCTCCCTTAGCCCGCGCCCTGGTGGGCAAGAGCCTGGACGCCGAAGTACGGGTACAGACGCCAACCGGTGAGAAGACCTGGTACATCGTCGCCATCGACTACCCCTGACCGAGCCCCGCATGCCCACTCCAGAAGCCCCCACCCAGCACGCCAGCCTCGACTGGGATGAGCAGGGCCAACCGCTGTCCAGCCAGTTCGCCGATGTGTATTTTTCCAACGAGAACGCGCTGGCGGAAACCCGCTATGTGTTTCTCGCTAATAACCATCTGCCGGAGCGCTTCGCCACGCTGACGGCCGATCAGCAGCTGGTGATCGGTGAAACCGGCTTCGGCACCGGGCTGAACTTTCTCTGCACCTGGCAGCTGTTCGAACAGCACGCGGCAAGCGGAGCCCGCCTGCACTTTGTCAGCGTGGAAAAATACCCACTGAACAAGAACGATCTGCAGCGTGCCCTGGCGTTGTGGCCGGAGCTTGCGCCCTACGCCGAACAGCTGCTGGCGCAGTACGTGGCCCTACATCCGGGTTTTCAGCGCCTGGTATTCGCCGGCGGGCGTATCGTCCTGACCCTGTTGATTGGCGATGCACTGGAGCTATTCAGCCAACTGGATGCTCAAGTCGATGCCTGGTTTCTCGATGGCTTTGCTCCGGCGAAAAACCCGGACATGTGGACGCCGGAGCTGTTCGCCGAGCTGGCCCGACTGTCCCACGCCAGCACCACGCTGGGCACCTTTACCAGCACTGGCTATGTGCGTCGCCGGCTGAACGATGCCGGCTTCAAGATGAAACGCGTGCCGGGCCTG
Organism: Pseudomonas cimarronensis; assembly: GCF_049331905.1. Taxonomy (GTDB): domain Bacteria; phylum Pseudomonadota; class Gammaproteobacteria; order Pseudomonadales; family Pseudomonadaceae; genus Aquipseudomonas. The sequence goes on along the minus strand of NZ_CP186283.1, from coordinate 2,395,827 downwards.
GGCAAGAAATGGGAAGTGCTCAAGGGCTGTTTTATCGGCGAGCCGAAGGCGGCAGAAAAGCCCTGGTTTGCTCGCCCACCGCAACCTGCCGGCGCCCGTACTGCATTGGTGATCGGCGCCGGTCTGGCCGGTTGCGCCACGGCCGCCAGCCTGGCTCTGCGCGGCTGGCAGGTCACGCTGCTGGAGCGGCATGCCGCCATCGCCCAGGAAGCCTCGGGCAACCCACAAGGCGTGCTGTATCTAAAGCTCTCGGCCCATCACACCACGCTGTCACGCCTGATCGTCAGCGGCTATGGCCATAGCCGCCGGCTGCTGGAACAACTGGATAAAGGTACTGACTGGGAAAACTGCGGCGTGCTGCAACTGGCTTTCGACGCCAAGGAAGCGCAGCGGCAGGCACAACTTGCAGCAGCCTTCCCGGCTGACTTGCTAACGAACCTGAACAAAAGCGCTGCCGAGACCAAGGCAGGTATCCCATTGCCGGCAGGTGGTTTGTTCTACCCCGAGGCAGGCTGGGTGCATCCGCCGGCGCTCTGTGCGCTGCTGAGCCAGCAGCCGAATATCCAGCTGCAACTGCATCAGGAGGCGCTGGAGCTGCGCCGTGACGGTGATCGCTGGCAGGCCTGGAATGGCGAACAACTGCTGGCCAGCGCCAGTGTGGTGGTACTGGCCAGCGCCGCCGAGATCAAGGGTTTTAGTCAGAGTGCAGGCCTGCCGCTTAAGCGCATCCGCGGGCAGATCAGTCGCTTGCCTGCCACAGCAGCCAGTCGCGCCTTGAACACCGTGGTATGCGCCGAAGGCTATGTCGCGCCGGCACGCCAGGATGAACACACTTTAGGCGCGAGTTTTGACTTCAACAGCGATGACTTATCGCTGAACAGCGCCGATCACGCGAGCAATCTGCAGCTACTGGAAGACATCTCACCTGAGCTTGCCAGCGCACTGAATGCGGCGGCACTCGCCCCCGAACACCTGCAGGGCCGCGCCGCGTTTCGCTGTACCAGCCCGGACTATTTGCCGATTGTTGGCCCGCTGGCCGACGCAATCGCCTTTGCAGAGGCTTATAGCGTGCTAAGCAAGGATGCCCGCCAGGTGCCGGATACCCCATGCCCCTGGCTGGATGGCCTGTATATCAACAGCGGCCACGGCTCACGCGGGCTGATCACCGCCCCGCTGTCGGGCGAACTGATCGCCGCCTGGCTCAACAACGAGCCGCTGCCGGTGCCCGCCGATGTGGCACAAGCCTGCCACCCCAACCGCTTCGCCTTGCGCGCGCTGATCCGCAACAAGGTTTAATGCAGCGCGCCTACCAACAGGCGCGCGCAAAGCTCAACCGCGCAGACTGAAACGCCAGGCACGGTGGATTTTTGCATTGCGGGCGAAGTCCGGATCGAGGGTCGAGGCGCTGATTTCTTCAACCTGATAACGCGCAGCCAGGCTCTCATCGAGCTCAAACTTGCGGAAGTTGTTGGAGAAATACAGCACACCACCCTTGGCCAGGCGCGCCATGGCCAGGTCGAGCAGCTGCACATGGTCGCGCTGCACGTCGAAGATGCCTTCCATGCGCTTGGAGTTGGAGAAGGTCGGCGGATCGATAAAGATCAGCTCGTATTCGCCACGGTCCTCGGCCAGCCAGGCCATCACATCACCCTGCTCCAGGCGGTTCTTGTCAGAGAAGCCATTGAGCGACAGATTACGCCGCGCCCAATCTAGATAGGTCTTCGACAGATCGACACTGGTGGTGCTACGCGCGCCGCCCTTGGCCGCATGCACAGTGGCCGTGGCGGTGTAGCAAAACAGGTTGAGGAAGCGTTTACCGGCGGCCTCTTTCTGAATACGCAGGCGCAGCGGACGGTGATCGAGGAACAGCCCGGTGTCCAGATAATCAGTAAGGTTGACCAGCAGCTTTACCCCGCCTTCGCTGACCTCGAGGAACTGCCCCTGGGTCGCCTGACGCTGGTACTGCTTGGTGCCGCTCTGGCGTTCGCGGCGCTTGATCACCACCTTGCTCTTGTCGACGCCCAGCGCCTGCGGAATCGCGGCAATAGCATCAAACATACGCGCCTTGGCTTTCTCCGGATCAATGGACTTGGGCGCGGCATATTCCTGCACGTGCACCCAATCACCATACAAATCCACCGCCATGGAATATTCCGGCATGTCGGCGTCGTATAGGCGGTAGCACTCAACGCCTTCCTTGCGCGCCCACTTGCCCAGCTGCTTGAGGTTCTTCTGCAGGCGGTTGGCAAACATCTGCCCGCCTTCACTCAGGCGTGCCTGCTCCACCACTGGCGCAGGAGCCGGCGCCGGTTTGATCGGGTTACCGTTCTTGTTGTACTGACGCTCTTGCGGCTCCAGCGGCGCCTTATCGGCCTCAGCCTGTTCCCGCTCGCGCTCACGCTGCTCGGGTGTACGGCGCTCGCCGGTGACGAACTGCTCGGGCTGCACCTTGATCAGCAGCAACTTGCACGGCAACGCGCCGTTCCAGAAAGCGTACTGCTTGTGGCTGCGAATGCCCATGCGCTTGCCCAGGTCTGGCGCGCCGGTAAATATCGCTGCCTCCCAGCCCATGCACGCCTGACGCAGACGCTCGCCGAGGTTCTGGTAGAGGTAGAGCAAGCTGGCTTCATCACCCAGGCGTTCACCGTAGGGTGGGTTACAGATCACCAAGCCTTTCTGATTCTGATCTGGACGCGGCTCGAAGGTCGCCACTTCGCCCTGATAAACCTTGATCCAATCGCCCATGCCAGCGCGTTCGATGTTGTTACGCGCCGGCTGGATCAGTCGTGGATCGGCTTCATAACCGCGAATCCACAGCGGTGGCTTGGCCATGCCGGCTGCGGCGCGCTCTTCGGCCTCGGCGTGCACCTTCTTCCACAAGGCCGGCACGTGGCCCAGCCATTTGCTGAAGCCCCATTGCTCACGGGTCATATTCGGCGCGATATCGGCGGCGATCATTGCTGCTTCAACGAGGAAGGTGCCGACACCGCACATCGGGTCGGCCAATGCACCGCCCTCGGCAGCGATGCGTGGCCAGCCGGCGCGGATCAATACGGCGGCTGCGAGGTTTTCCTTCAGTGGTGCGGCACCCTGCTGCAAGCGGTAACCGCGCTGGTGCAGGCTATGGCCGGAGAGGTCGATAGACAGAATCGCCTCGCCGCGATCCAGACGCAGGTGCACGCGCAGGTCCGGGTTGAGCTTGTCCACCGATGGCCGCGTGCCGTCTTTCAGGCGCAGCTTGTCGACGATGGCATCCTTGACCTTCAGCGCACCGAAATGGGTGTTGTCGATGCCCGAGCCGTTACCACTGAACTCCACGGCCAGACTACCGCTGGATTCCAGATGCTCGAACCAGTCGACTTCCAGAACGCCTTCGTAAAGGCTCTGAGCGTCCTGCACGCTGTAGCGCTTGAGCACCAACAGCACGCGGTTGGCCAGGCGCGACCACAGGCACAGGCGGTAGGCGGTTTCCATGTCGGCCATGCCACGAATGGCCGAGGTGTGCTCACGCGCCTCCTCAAGCCCGAGGCTGCTGGCTTCTTCGAGCAGCAGGCCTTCAAGGCCCTTGGGGCAGGTGAGGAAGAGTTCGTAACGATCCGACATGGGAGTTTCCAGTGCCTAAGGCAATCAACGGCGCGCAGACAAATCAGCACGGCCAAAATAAGTGACAAAGCGTCGCAGCGCGACCCTTCGTCGGAATAAACAACAGTCTCAATCGCAATTTATTCGCGATAGCAAAACACCAGCACACCCGACGCATACGCCCACAGCATAGGCGCTGCAGCGAAAAATCCGGGCACTTGCCATAACGCCTTATGGCCCGACCCTCAAAAAGGTTACGGCCTTATGACGAAACGGTCATTCACAGGCTCCCGCGCATTCGTTAGAAATCTACCTAGGCCAGCACTGCAACGGCGCTGGCAAGGAGGCTCGCGACGCCGGCAGCGGACTCCGTAGGCAGAACGTTTCTGCCTGACCTTGCTACAAGGTCTAAGGGACATAACAGTCAACATTGAGGGCTACACCCTATGAGAAGACTTAAGCGTGATCCGTTAGAAAGAGCTTTTTTGCGCGGCTATCAATACGGCATCAATGGTAAATCCCGCGAACTCTGCCCCTTCACCCTCCCCTCTGTCCGCCAAGCCTGGTTAAACGGCTGGCGCGAAGGCCGCGGTGACAATTGGGATGGCATGACCGGCACCGCCGGTATTCATCGACTCAACGAACTCCACGCTGTCGGCTGATTCAGGAACCTACCGACTCACCATGCGCGCTCCATCCGAGCGGCGGGCGCGAGCCCAGGGGCTCCTTAGGGAGCCCTTTTTAGTTTCAGGCCTTGTGCGGCAGCGCCGCGATTGCATCCACCGCTTCGCGGATCAATGCCGGGCCCTTGTAGATAAAGCCTGAGTAGATCTGTACCAGGCTGGCGCCGGCGGCGATTTTCTCAGCCGCGTGCTTACCCTCGGTAATCCCGCCCACGGCGATGATAGGCAGACGGCCTTTCAGCTCACCGGCTAACACCTGAACAATGTGCGTGCTCTTCTCACGCACCGGTGCGCCGGACAACCCGCCCGCCTCATCGGCACACTCCAGACCATGTACACCTTCGCGGCCCAGCGTGGTGTTGGTGGCGATTACCGCATCCATGCCGGCTTCAACCAGCGCATTGGCCACTTCGATGGTTTCCTCATCGCTCATGTCCGGCGCGATCTTGATCGCCAGCGGTACACGCTTGCCATGCTGCGCGGCCAGGTCTTCCTGACGTTTGCGCAAGGCCTCAAGCAATTGCTTGAGCGAATCACCAAATTGCAGGCTGCGCAGCCCAGGGGTGTTGGGCGAGCTGACGTTAACAGTGACGTAACTGGCGTATTGATAGACCTTGTTGAGGCACAGCAGGTAATCATCCACGGCGTTTTCGACCGGCGTATCGAAGTTCTTGCCGATATTGATACCCAGCACGCCCTTGTATTTGGCCGCCTGAACGCGGGCCAGCAGGTGGTCAACGCCGTGGTTGTTGAAGCCCATGCGATTGATGATCGCCTCGGCTTCCGGCAAGCGGAACAAGCGTGGCTTAGGGTTACCCGGCTGCGGGCGCGGCGTCACGGTGCCAATTTCCACAAAACCAAAGCCCAATTGAGCAAAACCATCAATGGCGTCGCCGTTCTTGTCCAAACCGGCCGCCAAACCGACCGGATTGGGGAACTCCAGCCCCATCACCTTGACGGGCAGCGCGGCCGGGCTCTTGGTCACCAAGCCGTTAAGCCCCAGACGACCGCCTGCACCGATCAGATCGATGGACAGTTCATGGGAGGTTTCGGGGGAAAGTTTGAACAGCAGCTCGCGGGCCAGGGTATACATGGGCAGGCTTAGCTCGATAAAGTTACAAAGGCCGCGATTATAGCCGCCTGCGCACCTGATAGGCGAGGCGCACGGCGCTATCAGCCCAGACGGCGCAAGCTGAGTAATTTCCCAGCCGCGCTGAACTCAAGCTCGAAGGAACCATAGACACCGTCATGGGTCAGAAAGGGCCGGAAATGGTGGGCCGGCACACTGACACTCCGCCCATCGCGACTTTGCACTAATATCCGGTTGGCACGGCCTTGATAAACCACACGCAAGCGCTCGGCCGATAACGCAATATCAAACACCAGACTGGGCATGGAGGCACCTTTGCAACTGACTGCAGCAATCTTGCCATACGCCGTGCGCATGCCCGGTAATAAATGGCCACCCTTGCTTCCTGATGGCAACCCAAACGGCCTGCCGACTCAACGGGCCTGGCATATCAGCCATAAAAAACCTGCCCAAACAGCCGATAAAGCCTGTGCAGCGCCTTACGGGCTCTGCCAAACTGGCAATGGTGATTTTGGAGTTCGTACCTGGCCATGAGTCTGTCTGAGCAGCCCTCCACCCTCAGCTCACGCCTTGGTGCTCTGGCGCAACGGCTAGGCCTTATTGGCCGTGGCCAACGCCAGATACTGGAACGCGCCAGTCACTTGCGCCTGCCCTTCAGCCAGCTGCCCCAATTGCGTGAAAGCATCTGCTGGCAAGACGGCCCACAGTTACAGCGCCTGGTCGATCTGCCACGCAGCGCCCTATCCGGCCCGGTCCAGGAAGACAAAGCACAAGCCCACGCGATGCTGGTAAGAGTCGTTGAGGCCCAGGTGCAGCAGCTCAGTTCCTACGACTTGCGCCTGATTGATGGTCTCTCCACCTGCAGCCCACAACAAGCTAACCAACAGAATTTCGAAACCTTCGCTGCCAGCGAAAGCTGTCGCCAGATTCGCATCATCAGTTACAAGGATTTCGTCAAAACCATCAGCCTGGCGTTACCACGCTTTCTGGCCGGTGAAGGCATCAGCCTGCGTCAGGCCAGTTGGCGCGGTGAGCGGGTATTCTGGGCTGGCGAGCATCACAGCGAAGCCTTTGCCTGCGCCATTGCCTATGCCCGTAGACGCGAGCTGGAAGTCAGCCTACCCGCAGAGCTCAGCCAGTACCGCCTGAGCGAACAAGGCTTGAACAACCTGCAGCAGCGCTACCACGTACTGGCTATGCCCAATGCCGCCTGGAGCGAGCCTGCTTTTATGGCCCTGTTGCTAGATAGCGGCCTGCCTTACGCGCGTCTCTCACAACTCGGCGGCCCCGGCTCACCGGAGTTTCTTCTGCTACCCAAACATTCAGCTGAGGCAACGGCCTTGGGCGAAGGTCTGCGTCTAGCGGGTGCGCCGGATGTGGTGGGATATTTGCAGCGGTTATGCTGAGAAGGGGAGCGCAGAGAGAACGCCGCTAATGTGCGCACTATAAAAATGACCCGCTACCCCACGCGGGTAGCGGGCCGACCATGTAAGTGGGAGGATCAGACGGTGTCGACCTTGAGCGAACCCTCGCCAAGCAGGTAGTCGATTCTGGCTGCGTGATCCGCGAACCCACTCAGATTCACCCCGGAAAGGACGATTGTCTGCTCTACCGGTCCACTGGCGTTGGTATTCACGGAAATAGTGCTGAAATTGGCACCTGAGAAAGTCAGGTAGTCATCCAGCACATTTCCAACCGCAGAGGCCGCGGTGAGCACCATAGACAGATCAAGAACATCCTCACCGATGCTAAACCCGTTGATAGTGTCGGTCCCGCCGAGATCATTGGCCAACCACAAGAAAGTATCTGCACCAGCACCACCATTTATCGTATCGTTGCCGGCCCCCCCCACGAGCAGGTCGTTGCCACTTCCGCCGTCGAGGTTATCGTCGCCACTATTACCGAACAGCAGATCATCCTGCGCACCGCCGACAATAGTGTCGTTTCCAGCCGTCCCATATAGCTCGTACTGCAGTCGCGACTCGAAGTTGGCCTCAGTGAATGAGCCGCTAGGCGACGAGAAGGTCAGCACTATATCGCCGCTGTCGTTGTAGGCACCATTGGCATTGAGGTCTATGAGACCAGTTAGGGTTGTGTAGCTGCTCGCGTCGACACCATTTATTCCCCCCCCACCAGTGCCAATTTCCGTATTGGTACCGTGCTCGAAGCTGCCCACACTGGTCGCCACTATCCTGACGGTGTCTTCGGTAAGGCTGAAGCCTTGGATGGTGTCCTGGCCAACATCATTCCCCGTACCCAACCAATTGAATATATTCCCTCCGACCCCAACACTCGTAGAATCCGAAGAGTTCCCTACGACAGCACCCACCACGATAGTATCCGCACCGTCACCACCACTCAGCGTGTCGCGCCCCTGGCCACCCAGCAAAATGTCCCGACCCTGGTTACCGTTCAGAGTGTCATCACCATTTCCGCCGATAAGGATCTCATCGCGGAAGGTGCCATCGATTGCACCGCTGCCATCGACCGTTACCGACACCCTGCCATCTGCACTCCTATCTCCATCCGTGGCTGTGTAATTGAAAAACTCACCGGTACTTGCCGAAGTGACACTGGTGAACGTTGCACCAAGCCCATGGGAAGCATTGATTCCAGCGCCTGGAGCAACCGCATCTATCCGATCCGGCCCGCTGTCGTTGGCCAGCAGCATCCAATCCGGAACAGTGAAGCTGGTCTGGTTGGTCACGATAAAGTTATCGCGCACCACCATCGGCTGGTCGGCTGGGTCCACCGTCAGGGACAAGTTGGCCGAGTCGTAATCTCCGTCGCCATCGACCAAGGTAAAGCCGATATCGATATGCGCCTCTTCATCAAGTTCGGCAATCGGTGTGAACTTATAACCGCCCGACGCCATGTCGATCACCAGCATCCCCGCAGCCAGCATAAGCGTCAGTTGGGTGCCTGAGAAAACGAAGGTTGCACCCGGGGGATTGGTGCTTATCTTATTGATCTGATTCTCTGGGCTGTAGGTGTAAGTAATGCTATTGACCGTCACCGACTGGACCCGACCACCATCGGCACCAAAGCCATTCGCGCCATCCACCAAAGAACCTTGAAGCTCGCCAGACTGAGCGATTTCCGCCAGCACAGTCGACAGGTTGGCGAAATTATCGACAGCAATGGCATTGGTGTTGGTTCCTGAGTTTTCTTCCTCCGAATCGACAGCCCCATCAAACGCAATAGGATCCAGCTGATCATTGTTGTCGAAGTTACCATTGGCATTGGTTACAACCTGGGCCGCCGGGCCCATGCCGAGTGCGTAGGAGGTGATGTCATACTTCGTAAGGAAGTCGATCCAATCTTCCTCTTCATCTAGCTGAATCCCCGGATTGCTGTCAGGTCGATTCGGAATACCATCCGACAGGAAGTACGAAACGTTCTGCAGCGGATCTCCGGGGTTATGGGCCACTTCAAGTTTGCCTTCGTCCTCCCAAGCCGCTTCTGCGGTCGTAAGTGCACTGTCGTAGTTAGTCAATGCCCCATCTGACGAGTTGGGGAAGTTGAGCACCGTCGTCTTCGCATCGCTTACCGACATCCACTCACTTCCCGAAGCAGCTGCATCGCTGGAGAAGGTCACCAGCCGAACCATGACCTTGCCCTTGGCTTCGTACTGCTCCAGCAACTCCAGCACAGAGAGCTTGGCCGCCTCCAGGCGCGAATAGCCACCGAAGCCTGCGCCACTATTCATGCTGCCCGAGACGTCCAGGATGATCATCAGATTGGTGTGCTGCACACCCGAGATCGAGGTGCTTTGCTCCAGATCCTGGGCTACCGGGGAATCATCCTCGATACGCACCGTGATCTTGCCTTCATCAGTGTCGGTTCCATCGGATACCTGCACGATGAAGTCATACGAGAACACATCCTCGCCGGCTGTGCCTTCACCCTTATGGGGGTGATCGACAGGGCCTTTCAGAACGACACTGTAGTGACCATCAGCCGTTACGGAGACTTCAAGAATCGGAATACCACCAACACCCTTTGTTCCGACCAGATGATCAGTGCCGTCGCCACTCCAGACAACCGGCACGCCTCCCGACATGAATACCCCTGGAGCAGGTGCGACAAGACTGACGGTCAGTAAATCGCCATCCGGGTCAGAGATGCTGATAACCCCATCAATGACAGACGTGGCATTGGTATCGTCAGCACTAGCATCCGGGTAACCATCTTCGTCTTCGATTCCCTGATAGGGGGCCGCAGGTGTCGAAAGCCCCTCCTCGGAAACCCGAGCGACAGCATCACCCACTTGCGGAGCACTGTTCTGGATGCCTTTCAGATTGAGTTCGAAACAGGCAGTTGAGCTGGTACGGTCGTTATCCAGCACAGTGTATTCAAACTTCAGCGTCTGCTCGCCGGCCGGCAAATCACCGGCCTTGTACACATATTTACCGTTGGCATAGAAGTCGATGGTGCCGAGGTCGCCCCCCAAATCAATGGTGGTTACTCCAACCTGAGCAATCGCAAAAACTTCATCATTACCATCGCCATCAATATCAATCTTGACGGACACCAAGGGGGCATCGTTTCCATCTGCATCCTTCAACCAACCATCGGCACCGGACAGGTCTGCAACGCCGCCATGTGCGTCACCCGTAACCAGGTTTCCTTCAAGCTGATTGAGGACTGCGGTGCCTGCCAAATCCTCGGCGATGGAGTCGAAGTCAGCGAGGATCACCTCACCACCTGTGGTATTAGCTATTGCATTGAGCTCCGCCAAATCGAAAATAGTGCCATCGGTATCGCCGTCACCGTCAACGCCACCGCCAACAGCAACCACATAGTTCCCGATAAAGCTATTGGCCGTCAGGAACTCGACCCAGTCATCTGTTGCACCATAGGTATTGCCGCCATTGGAGTAGCCATCGGTAATGAAGTAGGCAACATTGCTGCCTTCACCGGGGCCGCCCCCCCAAGCCGCCCGCGTTGCATCCAGGGCAGCTTCATAGTTGGTACCGCCCGGCTGTGGACGAGTCTCGCTGTTGAATGTATCCAGCAACCACTCAGTAGCCTCTGCAGCCGAAGAGAACCAAGCCGAAGTCCAGAGGCCATTGCCCTCAGCACTACCACTGCTAAAGCCGACGATACGGATATTCACATCACCCTGAGCGTCATAGGCCGCAAACATGCTCTGTACGGCCGAAAATATCGCCTCAAAGCGGCTGCCTTCGGGATGATTAGCCCAGCGCCCAAGTTCGGTATGTTGCTCACCATCAGACTCGGCAAAGAACATCGAATTGGAGAAATCGAACGCCATGAGAATGTTGGTGGTAGCCGCCTGTTCGGTGAAGCAGGCCGCATCGCAGGTGGCGATAGGCGCATCGTCCTCCACCCGAATCACGAAGTGGCCACTGGCATTACTGAGGTCGACGGGGTCGCCGTCGTAGTCGGTGATTTTCAGCACACGGGTGAAGTCGATACCGGCATTGGCGATCAGGGTATCGAAGTCATTATCGGTAGCCGGCGCCTCGTTATGATCCAGCGGACCGAGCAAGGTGAAGGTGTAGCCCCCGCCCTCGGTAACCGAGAGGCTGAACACCCGAGTGCCAGTCTCATCAATTCCTGCATAGGCGGTAAGCACACCTCCCGATACCGAATAGAACAGAGACTCACCTCCCGAGGTGAGGCCCGGGTTGGCATTATTCATCACGGCATTGACGTTGCTGGTAATCAGCGAAACCGTGCCGGGGCCATCCGCACCGAAGTTCACCAAGGACAGCAGCGTTCCATCACCGCCAGTTGCCACAAGCGACTGACTGAGTTCCTCGTTGCCCTCGTACGGAGCAGGAATAGGAGCATCCAGAACAGAGAGCTTGTCCTCGTGAACCAGAGTCTTCCATTGCACCTGCACGTTGACATCGTTGAAGTCGCTATCGCCGCCGACGTGCACATCCTCCCAGTTCTGGTTACCAGCTGCTGCGTTGTCCTCTGTGTGTGAGTCATCTGTAGGGTTAAGCAAAGGATTGTCGAACAGCACATTTGCGCCGCCAGCGCCAACTAACGGCACAACGCCCAGATATGCCTGCCAACCATCGCCATCTGGAACGAAGGTAAGCGCAGCACCATCTTCATACCCGGCGACATCACCATTACCGGTAGCGCCATTAGGAATAATGAAGAAACCAACATCCTCTGGATTGAGTCCACTGACGGTGGTGGAGACTGGTATTTCATCCAGAGAATGCAGATTGGCCCAAATGATGGCACCAGTCGTAGGAACACCGCCTTCTCCCTTGATGTAGTACCCATAGCTATTGGAGTACCCAGCATCGCCGCCCATGTAGGTGACGGTCAGGCAAGGCTCAATGACCGTATTGCCGTTGAGCACCGGCGTATCATCGTCCACCACCACTTTCACCATGCCCTTGGCCGTATCGTCATCGCCATCCGTCGCGGTGAATTCTAGCTTCAGGTACAGCTCGTCTTCCGTACGCGGGGCGTTGTGGTCAAGCGGTTGATGCAGGGCAAAGGTGTAGTCGAGGTTGTTAGCGGCCAGCGTCAAGGTGAAGACGGGAATTTCTGCTCCCATATCATCCTCGTAATACCCGAGGAGCACACCGCCCGCATTACCCGGCTCTGGTTGCCAATCCAACTCAACCGCGTTGCCGCCAGACTTAACCACCTGGCCAAATATGGTTTTCGCAGTGCCCTCGGCGAAGGCAACGCTCTTCAGGCCATCCTCGCCTGCATCGATGGCCAACTTACCGGTGGTGGCCACCGTGTAGTTCGAATCGTCAGGGCCATTGACCAAACGATCAGGCAGTACGGGTACGCCATGAGCGGAGTCACCATCTTCATCAACGAAGGCCAAGCTGAGGCCGGCGCTAGGGCCATCGTCTTCAAAGCGTATAGCATCACCTATTTGGACTTTCGCAACGGCCTTATCTCCGTCGCCATCAATGGCGGTGACCACCGCATTGATTTTGCCCTTTAAATCAACAGGCTCATCATGGCTAGCACCACCAACAGGATGGTAAATCGAAATATACTGGGAGATGTGAATATATCCATTATTATCAATAGCCACAGCAAATGCAGCCTTGCCTAATAGCTCATTACCTACCGGCTCTATTCGCCCAACAATTAACCCACCTTCCTCATATAGATTAATTTCTTTACCATCAGTGGTTTTCAGCCCTGAATTAGCACCATTGCTGAGTTCAAGGCTAAGCACCTTGCTAGCGTTCTCATCATCCTCACCATAATCAACTCCGGTGATAACCGCAGGCAAATTACCTTTGGCAAAACCAAGCATATCTTCACCAGGATTGTCCACGCTTGAAAAAGCATCTAGAGGCCCTTCAACATCATTGTTAAATGAATGCCACAACCCAGACTGAACGCCTTCTGTTTCATCATGCGTAACATTTACAAATGGTTTTTTTAGAATCCATACTTCAGGACCATCATCCTGAATCTTGAATACACCTTTGCTTAGATCAAGCGACGCTATAGCTTTATCCCCATCAGCATCGAAAACTGTCTTCACAAGATTAATTGAATTTTTCACGGCATTAAGCACAGCGACATCATCATAATCTGATGAATCACCATGCCAAATATTATTAACATCGGCAAAGTGACCAGCACCATCATTTAACTGAGTAAATGTCACCACACCCGAAATAGAGTTTATGCTGATAGTAAAATAATCAACACCACCTACCGAGCCAGTTATGGTATCGCCTGATTGATATAGCCGGATTTCAGCGCCTTGCCCATAACCATCGCCATCCAGTACTGATTTATCACCGACCTCAAGCGCATACAATCCGGATCTGACACCATGACCAAGCAAGACCAGGTTATAAGTTACACTACCGGGCCCATCTGTACCGTAGTCTGTATCTTTGAAATTATCAGCAAAATTGGCTGTTGTGCTTTTCAGCCCTTTAGGTAAAGCTCCACCATCACTGTCACTACCCTGCTTCCGGCTTTCATCCAAAACTAGTTCATCTAGTACTTTACAATCATCTATTTCAGCAGTTGGGCCGTCATCCTGAATTTTGAAGACACCCTTACCTAGGTTTACCCAAGCTTCAGCACTGTCACCATCTCCATCAGTTACTGTCTGCACCAACTTTAGCCAATCAGCTTTTTTCAAACTTAATGTTTCACTGTCATCATGATTAACGAAATTGCTGTGCCATATATTTTCCAGCTGAGTAAAAGTTACCTTACCAAAATCTGGCGATTCATCATCACTATTTACTGAAATAGTAAAATAAGACACCTCACCCACAGAGCCCGTTATAACTCCAGTATCGGGATCCTGATTAAGTAAAATTTGCTGCCCCTGGCCTATACCATCGCCATCCAACCAGAGAACTTTATCACTCGAATCAAGAGCATAAAGCCCCGAACCAATGCCATTCGCAAACAACTGCAAGCTATAACTCACAGTGCCCGGCCCATCACTCCCAAAATCCGGAGCATTAAAATTATCGGCAAACCCTGCTGTTACACTGGCTATACCAGCAGGTGGTTGAGTGGACCATGGCCAATTACTGTCAGTGCCCGATGGACTTTCATCAAGCACAAGAACCTCTGATTTAGCATCACGATCTACAGACGCCTTGGGACCGTCATCGTCAAAACTAAATATAGAAGATTCACCATCGGCGAGATCAATACTTTCCGACACAACTACCCGATCTCCGTCCCCATCAATACGTGTCACTTCGTACTGCAGTTGAACCGGTCCACCCTCGAGGATGAGCAGGGGCACGCTCTCATCAAAACTTTCTTCGTTATTAAGGTGCTTCAGCGCTTCAAACAAGGTGGTTTGCAGTTGATAGACGGGAGCGTCTTCTGTTCCCGTGTTAACGATCTCGATCGTAAATACAGGGGCTCCAGCATCTTCATCACGGCCAACCAGTCGGCCATCTTCAAGCGTTAGAGTTATCGGCCCGCCTGCAGTAGAAGAAAGGCTGGTCGATAACCCATCCTCAGGCACACCCACAAAACTCAATACACCTACTGTACTGCCCTCCCCATCGGCACCATAAACCCCACCAATGCTAAACAAAGCAGCCAAGCCGCCAGTAACTGCAGTAGTCACTTGCGCCAATGCGCCCGGCTCACCCAGCACATCATCATTTACATAACCATCATCAACGTCACCACTCGCATAGCGATCAGCCTTACCTACAGTTTCGTCAAGCTCAACTGATAACAACTCACGTGCAGCTTCTGCATTCGCTTCGACAGTTAGGGTAGGACCGTCATCATTGATCAGTACGCTTAACTGAACTGTTGGTGAAACGTCACCATCCAGATCAAATACACGAACAGCGAAGTTATCACTGACCTGATCATCAGCTCCTGTAGCATTCGGATTGGTGTGATCGATTGTGTTATCGGTGAGGGTGTAGGTCCAGTTGCCGGCAGCATCGACCGTCAAAGTGCCATATTGTCCCTGCACCACGCCGCCAGCAGTTACATCGACCCAAACGCCGTTGAAATCTTGAATCTGTAGCGAGGAGATCCCGTCAGGAGAGTCAATAAGGATCGCGCCGCTGGTCTGTTCGGCCTCACTATCTGGATTAGTGCCATCAAACAGGGCCTCTTCATCGACTATTCCCGGTCCGATGACTAATGTGCCTTCAGCATCTTGGTATTCGATAGTGATAGTCGGACTAGAGTCCGGCTCACCTACCGCAGGCTCAGGATCAGGAAACTCCGGCCCGGTGTTCAATCCCTCGGTTGGGAAGCCGATGATCGGGTCGAGCGCACCACCGGTTTCACCCAGCAGCACAAAGGAATGTCCGCCACCCGCGCCGCCGGCCCCACCTGCACCACCGGCACCCGGGCCGGCAGCAGTGGCTTCGCCTTCAAGCGTCGGGTCGACGCCAGCCTCGATCGCGGCCTGCAGTCTCTCGACATCGGTCAGGTCGCTGTCACTGGGTGCTGTCGGTGGTGTTTCTGCGGTGGGGGCCTGCTGATTGGAACTGCCTGCGAGCATCTGCTCGGTGAGGTTAAGGCTGCTGTCACGCCCTAACGTCAATTGCTGACCGTTGCTCATGGCAACGGCAATGGAACCTGCGGCCCCGGTAACGATTTGTTCCCCTGCAAAAACCCGATCACCTTCACTGAGCGGCCGACGCGTTCCGTCGCCAGCTACTGCATAGACTTCGCCGATAACCTGGCTGACGACACCAATCAAAGTAGCCATGATTCCATCCTCACTACAACTGCCGACCACCGCCGACACGTATGCCAAAAAAGGTCGAACTACCTTTCAAGGAGAGAACAAAACCACTGGCTGATTAAAACGACGTCACACTCAAAAACGAAAACGACAAAAAACTGTCACCCTGACCCACGTCGCACACCGCACCAGAAAGATCCCGCCCCTATTTACATCCGACCGTCTCATATAGCCGCGCACGCCACTGAAGAGCACGAAATGCACGGCTTCTGGTTGAAAACAATGTGCTGGTTTTCGCAGTCTGCATAAGATTTTTTTCTTATAGGGCTTGTAACAATTTTTTCTTAGCTACGCTGAAAAGTGTTCTTAGCTGTGATGTTACAGACTGAGAGTAATCCAGCAGGCAAATAAGCCATTTTTTTGGCGACGGATTTAGAAAATCTTAAAAAGGAGAGTTACCCAATGCGCGCACTCAACCCTTTATGGAGCAGTATCGTGCTGGCCGCGTTCTGTACCCAGGCACAAGGCATCACCTTGTCGGAGGCGATCCAGAGCACCCTGGATAACCACCCTGAGATTCATGCCGGGGTAAACAGTCGTCTTTCATCGGATGAAGAGGTCAAGATTGCTAAAGGTGGCTACCTGCCGACCGTCGACCTGCTGGTGGGCTATGGCCGTGAACATACCGACAGCCCAAGCACCCGAGCCATCGGCAATCACAATACTGAAACACTGAACTACGGCACCTCCGAGCTGCGCCTGCGGCAGATGCTGTTTGATGGCTTCAACACGCCCAATGAGGTGGAGCGCACCAAAGCGGTGGTCAACTCCCGCGCCTATCGCCTGCTCGGTACCTCGGAAAGCCTGGCCCTGCGCACGGTCGAGGTGTACCTGGATCTGCTGATGCGCCGTGAGATGGTCGAGCTGGCCCGCAACAACCTGCAAGCCCACCAACGCATCAATGACCAGATCAGCCTGCGCAGTCAGCAAGGTGTAGGCAGTACAGCGGACCTTGATCAGTCCGAAGCGCGTCTGGCCCTGGCGGAAAACAACCTCTACACAGAGCAGGTCAACCTGGCGGATGCCGAAGCCAACTTCTTCAGTGCTGTTGGTCGCATGCCCGACGAGCTGGACTCACCGGCCTCGCTGAAAGGCTCATTGCCGGCCACCCTTGGCGAAGCACGGCAGACGGTGATCGACAACAACCCCTTCCTTAAGTCCGCCCAGGCAGACGTGCATGCGGCCGAGAAACAGTATGAAGTTGCCAAATCGACATTCTACCCACGCGTAGACCTCGAACTGGCCACCAATGCTGACAACGACACCCAGGGTGACGAAGGCCACACCAAGGGTTGGCGCGCCGCCGTGGTGATGAATTACAACCTGTTCAACGGCATGCGCGACAAGGCACGCCTGCAATCGACTGCGCACCAGATCAACGAGTCGATGGACATCCGCAACAACGCCCTGCGCGTACTCAATGAAAACCTCTCCCTGGCCTGGAACGCCATGGAAAACGCGCAACTGCAAACGCCCAAGGCTCGCGAATATGCCGATTACACCCAGCGCGTTCGCGAAGCCTATCAACAGCAATTCAGCCTCGGCCAACGTACCCTGCTGGATTTGCTCGACAGTGAAAACGAACTGTTCACCGCCAACCGCCGTTACAGCGAAGTACGCTTTAGCGAAGAGTTCTCGATGTACCGGGTAACCGCAGCGATGGGTGACTTGTTGCGCCAGCAGCAAGTGGTAGTACCGGCAGAAGCGGTAGCCCTCACTGAAGTGAAGAGCGAGGCGCGTCTGCCGGAAATGAAGTAAAACCGGCATAAGGAGTAGTAGACCTTGACCACCATGGAACGGCCGGGGTCATCCAGCGACCCGCGTCTGAATCACGACGATCCGCTGCTGGATGGCTTGTTGATTCTCTGCAAACTCCACGGCTGTTCCGCCAGCCGTGGCAGCTTGAGTGCAGGCCTGCCATTACCTGAGCAGCGCCTGACCACCGAGTTGCTACCACGCGCTGCCGCCCGCGCCGGTTTGCAGGGGCGCCTGCTGCAGCGCGAGCTGGCCAGTATTTCCGCACTCAACCTGCCAGTGTTGCTGCTATTGAAAAACGGCCGCAGTGCAGTTTTGCGGCAATGGGGGCCGAAAAATCAGGCGCAGATTCTGCCGTGTGAAGCTGACGGTGGTGAGCAATGGGTCAACCGCGAACAACTGGCTGCGGAGTACAGCGGTCAGGCCTTTTTCGCCCGTCCACGACATGAGCTGGAAGAGGCTCGCAACCCACTGGTGCCGCGCATCGAAGCGTGGTTTCGCGACACCCTGAAACTCTCGCGCTGGCTATACACCGACGCCGTGCTGGCCAGCCTGCTGATCAACCTGCTCGGCCTGATGGTGCCGCTGTTTGTCATGCAGACCTACGACCGCGTGGTACCCAACCAGGCGACCTCGACACTGTGGGTGCTGAGCATCGGCCTGTTGATCGGCATGGGCTTTGAATTACTGCTAAAGATCCTGCGTTCTCATCTTCTCGATACCGCCGGCAAGAAAACCGATGTGGTGCTCTCGGCCACCCTGTTCGAGCGCATCACCGGCATGTCGATGACAGCCCGCCCAGCCACCATCGGTGGCTTTGCCCAAAGCATTCACGACTTCCAGGGCCTGCGCGAGTTCCTAACCGCAGTCACCCTGACCAGCCTGATTGACCTGCCCTTCTCGTTCCTGATGATTGCTGTGATCTGGTTGATCGGCGGCTGGCTGGTCGTCATACCTCTGCTAGCGTTCCCCATCACCGCCCTGTTCGCGTTCATCATCCAGGCACGCCTGCGCGATACCGTGGAAAAAAGCCTGCAACTGGCCTCGCAACGTCAGGCCCTGCTGATTGAAACACTCGGTGGCCTGGAAACCCTGAAAGCCTGCAGCGCTGAAAGCGAGCGCCAGCACCAGTGGGAGAAAACCCATGGTGCCCTCACCCGCCTGGATATCCACGCCCGCTCGCTGGCAGCTATCGCCACCAACGGCACACTGTTTCTGCAACAGTTTGCCGGCATGGCCACCATTGTCTGCGGGGTGTACATCATCATTGCCGGCAAGCTCAGCGTCGGCGCACTGGTGGCCTGCTACATGCTGGGTAGCCGTATTCTTGCGCCACTGGGCCAGATCGCCGGGCTGATCACCCGCTACCAGCAAGCCCGCCTGACCATGACCAGCACGGACGCGCTGATGGCCCTGCCACAGGAACGCCAGTCGAAACAGCGGCCACTGGATCGCACCCACCTGCATGGCGCACTGGATGTGCGCGATGTCACCTTCAACTACCCAGGACAAAGCACACCCGCCCTGGCCGGCGTCAGCCTGCGCATGGCAGCTGGCGAGCGCATCGGCATTATCGGCCGCAGCGGCTCGGGCAAAAGCACCCTGGCGCGGCTGGTGATGGCCTTCTACAGCCCGGACAAAGGGCAGATCCTGCTCGACAACCTCGATCTGCGTCAGCTCGATGTAGCCGACCTGCGCCATCAGATCGGCTATGTCGCCCACGACCTGCCGCTGCTCGCGGGCAGCCTGCGTGACAACCTGACCCTCGGCGCCCGTTACGTCAGCGATGCACGCATGCTCGAAGTGGCTGAACTGACCGGAGTGGTCGACCTGGCACGGCAACACCCGCAAGGCTTTGACCGCCCGGTAGGCGAGCGCGGCCAGCTGCTCTCGGGAGGGCAACGGCAAGCCGTACTGCTGGCCCGCGCGCTGCTTCTGGACCCGCCCATCCTGCTACTGGATGAACCCACCAGCGCCATGGACAACACCAGCGAGGAAATCCTGCGCAACCGCCTGCAAACCTGGGCCCAGGGCAAAACCATGCTGCTGATCACTCACCGCGCCTCCATGCTCAGCCTGGTTGATCGGCTGGTGGTGCTGGATAACGGCCACATTGTCGCGGACGGTCCGAAAGAAGCGGTCATTGAGGCACTGCGCAAAGGTCGAGTCGGCCCTGCAGCGGTATAGGAACGATCATGCCCACACGCCATTCGATTCGCGATTATTTCGCCAGCATGCGCCAGCGCAAGCAGGACACCGAGTTCATGCCGGAAGTCGACGGGGCCATTCTCGAAGATTCGCCCTGGTTCACCCGCATCACTGTCTGGGTGGTCAGCAGTTGCCTGCTGGTGGCGCTGGTCTGGGCCAACTTCGCCGTGCTGGAAGAAGTCACCACGGGTGAAGGCAAGGCCATTCCCTCCAGCAAGATTCAGGTTATCCAGAACCTGGAAGGCGGCATTGTCAGCGAAATTTTCGTGCGCGAAGGCCAGGTGGTGGAAAAAGGTGCCGTGCTGCTGCGCCTGGACGACACACGCTTTCTCTCCAACCGGGGTGAAACCGAAGCTGACCGTTTAGCCCTGGTTGCTCGGGTCGAACGCCTGACAGCCGAGGCTGAAGGCCGGCCGATCAATATGCCGGAGGATATTCTGCGCCAGGCTCCGCAGTTGGCCGAGGATGAACTGGCGCTCTACCAGTCCCGACAAAATCGCCTGCAAAGCGAACAACGCACCCTAGGCGAACAGCTACGGCAGAAGACTCAGGAACTGGCCGAGTTTCGCGCCAAAGCCCAGCAGTACCGCTCCAGCATGGGCCTGCTGCAACAGGAGCTGAACATGTCACAACCGCTGGTGGCCACCGGCGCCATTTCCCAGGTGGAAATCCTGCGCCTACGCCGCAGCCTGGTGGAAGTGCGCGGCTCATTGGACGCCACCAACCTGGCCATCCCCAGAGCAGAAGCGGCGATGGATGAAATCAAGAGCAAGATTGAGGAATCAGAACTTAGCTTCCGCTCAGAGGCCTTCAAAACACTCAATGAAGTGCGCACGGAACTGCAGAAGATCACCGCCACCAGCGTGGCCATTGATGATCGAGTCAGTCGCACGACAGTGGTTTCACCGGTACGTGGCATCATCAAGCAACTCAAGGTCAACACCATTGGCGGCGTGGTTCAGCCTGGCAGCGACATGCTGGAAATCGTCCCGCTGGATGACAGCCTGCTGATCGAGGCCAAGGTGCGGCCGCAGGATGTCGCCTTCCTGCACCCTGGACAGAAGGCCATGGTCAAATTCACCGCCTACGACTACACCATCTACGGCGGACTCAAGGCCAACCTTGAGCTGATCAGTGCCGACACCATCACTGACGAAGAAGGCAACAGCTTCTATCTAATCCAGGTCCGTACCGATAAAAGCCATTTGGGCAGTGAGGAACATCCACTGCTGATCATCCCCGGCATGGTCGCCACCGTGGACATCATCACCGGTGAAAAAAGCGTGCTCGACTACCTGCTCAAACCGGTGCTCAAGGCCCGCTCGGAAGCCATGCGCGAACGCTGAGGCGGCCGCTAGTCAGACTACGACGACAGCCCAGCATCAACATGATTGCGCTGGTAGGTGTGCTCGCCCATCGCCTCGATCTGCCCATCAATCAACGCTTCGAATGGTGCCAGCAAGGCATCAAAACGGTTAGGGGCTTCAACACTGTTGAGGGCCTCAACAATCGCTTCAATGGTCGACAGCACTCCCGGCATCGGCGCTTTGCGCAGGCGATAGCGCGACTGCAGCCCCGGCGCCAGCATCACCCGTGGCAACGCTGCTAAAAGCGGGTTCAGGTGCAGCAGTTTGCGCGCCTTGCGCCAGGTGCCGTCGGGCACCACCAGCAACAGGGGCAGTTCGCCATTCTGCTCGGCAAACGGCACTAGCGCTTGCGCCTGCTCTCCGGGGAACAACAAGCAGGCCCGGTACCCCGGTTGCTGCAACAACGCGGGCAACCGGTCGAAAACTTCGCCAACCAGCAACTCGGCATTGCTCAGCCCCAGCGCGACCAGTCGTGCAGTATTGAGCGCATGACGCACCTCACTCGGGTGCTGCAGGATCAGCACCCGGGTACGGCTCGCTAAATGGGGAATCAGTGCGCATAAACAGCGTTCGACTGGACGGGTGCAGCATGGGCATTGCGGGCGTGGCATGGGGCTCTCCTCGGCCGCGCAGTGTGCCACAAGCGCAGGCAACCGGCCCGCTTTCACTCGGGCCGGCTGCCCTGACTCAACGGTTGAAGCGTTCGGCCAGGCTGTGCAGATAGTCAGCCATGTCCTCCAGTTCCTGACCGATCTGCGCTCCCTGATGCGCCTGCTCGGCGCTGCGGTCTGACAACTGCGCGATCTGGGTAATCTGCCGGCTGATGTCTTCCGCAACATGGCTCTGTTCTTCGGAAGCCGAGGCCATCTGCTGGCTCATACCGGTGATACGACTCACCGCCTCACTGATGCCATCCAGGGCGGTGCGCACCGACTCGACGCTCTCGACACTCTGCCTGGAAATCGATTCGCCCTTGCCTGCCGTCACCACCGCCCGCTCGGCACCGGCCCGCAGCGACGAGATGATCTGGTGAATCTGCTCGGTTGACTCACGGGTTCGCGATGCCAGCGAGCGCACTTCATCCGCCACCACGGCAAAACCACGACCTTGCTCACCCGCACGCGCGGCTTCAATCGCTGCGTTGAGCGCCAGCAGGTTGGTCTGCTCGGCAATCGAAGTGATCACATCCGCCACGCTGCCAATGGATTGTGTGGAGTTGGCCAGATCATTCACCGCCTGACCGATGTCCACCACGGCCTGCGCCATGTGCTGCATCGAGTCCAGGCTGCCACTGGCCAATTGCAGGCCCTGTTTGGCCAGGCGGTCGGCCTCTTCTGCGGCATGTGAAGTGTTCTGCACGTTGTGTGTCACTTCCTGGATGGTGGCCGCCATCTGGTTGATTGCAGTCGCCGACTGATCGGTTTCACTGCGCTGCTGATCCAGCATTTTGGCCCCGGAGCGGGACAGGTCTGCCGAACGCGTTGCGTGTTTCTTGACATTGTTGCCGGCATCTTCGATACGCGTCAGCGCGGTCTGCAAACGCGCGTCCTCGCTGATCATGGCCATATCGAGCAAGGCCTGAGCACCGCGGCTGTCGGTATAGGTCAGGGCCACCAGTGAACTGGTAAAGGCTTTGGGATGCTCGGCCAGGGTTTGCCGGATCAGGCTGCGCTTGGCGTAGGACTGGTAAGCCCCCAGGCCGAACATCGCGGCGAAGATGAACGCCCAGAGCCAGGGACCATTGAGCACGAAGTGCGATGCAAGAATAATCAGCCCGGTGAGAATCAGTGGCCAGGACTGCACGATATCCAGCAACCAGTACTCCAGCTTGGGCACCGGTGGTTTACCTTCGCGCAGGCGTGCATAGAGTTTCTCAGCCCGCCGTTTCTGCGCCTCATCGGGCAGTGAGCGCACCGACTCGTAACCAGCAATACGGCCGTTTTCATAGATGGGTGTGACATAGGCACTGACCCAGTAGAAGTCGCCATTCTTGGAGCGATTCTTGACAATGCCCATCCAGGGCTTGCCCTGTTTGATGGTTTCCCACATGTGGGCGAATACACCGGGCGGCATATCGGGATGACGAACCAGGTTGTGTGGCTGGCCGATCAGCTCTTCGCGGGTAAAGCCGCTGATCTCGACAAAAGCATCATTGCAATAAGTGATGATGCTGTTGAGATCGGTGGTAGAAATCAGCCGTTCGCTTTCAGGAAACGTTCTTTCCCGCTGGGTTACTGGGAGGTTCTGGCGCATCTGAAGCTATCCCTGTCTGAGCTATTTACATAACTGCTGATGTAGGTCTAGCACAGCCATGTAAAGGCGCTAGCAAATGCTTGTTTTAAAAATACAGCACTGACCCAGAGCAATTTTCCCAGGCAACAGCGTGCTGCAGCCAGGCGTGACCTGGCGACAGACAGCTGCATTCAGAAGGAAGAATCAGTGTCGACGTGCAGTCGAGCGGGCCGTGGGCACGTCGCTACGCACAGGGATTGGCTGCAGGTGCGGCCGCTCGCGCAGGCCCAGGGCAACCAACAGGTTCAGCAGGACAGTCTGCAACTTGGCGCTCATAACATTGTCTCCAGCCAAGAACATCGGACAGGTGCATGCACACCTGTTTCCAGCCTAGTTCAGGCCTGAGCAGTCTGCAGGCACAGTCGTTAAAACATCACCCTCACCCCCGCATAAAGGGTGCGCCCCGGCCCTGGTTCGAAGTAGCGTGCATTGCCGTCATTGATGCGCAGGTTGTCAAAGTACTCGCGCCCCAGCAGGTTATCGATGCCCAGGTACGGCTCCAGGCTTTGCTCGGCAAACTGCAGACGTTTGCCAAGCCGCAGGCTAAGCAAGGCATGCCCGGGGGCAGACTGAGTATTGCCATCATTGGCGTAGACCTGCGCCTGCGCCGTGACACCCAGCCGCAGGTAGAAATCCTGATGCTCATAGGCCACTTCACTGAACAGGCTCTGCGCCGGAATACCCGGCACACGGTTGCCAGAAAAGTCCTCCGCCTGGGTCTGGTAGTCGATAAAGCGATAGCGGTTGTAGGCATAGGCCAGGGACCAGCGCCAGGCATCGGCAAGCTGCCAGTCGAGACTTAGCTCCAGGCCGTCGCGTCGCGATTGCCCGGCATTACGGTAAAAGTTGCGCCCCGGTTGTGCCGGCAAGCTGAACGCGACCAACTCATCCTCCAGGTCGATGCGGTATAGCGCCAGGGCATAGCGCAGCGCTGGCCATTCCCCCTTGATGCCCAGTTCACGGTTGAATGCCTGAGCCGGTTGCAAGGCACTGTTGAAGCCTGCGCCTTGCGGGTTACCCAGCTCATTGATGGTCGGCGTTTCGAACGAGCTGGCCAGGCGCGCATAGAGTGATTGCTGCGCGCTGAAGCGATAACTCAACCCACTGCTGTAATTCCAATCAGCCAGGCGCCGTGAACCGGAGTCATCACGGTTGTCGATCAGATAGGCATCATCCACCGCCAGGCGCACGCGGTCATAGCGCAGCCCGAATGTGGCCTGCCATTGCTCGCTGAGGTCGATCTGATCTTCGACAAACAGCCCCTGACTCAGCGCCGATTCCTCCTGCTGCTGGCGCAGGGTGCCGCGCTCGCCGAACAGGTTGTCGTAGCGCTGCCGCTCATCGCGCTGCGCCTCCAGGTCGAAACCGGCGCTGAGTTTATGCGCCTGACCGGCCACGTCACGGTAATGGCTGTACTGTCCGCCCACGCCAGTGAAATAACGTTCGAAGGTGGTCTGCCCGTTTCGCTCAAAACCCAGGCGGTTGCCAAACTCGCGATGCCCCAGGTAGCTGCGCAACTGGTACTGATCGGCCCCTGCACCATAACCATCCCAGACCAGTCCCAGGCGCTGCTGGCGGATATATTCATCGGCATCAAAGCGCAGGTTGCCAGCTGCTGCCTGGCGGCGATCTGCCTTGACCTCAGCCGCCGTCAGACCGCCAGGGTCTTCGGCACGGTTGTCGATGGCGTTGAGGTTCAAACGCAGTTGGCCGTTAGGCGCATACCAGCGCAGCTTGCCGGTCAGACTGTTGGTCTGCGCACGGCTGTGCTCACGGTAACCATCCAGCTGGCTGCTGTTGAAAGCCAGCAGGCCACCCAGATTGCCATCGCTGCCACCCAACTCGCCGTGCAGGCGCTGATAACCCAGCCCCGCCGCACTCAGGTCCAGTTGCATCGACGGCAGGCTTGGCGGTTCGCGGGTATCGATGGCCAGTACGCCGCCGGCGGCATTGCCATACAGCACCGAGGCGGGCCCGCGCAGCACCTCCATGCGTTCGACCAGGCCGAGGTCGAGGCCGTCAAGCTCGGTCTGGCCATCCGGCATGGTTAGGGGCACATCATCAACCAGCACGCGAATCCCACGCACACCGAAATTGCCGCGCGCGCCAAAACCGCGAATGGCCGGACGCAGACCCTGGGCCAGGTTGTAGCGGTTGAGGCTGAACACCCCGGGCACGCGGGCCAGCCACGAATCCAGTGCGAGGGACTGCTCGCCCTGAGTAGTCGATGCGTCAACCACGGTTACCGCCGCTGGCGTACTCAGCCAGCGCATATGGCTACGCGGGCTGGTAATCAGCAAAGGCGAGAGTTCGACCGCTTCAGCTTCAGCCTCAAGCTCGGCCGCCAGCAGCACAGGCCGCTCCACCAGTAAGCACAAGCTGGCAGTCAGCGCGACCCAGGCAACACGCACGCGCCTCAATACTCCTTGTCGGCCTGATCCTTGCGCCGATAAGGGAACACGTCGATCACCTTGCCAGCGCGGATGGCCTCCTGCAGGCCCTTCCAGTAATCGGCGTCATACAGATCGCCATGCAATTCACTGAACAGCTTGCGCTGCTTGATATCGGCAAACAGGAACGGCGGAAATTCCTCGGGAAATACATCCAGCGGGGCCACCGAATACCAGGGTTCGGAGGACATTTCATCCTCGGGGTAACGTGGTGGCGGAATGCGCCGGAAGTTGGCTTCGGTAAGGAAGCAGATCTCGTCGTAGTCGTAGAACACCACACGGCCGTGGCGGGTCACGCCGAAGTTCTTCAGCAGCATGTCGCCGGGGAAGATGTTGGCTGCCGCCAGCTGCTTGATCGCCAGGCCGTAGTCATCCAGCGCCTCGCGCACCTGAGCTTCGCTGGCACTTTCCACATAGAGGTTAAGCGGGGTCATGCGCCGCTCGGTCCAGCAGTGGCGCACCAGCACCGTGTCGCCATTGACCTCGACGGTGGACGGCGCCACTTCCAGCAGTTCCGCCAGGCACTCGGGGTCGAACTTGCTCAGCGGGAAGCGGAAATCAGCAAACTCCTGGGTATCAGCCATGCGCCCTACCCGGTCGACGGTTTTCACCAGGCGGTACTTCTCGATCACCGTGGCGCGGTCGACGTTCTTCGACGGCGAGAAGCGGTCCTTGATGATCTTGAATACGGTGTTGAAGCCCGGCAGGGTGAACACGCTCATCACCATGCCACGCACCCCCGGGGCCATGACGAACTTGTCGTCGGTGGTGGCCAGGTGGTTGATCAGCGAACGGTAGAACTCTGACTTGCCGTGTTTGTAGAAACCGATCGAGGTGTACAGCTCGGCAATGTGCTTGCCCGGCAGGATGCGCTTGAGGAAGCCGACAAACTCCGCCGGATAGCCGACCCGCACCATGAAGTAGGAACGGGTAAAGGAGAAGATGATCGACACCTCGGCTTCGTCAGTAATCAACGCATCGATCTGAATACCCTGTCCCTCTCGGTGCAGCAACGGGATCACCAGCGGCCATTGCTCATCGCGGGTATAGATACGCCCCACCAGGTAGGCGCCCTTGTTGCGGTACAGGCGCGAGGCGAACAGTTCGATGCGCAGGTCAGGGTCCTTGCACACCCAGTCCGGCAGGCTGTCGCGCAGTTGCTTGAGCAGACGCGCGAGGTCACGTTCAAGGTTTTCGTAGCCCACTTCGAAACTGAAATCTTCAAAAATCTGCCGCAGCGCCGGCTCTACATCGCCCTTGGGCTCGTACACGCGGGTTTGCGGGGCACGCTCATTGACCCGCAGCGCCGGGCGGGTGGTGTGGATGAACATGCAGCCGTCGTTGATCTGGTCATGGCTGAACAGGCCGCAGAAGATCGAGTTGAACCAGGTTTCCGCCAGCTCATCGTCGTAGCGCAGGTCGATCAGGGCGATGTAGGCCGACTTGACCAGCGGCCAGTGCTCCACATCCAGCAGCACATCGGCCTCATAGGCCTTGCGCAGTCGCTCGCTGACCGCCGTGACAAACTCTTCATAGAGGGCAATCCGGGCCGCAGATGCCTGCTGGATCTCTTGCCACTGGGCCTGCTCGAAACGCACCCGCGCCCCGTTGGTAATCTGCCGGAACTGCTCGCGGTAATCGTCGAAGCCTTCGAGGATAAGTGCGGCAATCGCGCTGGCCGGCCATTGCTGTGGCATAAACAAACCCCTACAGAAGAAATGCGGATAATCCGCCGAGCTTATCCAGTGGCCGCGCCAAGTAAAAGCCGGCAATGCATGGATAGGCGCTTATCTACGACGAAATATTGCCAATTCAGTACTTTGAAAGCGTATTTCGGATTGCCTTGGCAGGCGCGCCCGGCAACACTGCTCGGCCTGTTTCGCTGTTGTGGAGTCTGTTGTGCGCCTTGCTGACTTGAGCCGTCTGCTATTGCTTGCTGCCATCTGGGGCGCCAGCTTTCTCTTCATGCGCATCGTCGCGCCGGTACTGGGCAGCATGCCGACCGCGTTTTTCCGCGCCAGCCTGGGCATGCTCGGCCTGCTGGTGATTCTCCTGCTGATGCGCGTGCGCTGGGACTTCACAGGCAAGCTCAAGCATTGCCTGCTGCTTGGCGTGATCAACGCCGGCCTGCCCTCGGCCATGTATTGCATGGCCGCGCTGGTGCTGCCGGCCGGCTATTCGGCAATTTTCAATGCCACCACCCCCATGATGGGCGTGCTGATCGGCATGCTGTTCTTCGCTGAAGCGCTGACCCTGAGTAAAGCGGCCGGCGTGGCCATCGGCCTGTTCGGAGTAGCGGTGCTGACCCGCACCGGCCCGGTGGAGTTCGACCTTAACCTGCTGCTGGGGGCCGCCGCTTGCCTGGTGGGGACAGCCTGCTATGGCGTTGCCGGTTTTCTCACCCGCCGCTGGATTGGTCAGCAAGGCGGCCTGGACAATCGCTTGACGGCGTTTGCCAGCCTGTGTGGCGCCAGCCTGTTTCTGCTGCCCTGGTTTGCAGGTTCGCTGCTGGTGCAGGCGCCAGCCAGCTGGGGCGGGCTGGAAGTCTGGCTGTCGCTGGCCGGGCTGGGTTTTATCTGCACAGCATTCGCCTACGTGCTGTATTTCCGCTTGCTCAGTGATATTGGGCCGATCAAGGCCAGCACCACCACCTTCCTGATCCCGCCCTTCGGCGTACTCTGGGGCGCCTTGTTGCTCGATGAACCGCTGTCCTGGGCGTATCTGTATGGCGGCGTGCTGATCGCCGTCGCTCTGTGGCTGGTGGTTCGCCCGACAGCCGGGAAACCGGCCTGATGCCAGCCTAAGCCTGGACAAACCGCACAAAAAAGCCCGCAGTGAGGCGGGCTTTTTGTGCAACACCGGTCAAGCAGTACTCAACTCAGGCGCGAGGTCGACTTGCGGATGATCTTGATCGAATGCTTGAGCGTCGGCTTGCGCGTCACGCTGATGGCGCGGCGGGTCACGGTGTCGATGGTGATATTCCAGAAGCCACTGCTGGGCACAGTGATCTTTGCCGGAAAGCTGTCGAACGCACCGCCGTGGTAGGTATGCCGGCCGCCATTCTTGAAGCTGCGGAAGTTGGCATCACTCATCAGGCGAATGTTGCAGGTCTGCGAGCACTCGATCACGACGATATCGTCTTCGTTGAGGTGCTCGCGCTGGTGTATGAATTTCATCTGCTGTCTCAGGCTGCGTAGGCGACAAAGCCGCGACTATAGCATGCCGCCTGGGCATCCACGGCCAACGGGGCCGGGCCTAGACGCGAGACGTTACACAATCTGCGCCACCCAAGCTGGTCAGCGCCGGACTTTCACTCTATACAGCCCAGGTAAGTAGTCGCTCAGTGTCCGGTACAGTTATTGGAATCCAGTTGTCGAGCGTTTGATCTCCCCCTCGACTTCAGGAGCCTCACCATGACCTTGCTTGACCCACGCGCCAACGAGCTCTACGCCAGCAAGCTCTACAGCGCCAGCATCATCGGCCACACCACCGCGCACAGTGCGCGGATCTGGATCCGCCTCTACGAACCCGGCCAATGGACCCTGGTGGTGTCCAAACAACCGTTCAGTGGCGACCTCAAGCGCCTGGGTGAACACAACATTGCCGCCTTCCTGCAAGAGCAGGCCATCCAGCCCTGCGCGGTGCTGAGCCATGACTTCAGCTACGCCAGCAACCTGACTCACTGCTTCGACGTGGCCGAGCTGGAGCCGGCGACACGCTATTTCTATGCGGTGATGACCGAGCGCAAGGAGGTCAGCCGCCGCACCGAGCTGGGCTATGGCACACCTCGGCAGTTCCGCACCCTGGCGGCCAACCCGGAGGAAATCGTCTTCGGTTTCTACAGCTGCCACGACCATATCAACGCGGGCGGCGATGTCGGGGCCTGGCCGAACTTTCTTGAACAGCTGAACGACCTCAAGGCCGACTTCGTGATTGGCGGTGGTGACCAGATCTATGTCGATACCAATGCCAAGCTGGGCTTCCCGGACATCTGGAAATGGCTCAAGGACAACAAACCTGCTCTGCTGGAGCGTTACCGCAAGGGTCGTGGCTACGACCAGGCTGGCCTCTACGAGTACCTGCTGGACATCTACCGCTGGTACTACCGGGTGTACTGGAATGTCGGGGCGCTGCAGCAGGTGTATGAACGCTTCCCTCAGTACATGATCTGGGATGACCACGAAATCATGGATGGTTGGGGCTCGTTCACCGAAAAAGAACGTCTGAAACGCCTCTCGCGGCTGTTCAATGAAAATCAGCCAAGTGTCGACAAGATGCTGGTGAACCTGATGTGGAAGGCTGCCTGCCGCGCCTATTACGAATACGAGCACAGCCACAATCCCCAGACGCCCTACGACGCCGACGAGCCGGATAACTGCCAGTGGGATTATTCCTTCGCCCATGGCCCTGCCGCCTTCTACGCTCTGGATGTGCGCGGTCACCATGATGTGGAAAAACAGGGCGATCCCTACCTGCTGCTCGGCAAGACGCAGATGACTCGTTTTCAGAACTGGCTGCAGGCCGCTGCGGACAACCCTACCTGCGCCGTGCTGTTCGTGATCACCCCGGTGCCGCTGCTGCACTGGGTCGATGCGCTGGTCAATTATGCCGACCTGGGCAGCGTCAAAGACGACTTCATGGATGAGTGGGACCACCAGAGTAACTGGAGTGAACGCGCGGTGCTGCTGCGCAACGTCTTCGACCGCCTGGACAGCCAGGGCAAGCTGCTGGTGTTTCTCAGCGGTGACGTGCACTGCGCCTCGGCCTATCGCCTGACCCACGAGCGCTACCGCAAAGCCCGCGTTTACCAACTCACCTCCAGCGCCATTTCACGCAAACCTGCACCGGCTGCCAGCATGCTCGGCATCAGCGCGGGCGGTGAACTCAAGGGCAGCAAAGGTGTGTTTGGCGAGCGTTTATTTGCCCTGACCGGCAACAAGAACTTCTCGCTGCTGCGTGTGCGCCGGCAAGCAGGTGGCCAATATGAAGTGGCCGTGGACCTGTGCTGGCCCGGTGAAGAGGCCGGCGCCACCATCCGCAAGCGCCTGATTCTCGACTAGCCGAACTACGCCGGTCGGCCCGGTAGCCAGGCTGTTACAAGCCGGCTGCCGTTTCACCGACGCCGGTGGTAGCATGCGCGCCCCATGCATATTCACGACTTTCAGCAACGCCTGACCGACCTCGGTGCCAAGCCCATGCACATCGGGCGTATTACCCGTGCCTGGCTGCGCGGCGTGCCACTGGACACCGGCACGCGTAACCAGAAGACCGAGAACTTTCTGCCACTGGCGGTGCGTAACGCCCTGCCCGAAATCAGCAGCGAACTCGATGGCCTGGCGCGCCTCAGCTCGGAACACCCCGGCGGCGATGGTTCGGCGCGGCTGCTGGTGGAGTTGGCCGACAAACAGATGGTGGAAAGCGTGCTGCTGCCGCGCGATGGCCTGTGCGTCTCCAGTCAGGTCGGTTGTGCGGTGGGCTGCGTGTTCTGCATGACTGGCAAGAGCGGCCTGCTGCGCCAGCTGAGCACTGCCGAGATCGTCGCCCAAGTGGCGCTTGCCCGACGCTTTCGCCCGGTGAAGAAAGTGGTCTTCATGGGCATGGGCGAGCCGGCGCATAACCTCGACAACGTGCTCGAAGCGATCAACCTGCTCGGCACCGAGGGTGGCATCGGCCAGCGCAACCTGGTGTTCTCCACCGTCGGTGATCCACGGGTGTTCGAGCGCTTGCCGCAGCAGCAGATCAAGCCAGCGCTGGCGCTGTCGCTGCATACCACCGATGCCGAACTTCGCCAGGCACTGCTGCCGCGCGCGCCACGTATCGACCCTGAAGAGCTGGTAGAGCTGGGTGAAACTTACGCACGGCAGATCGACTACCCGATTCAGTATCAGTGGACGCTGCTCAAGGGCATCAACGACAGCCAGGCGGAAATGGACGGCATCCTGCGCCTGCTCAAGGGCAAATACGCGATCATGAACCTGATCCCCTACAACAGCCTTGAAGCCGACGAATTCCAACGCCCTGATGGTGACCGTATCGTGCAGATCGTGCGCTACCTGCACAGCCGTGGCGTGCTGACCAAGGTGCGCAACAGCGCCGGCCAGGACATTGATGGTGGTTGTGGGCAGCTGCGCGCACGGGCGACCGAAGTGCTTGAGCGTCGCAAAGGCCGCACTTCGCCGTGACCTCGCTAGCCGCGAGCCCTTGTTTTAGCAGCATAAAAAATGCCCGCAGTGCGCGGGCATTTTTGTTTAGCCATCTACTTAGTAGTAGGCATTTTCCTTGATGCTGTGGTCGGTCACATCACGCACGCCTTTGAGCTCGGGGATGCGTTCCAGCAGGGTCTTCTCGATGCCTTCCTTGAGGGTAAAGTCAGCCTGACCACATCCCTGGCAACCGCCACCGAACTGCAGCACAGCAATGCCTTCGTCGACTACGTCGATCAGCGTCACCTGGCCACCGTGGCTGGCCAGGCCGGGGTTGATCTCGGTTTGCAGGTAGTAGTTGATACGTTCGTTGAGCGGGCTGTCTTCGTTGACCATCGGTACCTTGGCGTTCGGCGCCTTGATGGTCAGCTGGCCGCCCATACGGTCGGTGGCGTAGTCGACCACGGCATCGTCCAGAAACGGCTCGCTGACGGCATCGATCCAGGCAGTGAAGCTGGCCAGGCCCAGTGCAGTGTCTTCGGCCTTCTGCTCACCCGGTTTGCAGTAGGCAATGCAGGTTTCCGCATACTGGGTGCCCGGCTGGGTGATAAACACGCGAATGCCGATGCCCGGGGTATTCTGCTTGCTCAGCAGATCAGCCAGATAGTCGTGGGCAGCGTCGGTAATGGTAATGGTGCTCATGGCAACTCCTCGCAAACATGGGCGCAGTGTACGCCACTCGCCAGCGCCGGCAAAGTCCTAGTGTTTTAGTAGGAATAGAACGTATTCACCAAGCGCCTGCCCAGCCGACTTATGCGCAGAGAAACTGCGCAATCACATCGGCGGCCGCCTGCATGTGCTGTTGATGGGTAAAGCCCGAGCTTTTTAGCGGCTTTAAGTCATGATCGCCGGCGGTTAACCATTGCAACGTGATCGCCGCAGACAGCGTATAGCCTGCCACCGTCTGACGATCACCCAGGGCATCGCGCTCACCCTGAATGATCAATGTCGGCGTACTCAGCTCGGCCAGGTGCGCGATACGCGGCTTTTCCGGCTTGCCGACGGCATAAAAGGGATAGCCCAGACACACCAGCGCATCGGCGCCCAACTCATCAGCCAGCAGGCTGGCCATGCGCCCGCCCATGGACTTGCCGCCAACGGCCAATGGGCCTGCGACCTGTTGGCGCACCTGGCGGTACACCTCTCGCCACTGTTCGAGCAGTTTGGCCTGGGGGTTAGGGGGGCGTTTCTTGCCATCCAAACGCCGCGCAGCCATGTAGGCGAACTCGAAGCGCACTACAGCAATCCCACGCGCAGCAAGGCTTTGCGCCATGGTTTGCATGAATTCGCTGTCCATCGGCGCACCCGCACCATGAGCCAGAATCAGGGTGGCGTGCGTCTCGCCAAGCGGACGATCCCACAGCCATGCACCCTCACCCTGCCCCTGCACGTATTGATCCCCGTCAATACCTGCAACCTGCCCTTTGCTCATGCTTGCCTCGCTTAGAACCTACTTACGATTTCGCGAGCTAGAGCCATGCAAGACAAAAACAGGCGAGGAAGCGGAGTGTACGAGTTGTACATGAGCATTCCGAGCCTGTTTTTAACGCAGCAGGGCCGACGCGCAGCAGATCGTAAGTAGGTTCTTGAAGAATCCGTTGGACTGCGGTGCTGATCGTACAGGCCCTCAGCCGCTGATTTTCGATGATCTGCCTATAACCGTGGATGGAAGCCCAGACATGAACACAACCAGCAGCAGCGCCTACAACTACAAGGTGGTGCGCCAATTCGCCATCATGACAGTGGTGTGGGGCATTGTCGGGATGGGGCTCGGCGTGTTTATCGCCGCGCAACTGGCTTGGCCCGAACTCAACTTCAACCTGCCGTGGACCAGCTTCGGGCGCCTGCGCCCGCTGCATACCAACGCGGTGATCTTCGCCTTCGGCGGTTGCGCACTGTTCGCTACCAGCTATTACGCGGTGCAACGCACCTCGCAGGCCACCCTGTTCGCCCCCAAGCTTGCCGCCTTCACCTTCTGGGGCTGGCAACTGGTGATCGTGCTGGCGGCCATCAGCCTGCCACTGGGCTGGACCAGCTCCAAGGAATACGCCGAGCTGGAATGGCCGATCGACATTCTGATCACCATTGTCTGGGTCAGCTACGCCATCGTGTTCTTCGGCACGGTGATCAAGCGTAACGTCAGCCACATTTATGTGGGCAACTGGTTCTTCGGTGGCTTTATTCTCACTGTGGCGCTACTGCACCTGGTCAACAACCTGGAAGTGCCGGTAACCCTGACCAAATCCTACTCGGCCTATGCCGGGGCGACGGACGCGATGATCCAGTGGTGGTACGGCCACAACGCCGTGGGCTTTTTCCTTACCGCCGGTTTTCTGGGGATGATGTATTACTTCGTGCCCAAGCAGGCTGGACGCCCGGTGTACTCCTACCGCTTGTCCATCGTGCACTTCTGGGCGCTGATTGCCGTGTACATCTGGGCTGGTCCGCACCACCTGCACTACACCGCGCTGCCGGACTGGGCGCAGAGCCTGGGCATGGTGATGTCGCTGATCCTCCTGGCACCGAGCTGGGGCGGCATGATCAACGGCATGATGACCCTCTCCGGGGCCTGGCATAAGTTGCGTACCGACCCGATCTTGCGTTTCCTGGTCGTTTCTCTGGCGTTCTACGGCATGTCGACCTTTGAAGGTCCGATGATGGCGATCAAGACCGTCAACGCCCTGTCTCACTACACCGACTGGACCATCGGTCACGTGCACGCCGGTGCGCTCGGCTGGGTGGCCATGGTGTCCATCGGCTCGCTGTATCACATGCTGCCGAAAGTCTTCGGCCGCGAAGAGATGCACAGCACCAGCCTGATCAACGTGCACTTCTGGCTCGCCACCATCGGCACCGTGCTCTATATCGCCTCGATGTGGGTCAACGGTATCGCCCAAGGCCTGATGTGGCGCGCAGTCAACGAAGACGGCACCCTCACCTACTCCTTCGTCGAAGCACTGGAAGCCAGTCACCCCGGCTTTGTAGTGCGGGTGATCGGCGGCGCGATCTTCTTCGCCGGCATGCTGGTGATGGCCTGGAACGTCTGGCAGACCGTGCGTCATACCAAGGCCGCTGAGATGGAAGCCGCCGCGCAGTTTTCGCTTGAGGGAGCCCACTGATGAGACACGAAATACTCGAGAAGAACATCGGCCTGATGGCGCTGATGATGGTGCTGGCCGTGAGTATCGGCGGCCTGACGCAGATAGTCCCGCTGTTCTTCCAGGACGTTACCAATGAACCGGTGGCCGGCCTCAAGCCCTACACCGCGCTGCAACTGGAAGGCCGCGACATCTATATCCGCGAGGGCTGCGTCGGCTGCCACTCGCAGATGATTCGCCCGTTCCGCGCCGAAACCGAGCGCTACGGCCACTACTCGGTCGCCGGTGAAAGCGTCTACGACCACCCCTTCCTCTGGGGCTCCAAACGCACCGGGCCGGACCTGGCCCGTGTGGGCGGCCGCTACTCGGATGAATGGCACCGCGCGCACCTGTACAACCCGCGCAACGTGGTGCCGGAGTCGAAGATGCCTTCTTATCCCTGGCTGGTGGAAGGCACTCTGGACGGCCAAGACACCCCAACCAAGATGAAGGCCCTGCGCCTTCTCGGCGTGCCCTACAGCGATGAAGACATTGCCGGCGCCACCGCAGCCGTTAAAGGCAAAAGCGAGATGGACGCCATGGTCGCCTACCTGCAAGTGCTCGGCACTGCCGTGAAGAACAAGAGGTAAGCCATGTCATTCGAATTTATTGATATCGGCGCTCTGGATATTGGAACCATACGCGGCATCGGCACGGCACTGGTTCTGCTGTCGTTTGTCTGCGTGACCCTCTGTGCTTACAGCGGCAAACGCCGCGCCGCCTTTGACCAGGCCGCCCTGCTGCCCTTTGCCGATGAACCCAAGCTGGCTGCACCTAGGAGCAAGACCCCATGAGCACTTTCTGGAGCTGGTACATCACCCTGCTGACAGTCGGCACCCTGATCGCGCTGTTCTGGCTGATTTTCGCCACCCGCAAGAGCGAAGTTCACAAGAGCCCTACCGATCAGACCATGGGGCATGCCTTCGACGGCATTGAGGAATATGACAACCCGCTGCCCAAGTGGTGGTTCATGCTGTTTCTCGGCACGCTGATCTTCTCGATTGGCTACCTGGTGCTGTATCCCGGCCTGGGCAGCTGGAAAGGCGTACTGCCGGGTTACGAAGGCGGCTGGACCCAGGTCAAGCAATGGCAGCGCGAAGTCGACAAGGCGGACGAGCTGTATGGGCCGATCTTCGCCAAATATGCCGCCATGCCCCTGGAAGAAGTGGCCAAAGACGAGCAGGCGCTGAAAATGGGTGGTCGCATGTTCGCCACCTATTGCTCGGTCTGCCACGGCTCCGACGCCAAAGGTGCGGTGGGCTTCCCCAACCTGACCGACAGCCACTGGCGCTGGGGCGGCGAGCCTAATGTGATCAAGACCAGCATCCTCAATGGTCGCATCGGTGCCATGCCGGCCTGGGCCGCCGTGATTGGCGAAGAAGGCGTGCAGCAGGTCGCCGCCTATGTGCGCAAAGACCTGGCCGGCTTGCCACTGCCAGCCGACAAGCAGATTGACCTGGAAAAAGGTGCCGCCATCTTTGCTGCCAACTGCCAGGCCTGCCACGGCGCAGAAGGCAAAGGCATGGCCATGCTCGGCGCGCCTGACCTGACCAGCCCGGCCGGCTGGATCTACGGCAGCAGCCTGGTGCAGCTGCAACAGACCATCCGTCACGGCCGCAACGGCCAGATGCCGGCACAAGAGCAGTATCTGGGCAACGACAAAGTGCATCTGCTCGCCGCTTACGTACTGAGCCTGAGCAAATCGCAGCAGAACGCCGCCGCCCAGTAGAGCGCCTGTAGCACACTGACTGGCGAGCCAGCCTCGCCAGTCACTGCAAAACCCCCGCCCCTCGCGCTGGACAGCTGCTCCAGCCATGCGACCCAAGGTCGCACCCTTCCGACCAAGTGCACGCGCGATGTTTGACTTGAGCTAATCTTGTCGACAGTCGCCACCTGTCATAACTCCAAGGCGATTCCCATCTTTCGCGCTACGCCTGTTAGGCGTTTATTGCTTGCGGCAATGCCCTGCATACGCGGCCATGCATGCTTGCCAACAGCCCTGAAAGCCTTATCGCGCCGGCTTGTGTCGTTGCAATGAGCACCTGCTTTCTCCATACTTGCCGCCGATTTTTGCCCCTAAAAAATCCATTAACCGTGGAACCCATAATGAGCACAGCAATCAGTCCGACTGCTTATAACTACAAGGTGGTTCGCCAGTTCGCCGTAATGACGGTGATCTGGGGAGTCATTGGCATGAGCCTGGGTGTTTTCATCGCCGCACAGCTGGTGTGGCCTGAACTTAACCTGGGTATGGAATGGACGAGCTTTGGCCGTCTGCGTCCGCTGCACACCAACGCGGTGATTTTCGCCTTCGGTGGTTGTGCGCTGATGGCCACCTCGTTCTACGTGGTGCAACGCACCAGCCAGGCACGCCTGATCTCTGATGGCCTTGCCGCGTTCGTATTCTGGGGCTGGCAAGCCGTGATCGTCGCAGCAGTGATCACTCTGCCGATGGGTTTCACCGGTTCCAAGGAATACGCCGAGCTTGAGTGGCCAATCGATATCCTCCTGGGCATCGTCTGGATCGCTTATGCCGTGGTGTTCTTCGGCACCATCATCAAACGCCAGACCAAGCACATCTATGTCGGCAACTGGTTCTTCGGTGCCTTCATTCTGGTTACCGCGATGCTGCACATCGTCAACAGCGCGGCCGTTCCGGTCAGCCTGTTCAAGTCGTACTCCATGTACGCCGGTGCAACAGACGCGATGATCCAGTGGTGGTACGGCCACAACGCGGTGGGTTTCTTCCTGACCACCGGCTTCCTGGGCATGATGTACTACTTCGTACCCAAGCAGGCTGAGCGTCCGATCTACTCCTACCGCCTGTCCATCGTGCACTTCTGGGCGCTGATCACCCTGTACATCTGGGCCGGTCCGCACCACCTGCACTACACCGCACTGCCGGACTGGGCTCAATCCCTGGGTATGGCCATGTCGATCATCCTGCTGGCGCCAAGCTGGGGCGGCATGATCAACGGCATGATGAGCCTGTCGGGCGCCTGGCATAAGCTGCGTACCGACCCAATCCTGCGTTTCCTGGTGGTATCGCTGGCGTTCTACGGCATGTCGACCTTCGAAGGCCCGATGATGGCGATCAAGACCGTCAACGCCCTGTCCCACTACACCGACTGGACCATCGGCCACGTACACGCCGGCGCGCTCGGCTGGGTAGCGATGATTTCCATCGGTGCGCTGTACCACCTGATCCCGAAAGTCTTCGGTCGCCCGCAGATGCACAGCGTTGGCCTGATCAACGCGCACTTCTGGTTGGCCACCATCGGCACCGTGTTGTACATCGCCTCGATGTGGGTCAACGGCATCACCCAGGGTCTGATGTGGCGTGCAGTCAACGAAGACGGCACCCTCACCTACTCCTTCGTTGAAGCGCTGGAAGCCAGCCACCCGGGTTACGTGGTGCGCATGATCGGCGGCGCCTTCTTCGTCGCGGGCATGCTGCTGATGGCTTACAACACCTACCGCACCGTGCGTGCCGCCAAGGCTTCTGAATACGAAGCCGCTGCACAGATCCCTGCTGGAGTAGCGCACTGATGAAACACGAAATCATTGAGAAGAATATCGGCCTGATGGCGCTGCTGATGGTTCTGGCCGTCAGCATCGGCGGCCTGACTCAAATTGTTCCGCTGTTTTTCCAGGACGTTACCAACGAGCCGGTAGAAGGCCTCAAGCCTTACACCGCGCTGCAACTGGAAGGCCGCGATGTGTACATCGCCAACGGCTGTGTCGGCTGCCACTCGCAGATGATCCGTCCGTTCCGTGCTGAAACCGAACGTTACGGCCACTACTCGGTAGCCGGTGAAAGCGTCTGGGACCACCCGTTCCTGTGGGGTTCCAAGCGTACCGGTCCGGATCTGGCCCGTGTTGGCGGCCGCTACTCGGATGAATGGCAACGTGCGCACCTGTACAACCCGCGCAACGTAGTGCCTGAGTCGAAGATGCCGGCATACCCCTGGCTGGTCGAGAACAAACTCGACGGCAAGGACACCGCCAAGAAGATGGAAGTCATGCGTGGCTTTGGCATTCCTTACACCGATGAAGACATCGCCGGTGCCAAGGATGCTGTAAAAGGCAAAACCGAAATGGACGCCATCGTTGCGTACTTGCAGGTTCTCGGCACTTCCATCAAGAACAAACGGTAACGCGCGATGGATATCGGGACTATTCGCGGCATAGGTACAGCAGTGGTGTTCATCGCCTTTATCGGCGTTGTGCTCTGGGCCTACAGCAGCAAGCGTAAAGACAGCTTCGACGAGGCCGCCAACCTGCCCTTCGCCGACGATCCCAAACCCAACGAGCGTGACGAGCAATCTTCCAGGAGCAATAACCAATGACCACGTTCTGGAGTTGGTACGTAACCATTCTGTCTCTGGGCACCATCTTTGCCCTGACTTGGCTGATCTTCGGCACCCGCAAGGGCCAGCGCGAAGAAACCACCGAAGAAACTGTCGGCCACTCCTTCGACGGTATCGAAGAGTTCGACAACCCGCTGCCCAAGTGGTGGTTCATGCTGTTCGTCGGCACCATCATCTTTGCCCTCGGTTACCTGGCGCTCTACCCGGGCCTGGGTAACTGGAAAGGTTTGCTGCCGGGCTACGACTACCTCGACACCGAGGCCAAGACGCCGTTTGCCACCAACGTGCAGATCGCCGGCGACGCCGAGCGCAATGGCGGCTGGACTGGCGTGCACCAGTGGGAAAAAGAGATGGCCAAGGCTGATGCCCAGTACGGCCCGATCTTTGCCAAGTACGCCGCCATGCCGATTGAACAAGTGGCCCAGGACGAGCAAGCGCTGAAAATGGGCGGTCGCCTGTTTGCCTCCAACTGCTCGGTCTGCCACGGTTCTGACGCCAAGGGCGCCTACGGTTTCCCCAACCTGACCGACAACGACTGGCTGTACGGCGGCGAGCCGGAAACCATCAAGACCACCATCATGGCCGGCCGTCAGGGCATGATGCCTGCGCAGCTCGATGCACTGGGCGAAGAAGGTATCCGCAACGTGGCTGGCTACATTCGCAGCCTCTCCGGTTTGAAAAACCCGGAAGGTATCGCGGTTGACCTTGCCGCAGGTCAAGACATCTTCGCGACTACTTGTGCAGTCTGCCATGGCGCTGAAGGTAAGGGTCAACATGCCATGGGCGCACCCAACCTGACCGACAAAGTCTGGCTCTACGGCTCCAGCTTTGCTCAGGTGCAACAAACTCTGCGCTACGGCCGTAACGGCAAGATGCCAGCTCAGGCTGATTTCCTGGGCAACGATAAAGTGCATCTGCTGGCGGCTTACGTGTACAGCCTGTCACAAGGTAAAACCGAGAAGTGATTCTCCGGCTCTGGCAGGCGCGACCGCTGGTCGCACCTGCCGAGCAATCGTCAGGCGTACCATAGCGCAAGAGCCCGTATGACTTCGGCCGGCACGTATCGGTTGAAGCAGCCAATCAACCGCCGTGGTACGAACTGATGAGCGCACAGATTCCAGTCAAAGACGTCACCCCTGCCCCGGCCAAGGTCGAAGTTGTCGACCTGTACGCCAACCGCGAAAAAATCTACACCCGCTCCTTCACCGGCATCTTCCGCAACCTGCGCATGCTCGGTGGTGCAGCCCTGTTTCTGTTGTACTTCGGCACCGTATGGTTGAACTGGGATGGTCGTCAGGCCGTCTGGTGGAACCTGCCGGAGCGCAAGTTCTACATCTTCGGTTCCACCTACTGGCCGCAGGATTTCGTCCTGCTCTCGGCGCTGTTGATCATCTGCGCCTTCGGCCTGTTCTTTATCACCGTGTTCGCTGGCCGCGTGTGGTGTGGCTACACCTGCCCGCAGAGCGTGTTCACCTGGGTCTTCATGTGGGCGGAGAAAGTCACCGAAGGTGACCGCAACCAGCGCATGAAGCTCGACAAGACCCCCATGAGCACCCAGAAATTCCTGCGCAAGCTGGCCAAACACGGCATCTGGGTCGGCGTTTCGCTGGTCACCGCGATCACCTTCGTCGGCTACTTCACGCCAATTCGCGAGCTGATCCCCGAATTGTTCACCCTGGAGGCCAGTGGCTGGGCGCTGTTCTGGGTTGGTTTCTTCACCCTCGCCACCTATGGCAACGCCGGCTACCTGCGTGAGCAGGTGTGCATCTACATGTGCCCCTATGCGCGCTTCCAGAGCGTGATGTTCGACCAGGACACCCTGATCGTCTCCTATGACCCGCGCCGTGGCGAATCCCGAGGCCCGCGCAAGAAGGACGCCGACTACAAGGCCCAAGGCCTGGGTGACTGCATCGACTGCAAGATGTGCGTACACGTCTGCCCTACCGGCATCGATATCCGCGACGGCCTGCAGATCGAATGCATCGGCTGCGCGGCCTGTATCGATGCCTGTGACAGCATCATGGAGAAGATGAACTACCCGAAAGGGCTGATCAGCTACACCACCGAACACAACCTGTCCGGACAGAAAACCAACCTGGTGCGCCCGCGCCTGATTGGTTACGCGGTCGCGCTGACCGCCATGTTCTGCGTGTTCGCCTGGGCCATTGCCGAGCGTTCGCTGGTAGAGCTGGATGTGCTCAAGGACCGTGTGCTCTACCGCGAAAACGAAGAGGGCCGGATCGAGAACGTCTACACCCTGAAGATCATGAACAAGGCCCAGCACGACGTGACCTACCTGATCGAAGCCGATGGCCTCGACGGTCTGGTGTACGAAGGCAAGCGCGAGATCAAGGCAATCGCCGGCGAGGTCTTGTCGCTGCCGGTCGAGCTGTCCATCGAGCCGGAAAAGCTACCTTCAAGCACCAATGAAATCAGTTTCCACCTGCACTCGGTGGATGACCCCAGTATCAAAACCGACGCCGCCAGCCGCTTTATCGGCCCGAGCGTGCGCTGATTAGAGAAGCCCATGTCTGAACCCATTGCTGAAAAGAACGCCGAAATCATCAAGCCCTGGTACAAGCAATTCTGGCCCTGGTTCCTGATTGGCCTGCTGGCCTATTCAGTGGTCCAGGGGTTGACCCTGCTGACCATTGCCACGAAGAACCCGCCAGGGCTGATCTCCGATGACTATTACGACGTCGGCAAGGGCATCAACCAGTCGCTGGAGCGGGAAAACCACGCCATCCGCCTCAAGCTGCACGCCGTTCTGGTGCTGAACGAGGAAACCGGCGTCGCCAGCCTGCAGCTGAGCGGCAACAGCCGGCCGCAGCAACTGGTGCTTAACCTGATTTCGCCGACCCAGCCGGAACGCGACCGTCGGGTGATTCTGCAACCGCAGGCAGATGGCAGTTACAGCGGGCAGATGATTGATGCGGTGGAAGGCCGTCGCTTTGTCGAGCTGATCGGCCAGGAAGGCGGCAAGGACTGGCGCCTGTTCGAAGAGGAAAACGTCAAGAGCGGAAAAACGATCAACCTCGGGGATGCCCAATAAGCGCACCGATGGCCAGTCCGACTCCCTGCTATCACTGCGGCCTGCCGGTTCCTGCCGGCAGCCGTTTCCAGACCCAGGTGCTGGGTGCAACCCGCGAGATGTGCTGTCCGGGCTGTCAGGCAGTGGCCGAAGCCATTGTCAGTGGCGGTCTGGAGCACTACTACAAGCACCGCAGCGAAAGCGCCGCCAACCCGCAAAGCCTGCCCCAGGCGCTGCCTGACGAGCTGGCGCTGTATGACCGCAGCGACGTGCAGCAGCCCTTTGTCGAACATGACGGCGAACTCAGCGAGACCTGCCTGCTGATCGAAGGCATCAGCTGCGCGGCCTGTGGCTGGTTGATCGAGAAACACCTGCGCAGCCTTCCAGGCGTCAGCGAGGCGCACCTCAACCTGTCCAACCACCGCCTGCAAGTGCGCTGGGCCGACAGCCAACTGCCGCTCAGCAGCCTGCTCAAGGCGCTGCGCAAGATCGGCTACGCTGCCCACCCCTGGCAGGCCGATGCCGCCGCCGAACAGCTGCACCGCGAGAACCACCGCGCCATGCGCGAGCTGGGCGTAGCCGGCATGCTGTGGATGCAGGTGATGATGGCGACCATGGCCACCTGGCCGGAATTCAACATCGACCTCAGCCCCGAGCTGGACAAGATCCTGCGCTGGGTCAGCCTGTTTCTCACCACGCCGATTGTCTTCTACTGCTGCGGCCAGTTCTTCCGTGGCGCGCTGCGCGACCTTCGCACCCGCCATCTGACCATGGACGTATCGGTATCCCTGGCGATTGGCGGCGCCTACATCGCCGGGATCTGGTCAACGGTGACCGGCCAGGGCGAGCTGTATTTCGATGCGGTGGGCATGTTCGCCCTGTTTCTGCTGGCAGGCCGCTATCTGGAGCGCCGCGCCCGCGAACGAACGGCTGCCGCCACCGCGCAGCTGGTCAATCTGCTACCGGCCTCCTGTCTACGCCTGGACGCAGCAGGTCAGAGCCAGCGCATTCTGCTCAATGAACTGCAGGTCGGCGATCAGGTGCTGGTGCCGCCCGGCGCCCTGCTGCCCGCCGATGGTTGCATCATCCAGGGTCAGTCGAGCGTGGATGAGTCCGTGCTGACCGGCGAGTACCTGCCACAGCCACGCAACGTCGGCGACAGCGTGACCGCCGGCACACTCAATGTCGAAGGGCCTCTGCAAATTGAAGTGCAAGCTCTCGGTGATGCCACGCGACTGTCAGCCATCGTTCGCCTACTGGAGCGTGCGCAGAGCGACAAACCGCGCCTGGCGGTACTGGCCGATCAGGTTGCGCAGTGGTTCCTGCTGATTG
This sequence comes from Pseudomonas cimarronensis, assembly GCF_049331905.1. Taxonomy (GTDB): domain Bacteria; phylum Pseudomonadota; class Gammaproteobacteria; order Pseudomonadales; family Pseudomonadaceae; genus Aquipseudomonas. The sequence goes on along the minus strand of NZ_CP186283.1, from coordinate 2,352,096 downwards.
TCCTGGTGGTGGCGGCTGTCGTCGGCCTGGTCTGGTGGCAGCTCGATCCCTCGCGGGCGTTCTGGATTGTCCTGGCCCTGCTGGTCGCCACCTGCCCCTGCGCCCTGGCCCTGGCCACGCCGACAGCGCTCACGGCCGCCACCGGCTCACTGCACAAACTGGGCATGCTGCTGACCCGTGGCCACGTGCTGGAAGGTCTGAACCAGATCGACACCCTGGTGCTGGACAAGACCGGCACCCTCACCGAAGGTCGCCTGACCCTCAGCGCCATCCACCCCCTGCGCGAGCTGGATGCCGACACCTGCCTGGCCTTGGCCGCGGCGCTAGAAAACCGCTCAGAACACCCGATTGCCCGCGCCTTCGGCCAGGCCCCTGAGGCCGCCGAAGCGGTCGACTGCCATCCAGGTTTGGGCCTGCAGGGGCGTGTTGGCAAACGGCTGCTGCGTATCGGCGAGGCCAATTTTGTCTGCGCGCTGAGTACACAACCGGCGCCGACGATTAGCGGCGAACACGGCCAATGGCTGTTGCTAGGCGATGAGCAAGGGCCGCTGGCCTGGTTTGTATTGAATGACCGCCTGCGTGACGACGCCCCACAGCTGATCGACATGGCCAAGGCCAAAGGCTGGCAGATCATGCTGCTGTCCGGCGACAGCTCGCCGATGGTCGGTGAAGTGGCGCGCCAACTGGGCATCACAGACGCCTGTGGCGGCCTCACGCCGGATGCCAAGCTGGAGGTGCTCAAGCAGCTGCACAACCAGGGCCGCCGGGTGCTGATGCTGGGTGATGGGGTTAACGATGTGCCGGTATTGGCCGCCGCCGATATCAGCGTGGCCATGGGCAGCGCCACTGACCTGGCGAAAACCAGCGCCGATGCCGTGCTGCTGTCCAACCGCCTGAGCAGCCTGGTGCAGGCGCTACACATGGCGCAACGAACCCGTCGCATCATCATCGAGAACCTCACCTGGGCCAGCCTGTACAATGGCCTGGTGCTGCCCTTCGCCGCTATCGGTTGGATTACCCCCATCTGGGCCGCGCTGGGCATGTCGGTAAGTTCATTGCTGGTGGTGATCAACGCTCTGCGTCTGACTCGTACGTAGGTCACCGATCCACCACCGTACCGTTTCAGTGGAAGTGATAACCGACATGCACAGGTCAAACAGTCCACTAATACGCTCGGCGAGGTCCTATGCGAAACAACATGACTGGCAAGGTTGCCGGGTGGGTGCGCTTACTGGCAGTGGTGCTGTTCAGCCTGCAGCTGTTTATGGCCTACCACGTTGCCACCTCGCTGATCAGCCAGCAGACCACGCTTAGCAGCCTGTTTACTGACAGCCTGCCGGATATCCTGATCATGCTTTTCCTTAATATTCTGTTTGCCTTCGTCGCGCTGACCGGCCGCAGCCCGGACAGACTCTTCCCAGTTGCCAGCCTCGATCTGCGGCAATTCTTGCGCCGGAGCCACTGAGCCATGCCCGCCCTCTATATCCTGATCCCGGTCGCCATCGCCCTGGTGGCCTTTGCCATCTGGCTGTTCTTCTGGGCGGTGGACAGCGGTCAGTACGATGACCTCGACGGCCCGGCGCACAGCATCCTGTTCGATGACGAAGACCCCAAGCACACGGCCGCCGTAAGCCAGGTTCAACAGCTCGACGAATCTCAGCCCGACCAGGACAAGCCCGGTGCTTGAGCTGCTGCCACTGCTGGTCTCGGCACTGATTCTCGGCCTGCTCGGCGGCGGACACTGCCTGGGTATGTGCGGCGGCCTGATGGGCGCGCTGACTCTGGCCATTCCGCCCGAGCGGCGCGTACAGCGCTTTCAGCTGCTGCTGGCCTACAACCTGGGGCGCATTCTCAGCTACAGCCTGGCTGGCCTGCTGCTCGGCCTGGCAGGCTGGGCAGTGGCCAATAGCCCGCTGGTCATGGGCCTACGCGTAGTTGCGGCGCTGCTGCTGATCGCCATGGGGCTGTATCTGGCCGGCTGGTGGAGCGGCCTGACCCGTATCGAAGCCCTCGGCCGTGGTCTGTGGCGGCATATCCAGCCACTGACCCGGCGTTTTATGCCGGTCACCAGTTTGCCGCATGCCTTGATGCTCGGCGGCCTGTGGGGCTGGCTGCCCTGCGGCCTGGTTTACAGCACCCTGTTGTGGGCCGCCAGCCAAGGCAATGCAGTCGACAGCGCTGCGCTAATGCTTGCCTTTGGCCTCGGCACTCTGCCCGTGCTGCTGGCCACCGGCATCGCCGCCGAACGCCTGACCGCCTTGCTGCGCAAACAGGGTGTGCGCACGGCAGCCGGCATTCTGGTGATCCTCTTCGGCCTGTGGACAATGCCCGGCCCGCACCAGCACTGGCTGATGGGTCACTAGCAGGCCGCTTGATACAGGTCAAAACACCCCAGCCGCAGCGCTCATAGACTGCCCGGTATTGAAAGCCAAACCGGGAATACCCGCATGCTCAACGCCATCCAGTGGGACAGCACCCTGATCCGCCGCTACGACCAGGCCGGCCCGCGCTACACCTCCTATCCGACCGCCGTGCAGTTCCATGAGCGCATCAGCCAGTTCGACCTGCTGCACGCCCTGCGCGAAAGCCGCAAGGCGCTGCGGCCGCTGTCGCTGTATGTGCACATCCCGTTCTGCGCGCACATCTGCTACTACTGCGCCTGCAACAAGGTGATCACCAAGGATCGCGGCCGCGCCCAGCCCTATCTGGAAAAGCTCGAACGCGAAATCGAGATCATTAGCCGCCACCTCGATCCGCAGCAGAAGGTCGAGCAGCTGCACTTCGGCGGCGGCACGCCAACCTTTCTCAGTCACGATGAACTGCGCCACCTGATGGCCCACCTGCGTCAGCATTTCAACCTGCTGGATGACGACAGCGGCGACTACAGCATCGAGATCGACCCGCGCGAGGCCGACTGGTCGACCATGGGCCTGCTCCGCGAGCTGGGTTTCAATCGCGTCAGCCTGGGCGTGCAGGACCTCGACCCGGCCGTGCAACGGGCGGTCAATCGCCTGCAAACCCTGGAAGAAACCCGCGCCATCGTCGAAGCCGCACGCACCCTGCAGTTCCGCTCGATCAACATCGACCTGATCTACGGCCTGCCGCTGCAAACCCCGGAGCGCTTCGCCCGTACCGTGGCCGAAGTGATTGCCCTACAGCCCGATCGCCTGTCGCTGTTCAATTATGCCCACCTGCCCGAGCGCTTTATGCCACAGCGGCGGATCAACACCAGTGACCTGCCCAGCCCCGCCGACAAGCTGGCCATGCTGCAGGCCAGCATCGAGCAACTGAACGCCGCCGGTTACCGTTATATCGGCATGGATCACTTTGCCCTGCCCGACGACGAACTGGCCAGCGCCCAGGAAGACGGCAGCCTGCAGCGCAACTTCCAGGGCTACACCACTCACGGCCATTGCGACCTGATCGGTTTGGGCGTGTCATCGATCAGCCAGATTGGCGACCTCTACTGCCAGAACAGCAGCGATTTGAGCCAATACCAGGACAGCCTCGACCACAGCGAACTGGCTACCCGGCGCGGCCTGCACTGCGACCCGGACGACCGCGTGCGGCGCGCCGTGATTCAACAGCTGATCTGCCATTTTCAGTTGCGTTTTGCTGATATCGAGCAAGCCTATGCCATCGATTTTCGCAGCTACTTTGCCGATATCTGGCCGCAGTTGCAGCAGATGGCCAGTGATGGATTGATTGAACTGAACGCTCAGGGCATTGCGGTGCTGCCGGCTGGTCGGCTACTGGTGCGTTCACTGTGCATGCTGTTTGATCGCTACCTGAATGAGCTGAGTCGGCAACGTTTTTCCCGAGTGATCTAGCAGACAGCGGACTGTATGGGCCGGGGTTATTTCATAACCAGGCTGGCCACTTCCTGCATCTGCTGATCGCTCAGATCCTGCTCACGCATAACCTTGATCAGCGTCGCATTGGCGCTGCTCAAGGCACCCTGCAGTGAAGCCAGCTCGCCCTGCAGCATTTCGATCTTCATACGTTTGGCCTCGGGGTCGAGGCTCTGATCCTGCATGACCTCTTTCAGCTCGGCTTTCTTCGCCTCGATCTGCGCCTTGAGCTCACGGATTCGCTTGAGCAGATCCTTGACCACATCCGGCAGGCTGCTTTCATTAATATCGCGATTCTTCTCTGCGGCGGCAGAGCGCGCCTTGCCCAGTTCCGACAGGCTCACCCGCAGGCTGTCGCGCAGCGCCTGCTTCTCCTCCTCGCTGCTCGCCACAACACCTTCGGCCGCAGCACTCTTGCGCTCCAGCGCGAGGTTCATGCGGGTGCTCAACTGAGTCGATTCCAGACGCATACTGATGCTCCTTGCCGATATTGAAAGTCGCCCGGCTATCGGCCGCGCCGGCTAAAACTTGAACACTCGATCAGACTTGTGTCCTAGTGGCCCTACCCTGCGCCCTGCTGTAACCTTACGGCCATTGTGTGTTTACTCAGGATCGCCAGCGATGTCCGAAAGCATCAAGTTGCATACCCCACACCAAGCCCATTGCAAGGATTGCAGCCTGGCGAGTCTGTGCCTGCCGCTTTCCCTGAACCTGGAAGACATGGATGCGCTCGACGAAATCGTCAAACGCGGCCGCCCGCTGAAAAAGGGTGAGTTCCTGTTCCGCCAGGGCGATGCCTTCAATTCGGTGTTTGCCGTCCGTTCCGGTGCCTTGAAAACCTTCAGCCTGAGCGACAGCGGTGACGAGCAGATCACTGGCTTCCACCTGCCCAGCGAGCTGGTCGGTCTGTCCGGCATGGACAGCGAAAGTTACCCCGTGTCGGCCATGGCCCTGGAAACCACTTCGGTGTGTGAAATCCCCTTCGAGCGCCTCGACGAGCTGTCGGTGCAATTGCCGCAGCTGCGCCGCCAGCTGATGCGCATCATGAGCCGCGAGATCCGCGATGATCAGCAGATGATGCTGCTGCTCTCGAAGAAAACCGCCGACGAGCGCATCGCCACCTTCCTGGTCAACCTGTCGGCGCGCTTCCGCGCCCGCGGCTTCTCGGCCAATCAGTTCCGCCTGGCCATGTCGCGCAACGAAATTGGTAACTATTTGGGCCTTGCAGTCGAGACCGTATCGCGGGTATTTACCCGCTTCCAACAGAACAAGCTGCTCGAAGCCGAAGGCAAGGAAGTGCATATCCTCGACCCCATCGAGCTGTGCGCCCTGGCCGGCGGTAACCTCGAGGGCTGATCGACCCGCCCTGAGGACCTAGCCGATGATCTTCGACGAATTCACTATCAAAACCCTGATCCGCCCGGTGGTGGACTTCCCCAAGCCGGGGGTGATCTTTCGCGATATCACCCCGCTATTTCAGTCGCCACGCGCCCTGCGCATGGTCGCCGACAGTTTTATCCAGCGCTATGTCGAAGCGGAGTTCAGCCATATCGGCGCCATGGATGCGCGCGGTTTTCTGATCGGCTCGATCATCGCCTATGAACTGAACAAGCCGCTGATCCTGTTTCGCAAGCAAGGCAAGCTGCCCGCCGACGTGCTCAGCGAGAGCTACCAGACCGAGTACGGCGAAGCCAAACTGGAAGTACACGCCGACAGCCTCTGCGAAGGCGACAAGGTGCTGATTTTCGATGACCTGATCGCCACCGGCGGCACCCTGCTGGCCGCCGCACAACTGGTACGGCGCATGGGCGCGAGCATCATCGAGGCCGCCGCCATCATCGACCTGCCCGAACTGGGCGGCTCGCAGAAACTGCAGGACAGCGGCATCGCCACCTTCGCCCTGACCAGCTTCGCCCTCAACGACCAATAAATCCGCCTCAAAGCCCTGGCTGCAGCGCTGCATGTCAGGGCCTGGCTGCCCCTCGCCCACCGCTTATACAAGTACCCCAAAGACCATGAATCAAGCACCCACAAACCCGATGTCCAGCGCCTGGCGCCTGCGCCTCGGCGCGCTGATGGAAAGCACAGCCGTCACCCGCGTGATCACGGCACTGATCATCCTCAATGCGGCCATTCTCGGCATCCAGACCTACCCCAGCCTGATGGCCGACTGGGGCACATGGTTGCTGATGCTGGATAAGCTGATTCTCGCGGTGTTTATCGTGGAACTGGCGCTGCGTTTTATAGCCCGTGGCCTGGGCCTGCTACGTGATCCCTGGGCGGTATTCGACTGCCTGGTGGTGGGTGTGGCGCTGGTGCCGGCCAGCGGGCCATTTGCCGTGCTGCGGGCGCTGCGCGTGTTGCGCGTACTGCGACTGATCTCGATCAACCCGAACATGCGCCGGGTGGTCGAAGCACTGTTATCTTCGCTGCCGGGCATGAGCAGTATCGCCATGCTGCTCGGCCTGGTGTTCTACGTAGCAGCGGTGATGGCTACACAGCTGTTCGGCGCAGCCTTCCCCGAGTGGTTCGGCAGCCTCGGTGCCAGCCTCTACACCCTGTTCCAGGTGATGACCCTGGAAAGCTGGTCGATGGGCATCGTCCGCCCGGTGATGGAGCAGTTCCCGCTGGCGTGGATGTATTTCCTGCCGTTTATCCTGATTGCCACCTTTATGATGCTCAACCTGTTTATCGCCGTGGTGGTCAATGCCATGCAGACCACCCATGAACAGGAAGCCCAACTGGCACCGCCCTCGCCCACCGAGCAATTGCTGCTCGATGAACTGCGCGCCCTGCGTGCGGAAGTCGCCGAACTGCGCCAGCAACGCTGAAATACAGTCCTCGGATAAGCCGTTTGAGGTTGCGGCTCAGGGAGTTTGTAGGAGCGGCCCATGGCCGCGCATGGCATGTTTGGCAAAGCCATCGCGGGCACGGCCCGCGCCTACGCCCGGCAAGACTGCGTAGCATCCACTCGGCGAGATTACAGGCCCTCGGAATCGGCACCGGCTGCTGCGTCATAGACGCGCTCCCTCGCAGCCAACTGTCCGACAACTATCCATAAGTTGGTCCATTTCCGGCCGCCCTGGCCAGGAATGACCTCGCGCCAAAAACGCCCTCGGCTAAAGATAAATCACGGCCCAAGACAGCTTCAGCTGTCACCCCGAGCCCTATAACAAGAGCGGTCGCGGACCGCGATCAATACGCCCAGGAGTCGCCCTTATGACAGCCAAGATCAGCACCCCTCCCGCCAGTTTTCCGGTGCGCCGCATGGATTTCAGCTTCGATGAAAGCCAGAAGTTCTGGTTTGCCGGCGACCCCTTTATGAGCCACTTCATGAACAACCTGTCGTCGCTGTTTCCCTATGGCGAGAAGTTCTTCGTCGACAGCGTGCGCGCCGTGCGCGATCAGGTCACCGAGCCACAACTGAAGAAGGACATCAGCGCCTTTATCGGCCAGGAAGCCATGCACTCCAAGGAACACGCGGCCTATAACGACTACGCCGCCGAGCACAATATCGACCTGGAGTTGCTGGAGCTGCGCATCAAGGTGTTGCTGGAGTGGGTGACCAAGATCACCACCAAGAAGCAGCGCCTGGCTGCCACCTGCGCCCTGGAGCACTTCACCGCGACCATGGCCGAACAATTGCTGCAGCGTGAAGACCTGACCACCCAGATGAACGATCCCAAGCTGTATCAGCTGTGGATGTGGCATGCGATTGAAGAGAACGAACACAAGGCGGTTTGCTACGACGTGTACCAGCAGGTCTACGGCGGCTATTTCACCCGCGTTGGCATGATGGCGATTTCCACCGTGATCTTCTTCGGCGTGATCGGCTGGTTCCAGCTGCACCTGCTACGCAAGGACGGCCAACTGTTCAACTGGCGCAGCTGGGGCAAAGGCCTGAAAACCCTGTTCGGCCCACGCAATGGCTTCCTGACCAAACTGATCCTGCCGTACCTGGACTACTACCGCCCTGGCTTCCACCCCTTCGATCACGACAGCAAAGCACTGGAACAACGCTGGCGTCAGCGTCTGGGCTTTAACAACTGAGTGTCAGCCCAATCATAAAAAACCCGGCCTCGGCCGGGTTTTTTATGGGTTCGACAGGCACCTACTCCACCGGCAATTTCAACTGCCCCAGCCCCTGCAACACGCTGGCCCCGGTAAACAGCATAACGATCTGCTCTTCAGCCAGTGCACAGATCGCCGCTTGCCGCTCAGGCTGCTCGATATAGTCCAGCGACAGCTGGAACAGGTTGCGGCTGATCAGGTTCGACACCTGCCGTACCACCGCCGGGTTGACCATATCCGGCAGCAGTTTGAAGGCAATGATGTCCTCGGCCATGTCCGCGCCGAAGTCGTCCATCACCTCCTGCAGCGCCGCCCGCAGCACCGCCGAGGCGCCATGCAGTTCGCGCACGCCGATGATGAAGGCTTCGGGGTTCTGCGCAACAAAATCGAAGAACAGCTGCACGGTTTCGTGGCACACCCGCCGGCCGCGTTGCAGGTCGATACCAAACAGCATCGGCAGGCTTTTGCGGCTCGTCTGCACCGCTCGTTCGGCCGCCTCTCGTCGCAAATCGCGCAAAGGTTGGCGCAGCTGGGTGGAGATCTGCCGAATCACCGTCAGCCCCAGGTCATCCACATCCTTGAAATGCCGGTAGAAGGTATTGGGATTGAGCCCCGCCTCACGCGCCAACTCGCGCAGGCCCAAATTGCTCAGGCTGCGACTGGTTGAGGTGAGACGTAACGCGGCCTCCAGTAACAGGGTCTTGCCTGGGGCCTCGGTGGCTTTTTCTGCGCCTGGCTGCTGCTCGCTGGCGTCTGCCTGCATGACGAACCCTACCTAAAAGTTGGCTTGTGAGAATGCTGCTTGCTGGCGAGTATACATTTGTCTACCTTGGTATACAGCTGTATACGCCAGCAATAAACATAACAGGAGCTTGGCCATGAATGCACCCGTCTCACCCCCAACTGCCACCCGCCACTGCAAGGTGGCCATTATCGGCACGGGCTTCTCCGGCCTGGGCATGGCTATCCGCCTGAAGCAGGCCGGCGAACATGACTTTCTGCTGTTCGAGAAAGAAGCCGGCGTCGGCGGTACCTGGCGGGTCAACAACTACCCGGGTTGCGGCTGTGACGTGCAATCGCATCTGTATTCTTTTTCGTTCGAGCAGAACCCCAACTGGACGCGCATGTTTGCCAAGCAGCCAGAAATCCAGGGTTACCTGGAAGGCTGCTGGAGCAAGTACCGCCTGCAGAACCACACCCAGCTGAATACCGAAATCACCCGCCTGGCCTGGGATGAACAGCAAGAGCTGTGGCAGATCAGTGACCGCGCAGGCAACCACTACACCGCGCAGTTTGTGGTGTCCGGCATGGGCGCGCTGTCCACCCCATCGATTCCGGCGCTCAAGGGCCTGGGCGACTTCACCGGCAAGATCTTCCACTCGCAGCAGTGGGATCACAGCTATGACCTCACCGGCAAACGCATTGCGGTAATCGGCACCGGCGCCTCGTCGATCCAGTTCGTGCCGCAGATCCAGAAGCAGGTCAGCCAGCTCGATCTGTACCAGCGCACCGCTCCGTGGATCATGCCCAAGCCGGACCGTGCCATCAGCGAGCGCGAGCGCAACCGCTTCAAACGCTTCCCACTGCTACAAAAACTCTGGCGCGGCACCATCTATGCCCTGCTGGAAAGCCGAGTGATCGGCTTTGCCATGCTGCCCAAGGTGATGACCGTCGCGCAAAAAGTCGGCAAGTGGTACATCAACAAGCAGATCAAGGACCCGGTACTGCGCGCCAAGGTCACCCCGGATTACCTGATGGGTTGCAAGCGCGTGCTGATCTCCAACGATTACTTCCCGGCGCTGACCCAACCCAACGTCGACCTGATCACCGATGGCATCGAGGAAATCCGCAGCGGCAGCATTCGCACCGTGGACGGTAAAGAGCGCGAGATCGACGCGATCATCTTCGGCACCGGTTTCACCCCAAGCGATCCGCTGCCTCGTGGCGTGGTGTTCGGCCGTGGCGGCGTCGACCTGCTCGACACCTGGCCAGAAGGCCCGCAAGCGTACAAAGGCACGCTGACTGCCGGCTTCCCCAACCTGTTCTTCCTGATGGGCCCGAACACCGGCCTGGGCCACAACTCGATGGTCTACATGATCGAGTCGCAGATCCATTACGTGCTCGGTGCACTCAAGCTGGTGGGTGAGCAAGAACTGCAGAGCCTGGAAGTCAAACAGGCGGTGCAGGACAAGTTCAACGGCAAGCTGCAGGGCAGCCTGGGCAACACCGTATGGAATGCCGGCGGCTGCAAGAGCTGGTACCTGCACCCGGTCAGTGGCCGTAACTGCACCGTATGGCCTGGTTTTACCTGGCGTTTCCGCCTGTTGACGCGCAACTTTGACCCAGCGGCCTATCATTTCAGTCGCAAGCACGCGGCACACCCGGCGCAGACCAGCGCTATCCAGTTGACTGCCCAGGAGGCCAGCGCATGAAGTCGTTTGAAAACAAGGTAGCCGCCATCACCGGCGCAGGTTCCGGCATTGGCCGCGCCCTGGCTTTCGGCCTGGCTCGTCAGGGTTGCCAGCTGGCGCTCTCCGATGTGAATGCCGAAGGGTTGGCGGAAACCGCCGCCCAGGCGCGCAAACTTGGTGTGCAGGTCAGCGAAACCCTGGTCAACGTCGCCGACCGTGAAGCCGTGCATGCCTGGGCCGATCAGGTAGTGAGCGAATTCGGCAGGGTCAACGCGATCTTCAACAACGCCGGCGTGGCCCAGGGCGGCACCGTGGAAGGCAACGACTACGCCGACTACGAGTGGATCATGAACATCAACTTCTGGGGCGTGGTCAACGGCACCAAGGCCTTCCTGCCGCATATCAAAGCCAGCGGGCAAGGCCATATCGTCAACGTCTCCAGCGTTTTCGGGCTGTTTTCCCAGCCGGGTATGAGCGCCTATAACGCCAGCAAGTTTGCCGTGCGCGGCTTTACCGAGTCGTTGCGCCAGGAGCTGGACATGGCCGACTGCGGCGTATCGGCCAGCTGCGTACACCCTGGCGGGATCAAGACCAACATCGCCAAGACCGCGCGGATGAATGCCAGCCTGAGCAACGTCACCGGCCAGGATGCCGACAAGGCGCGCCAACAGTTCAACGATCAGTTGCTGCGCACCACGCCGGAGAAGGCCGCCCAGGTGATCATCAACGGCGCGCTGGCGAACAAGCGGCGCATCCTGATCGGCCCGGACGCCTACGCCCTGGATGGCATGCAACGCCTATGGCCGGCCTTCTATCAACGCCTGGTGACCGCTTCCATGCGCCTGGCCGCGCGCTTTGCGCCGAAAGGCTCAAGCAAGAAAGCCCAGGCTGCCGTGGAGTAATCGGCCAGCCCACAAGCCCCAGCGCCGCAGGTGTCTGGGGCTTTTTTATGCCTGCCATCCCTGGCAGCCACCCTGCGGGCCGTCGCTGTGCGACGTTAAAAATGGCTCCCGGCCATTTTTTATGCCTAACGTTTGTCTGTGCGGGATGAACACCGCGCGCATTCAATTGGCATAACAGTAGTTGGCGCGATAAATTGTCGGCACCTGTCCTGTGCTGCTGGAGAATGCCATGACTACGCCAGACCCTTGCGCCGAACTGCTGCTCGATAACCAGCTGTGCTTTGCCCTGTATTCGACTTCGCTGCTGTTGACCAAGGTCTACAAGCCGCTGCTGCAGGAGCTGGGCCTGACCTACCCGCAGTACCTGGCGATGATGGTGCTCTGGGAAAGTGATGGCATCACCGTCGGCGATATCAGCAGCCGTATGCTGACCGACCCCGGCTCCGTCACCCCGCTGCTCAAACGCCTGGAAGCCGAAGGCCTGCTCAAGCGCACCCGCAGCAGTGTCGACGAGCGCGTGGTCGAGCTGTTTCTCACCGACAAAGGCCGCAACCTGCGCGAACAAGCCAAGCGCATCCCCGGCTGCATTCTCACCGCCACCCAGCAATCCGCGGCAGAACTCGGCGCCCTCAAAGCTGAACTGGTCACCCTGCGCAGCAGCCTGCAACAGGCCGTGTAAACACCAGGGCGACAGACCTGTCGCCCGCTCAGCTTTCTTGACGCACAAGTCGCGTACGCTCCTCCATCACCTTCCCGCTCCGCACAACAATTTCGCCCTGCCGGCGCTCTCGAAAACATCGCGCAACCGCCCGCCACGCCTGGCTTATGCCTGAACACAGCAGTATTTATCGCTAAATGTTCAAAAATATATCTTGCGCACTAAAATAATGAGCACTAGAGTTCGCCCCATGGAACTGATTAGCGCACAAAACATTAGCGCGAAAAGACCACGAAGACCTGAAGTTGTCTTCACCCACCCCAACAACCTGACAGTCGTGGAGCACCGTTATGAAAACCCTGATCACTTTCACCGCCCTGCTCGCCCTTTCCGCTCCAGTTCTGGCTGACGACAGCCAGGCAGACGGCAAAGGCCTTTACCCGAACTGGCTGATCAGCCACGAAGGTTGATCACCACCCGACAGCGCAACGCCTTAAACAAACCAACCCAAACAGCTCCAGAGGATTACTACCATGTCGATTCAAACCATTGCTTACCGTGCCTATGCAGAAGCCACTGGCGGCCGTGACGGCCGTGCCATCTCCTCCGACGGCATACTCGACGTCGCCCTGACCACCCCGAAAGAACTCGGCGGTGCAGGCGGTGCGGGCACTAACCCCGAGCAGCTGTTTGCTGCGGGCTACTCGGCCTGCTTTATCGGCGCGATGAAGTTTGTCGCCGGTCGCGACAAGCTGTCGATGCCGGCGGACGCCTCGATTGAAGGTGTGGTGGGGATCGGCGCGATCCCCAATGGTTTCGGCATCGAAGTCGAATTGCGCATCAGCCTGCCAGGCATGGACCGTGAGCAAGCGCAGACCCTGATCGAGCGTGCGCACATCGTCTGCCCGTACTCCAACGCCACCCGCGGCAACATCGACGTCACCCTGACGCTTCTCGACTAATCCACCACTCACCCGGCCGCTGCCAGTCAGCGGCCCACCCAGGAGGCTGCACATGAACATCAAACACAGTTTGTCGATCGCCGTACTCGCCCTTGCCGTCAATGGCGCGTTTGCCGCTGGCAGCCCCGGGGTGGAACGCAATACCCAAGGTTTCCTCAATGCCCTCGCCGCTGGCGGTGGCAAGCCCCTCGAACAACTGAGCCCGAAAGATGCCCGCGCCGTATTGGTCGGTGCGCAGGCTGGGGTCAAGGTCGATGTATCCGGCATTCAAGTGACTGACAAAAACATCAGCGTCGATGGCCAGTCGATCCAGCTCAAAGTTGTGCGTCCGGACGATGCCCAGGGCACGCTGCCGGTCTTTATGTTCTTCCATGGTGGCGGCTGGGTACTGGGCGACTACCCGACCCACGAACGCCTGATCCGTGATCTGGTGGTGGGCTCTGGCGCGGCGGCGGTGTATGTCGATTACACCCCGTCCCCCGAAGCCAAGTACCCGACCGCGATCAACCAGGCCTACGCCGCAACCCAATGGGTGGCACAAAACGGTGCGCAGATTGGTGTCGACGGCAAGCGCCTGGCTGTGGCCGGCAACAATGTGGGCGGCAATATGGCCGCGGTGGTCAGCCTGATGGCCAAAGACAAAGGCACCCCAGCGATCAAATTCCAGCTGCTGCTGTGGCCGGTCACCGACGCCAACTTCAACAACGCCTCTTACAACCAGTTCGCCGACGGTCACTTCCTCAGCAAGAGCCTGATGCAGTGGTTCTGGGATAACTACACCACCGATCCGAAACAGCGCGCCGAGATCTACGCATCGCCGCTGCAGGCATCGGTGGAGCAATTGAAAGGCTTGCCGCCGGCCCTGGTGCAAACCGCCGAGTTCGACGTGCTGCGTGATGAAGGCGAAGCCTATGCGCGCAAGCTGGACGCGGCCGGGGTCAACGTCACCTCCGTACGCTACAACGGCATGATCCACGACTTCGGCTTACTCAATGTGATCAGCCAGATCCCCGGTACGCAAAGCGCCATGCAGCAAGCTGCTGCCGCGCTGAAAGCCAGCCTCAAGTAAACAATCCCCGATAAACGCCCCGGCACGTACCGGGGCGTCCGAGTCAGCAGATAACAAACACCTGCACAAAGGCGCGGCAATCGACGTCAACGCGACTCAATCACCTGACGCAGAAAATCTTCCGCCCCTGGATGCAGCCGCCAAAACCATCACCTGTACGGTACCCACCGCTGCGCGACGGGGCGCGTCTATGCCGCTCGGCCTAAAGCATTTATCCGATAGAAATGCGCCGGCTCTGCTGACAAATAGCGGCCAGCCTGATTTCGTCCTGATAAAAATATGAATAATTAACGTTAAGCCCAACACTCATGGTGAAAACGGCCTATGATGGTCGAGCTGGAATTTAGTTATCAGCAAAACCGCATAGGTGCTATGAGCACTCTGGCACCGAAATTCGTATCGATTTAAGAGACACACCATGGCAAATCGCGAAACTGGCACCGTCAAATGGTTCAACGATGAAAAAGGCTTCGGCTTCATTACCCCGGCTAACGGTGGCGATGACCTGTTCGTGCACTTCAAAGCTATCCAAAGCGACGGTTTCAAAAGCCTGAAAGAAGGCCAGACTGTTACCTACGTGCCCGCTCGCGGTCAGAAAGGTATGCAAGCTGAAGAGGTACAGGTGGCCTAAGCCCCTGTCCGCTTGAAAACAAACCCCGCGCTCGCGGGGTTTGTTTTATCTGCAATCTGCAAGTTGGGTTACAGTCCCATCTGCTTGCTGATGATCTCGTTCATGATCTCCCGTGAGCCACCGCCAATCGAAAGAATACGATTGTCGCGATACAGGCGCTCCACCAGGCTTTCACGCATATAGCCCATGCCTCCCATGATCTGCACTGCGTCGTAGGTCAGCCGGTCAGCAATGTCCGTGGCGAAATTCTTGGCCATGGAAATTTCCTTGATCACGCTTTTACCTGCAGCCATCTTCGCTGCCTGCCGATAGGTGAACTCCCGAGACACCTCCAACTGGGTCGCCATCTCGGCCAGACGATGCTTGAGCACCTGAAACTTACCGATGGGCTTGCCAAACGCCTCTCGCTCCTTGGCCCAGCGCATCGATTCTTCCAGCGCCAATTGCGCCGTCATATTGGCCATGATCGCCAACGACAGACGCTCGCTCTGGAAGTTGGCCATGATGCAAGCAAAGCCCATGTTTTCGACACCGATCAGGTTGTCCACCGGCACCTTGCAATCATCGAAGAACAACTCGGCTGTATCGGACGCCCACCAACCCATTTTCTTCAGCTTGCGACCTACGGTGAAACCTGGCGTGCCCTTCTCCACCAGCAACAAGCTGACCCCGCCAAAACCATCCCCACCTGTTCGTACAGCAACGGTGTAGTAATCCGCACGCACGCCGCTGGTGATAAACGTTTTGCTGCCACTGACGCGATAGAAATCACCATCGCGTACCGCGCGGGTTTTCAGATTGGCCACATCAGAGCCACCGGAGGGCTCGGTCACCGCCAGGGCCATGATTTTCTCGCCTGCCAGCACCTGCGGCACGATGCGCTCTCGCAACGCTGGCTTGGCCCACTTGACCACCGGCGGCAGGCCTATATCCAGAGAGCCAAGCCCTGCAACCAGGCCACCAGAGCCTGAGCGCATCAGCTCTTCGCTGGCCGCCACTTTGGCGAACACATCACCCTCATGACTGCCACCGAAGGCTTCCGGGTAGCCAATACCAAGAATGCCGGCGGCTCCGGCCTTGAGGTAAAGCTCGCGAGGAAACTCCTCGGCCTCTTCCCAATCGTTGATGTGCGGCAGGATTTCCCGCTCGACAAAACGTCTGACGGAATCACGCACCAGCTGGTGGGACTCATCAAAATATTCCTGAAAAGCAGACATGAGGGTATTTCCGCTGAGGTTTCAGGGAAATTACCAAGCGCTTGCTTGGTTTACAAGAAGAGGATCATGCCATGTACAAGGGCAATCAAGCCGCAGGTGCTTATGTCAGAGCAGAATCGGCCGCCGGCCAGCAATGGAGTGTGCCAAGGTTCCACCATCCACCAACTCAAGTTCACCACCCAAAGGCATTCCGTGGGCAATACGTGAGGCGATCAGCCCCTTGCCGGCCAGTAACTGAGCAATATAGTGAGCCGTTGCCTCACCCTCGACGGTCGGATTGGTCGCCAGAATCACTTCACTGAATGAACCAGCCTCGATACGCGCCAGTAATTCGGGAATACCAATGGCTTCCGGTCCCAGGCCATCAAGCGGAGACAGATGCCCCTTGAGCACGAAATAGCGCCCACGAAAGCCTGTGTGTTCGACTGCGTAGACATCCATGGGCCCCTCAACCACACACAGCAGGCTGTCATCACGCCGCGGGTCGAGGCACAGCTGACACACCTCGTCTTCGCTCAGGCTCCGGCACTGCTTGCAGTGACCGACGCCCTCCATCGCCTGAGTCAGCGCCTGTGCCAGACGCAGCGCGCCATGCCGATCGCGCTCAAGCAACTGCAAAGCCATCCGCTGAGCCGTCTTTTGCCCGACCCCAGGAAGGGTGCGCAACGAGTCAATCAGATGACGAATCAGCGGGCTAAAGCTCATGGCAGGGCAACTCAGGGGACAATGGCGAATGGGGGGAAACCGATAGCGGCCAGCCTGGACAGTACAGACCAGGCTGGCCACAGAGACTTTAGAACGGCATTTTGAAGCCAGGTGGCAGCTGCATGCCGGCGGTCATGCCAGCCATCTTGTCCTGGCTGTTCTGTTCAACCTTGCGCACGGCATCGTTTACAGCGGCGGCGATCAGGTCTTCCAGCACTTCTTTGTCTTCTTGCATCAGGCTGTCGTCCAGTGTGATGCGTTTGACGTCATGGCGCCCCGTCATCACCACGCTGACCAGGCCGGCACCGGATTGCCCGGTGACCTCAGCATTGGCCAACTCTTCTTGCATCTTTTGCATCTTTTCCTGCATCTGCTGTGCCTGCTTCATCAGGCCGGCCATGCCACCTTTCATCATGGTGCAAATCCTCGGTAATCAGGGGTTAACGGAAGTATCCAGGGGTTCAATGCTGTCCGCTCGGATAACCGCGGCGAACTGCTGAATCATTTGTTGGATCACAGGATCCTGGTGAATCGATGCTTCGGCTTCACGCTGGCGATTGGCTCGCTTGCGTGCGGCAGCCTGCGCCGGGGTTTCCTGCTCAGGTTTGCGTAACTCGATCTGCACCTTGAGTTCGCGACCATGAAACTGATTCAGCGCATCATTCAAGCGGCGCTGCTGCGTCGGGTTGAACAACGCCGAATGGGCAGGGTCCAGGTGCAGCAGCCAGTGATCACCATCGGCAGAAATCAGCGTGCAGTTGGCACCAATGCTCCCTGTCATTCCCGACAGACCAAGCTTGGGGAACAGCTCCAGCCAATCAGCGGCCAAACCAGTGGCCGGCTGCGCGGCTGGCAGCACTTCAGGCTCAATCGGTGCATCACGCTCGACGGCATCAAAGTCATATTCGAATGACTCAGCATCCATTTCGACATAGTCATAGTCGCCCAAGGGCGGCTCGTCATCATCGGCTTCGGCGGTAGACGCAGCAGGTGCTGCAACAGTCCGCTCAGGCTCTGCCTGTAAAACCGGCGCAGGTTCCAGAACTTCCGCGGCAGGTTCTAAAGCGCTTGCTGGGATCGCTTGCGGCTCTTCCCAAGGTAGATCGCTGAAGATCGCCTCAGGCTCAACGAGCGATGCAGCAGTTGCATCGACACGTAGTTCAGACGCCGGCTCAACAGCCACAGGTTCAGGTTCAGGTTCAGGTTCAGGTTCAGGTTCAGGAGAATGCCCCACCTGCACGGGTGCCACCACTGCTGAAGCAGATGGCTGCGGCGTAGCAACATCGGCAACAGGGGCTACTGGCGCAGGAGCAACACTGACCGGTGCTGGCATAGCAGCACCGGCCACTGGGTTGGTCGCGGGATCAGCAGTGGCCTGGCTAATCCCCAGCGGCTTTAGTGCCACCCTGGGTGCATCGTGGGTATCCGCCGGGCGGAACGCCAACATGCGTAGCAGCACCATCTCGAAGCCGCTGCGTGGATCGGGCGACAATGGCAGGTCGCGGCGGCCGATCAGGCCCATCTGATAATAGAACTGCACATCTTCACTGGGCAGAACCCGCGCCAGTTCAAGCACGCGCTCACGGTCACCCTGACCATTATCCACTGCATCAGGCAGCGCCTGAGCGATGGCCACACGGTGCAGTACATTGAGTATCTCCGCGAGCACACCGTTCCAGTCAGGGCCTTGCTCGGCCAGATGACGCACCGCCTCGATCAGGCTGCGCGCATCACCCTCCAGCAAAGCATGCAACACGCCATAGACCTGGCCATGATCCAACGTACCCAGCATGGCCCGCACATCAGCTGCCAGCACCTTGCCCTCACCAAAGGCAATTGCCTGGTCAGTGAGGCTCATGGCATCACGCATGGAGCCGTCTGCTGCACGTCCTAACAACCACAGCGCATCGTTCTCGAACGGAATCTGCTCAGCAGTCAGGACATGGGTCAGGTGATCAACCACACGCTCTGGTGGCATGTTCTTTAGCGAGAACTGCAAGCAGCGCGACAGCACAGTAACCGGTAACTTCTGCGGATCTGTGGTGGCCAGAAGGAATTTAACGTGAGGTGGTGGCTCTTCCAGGGTCTTCAGCAACGCGTTAAACGAGCTGGTAGAGAGCATATGCACTTCGTCGATCAGGTAGACCTTGAAACGTCCACGACTGGGTGAGTACTGCACGTTGTCCAGCAGCTCACGTGTGTCTTCAACCTTGGTACGGCTAGCGGCGTCGACTTCAATCAGGTCGACGAAGCGCCCTTCGTCGATTTCCCGACAGATCGAGCACACACCGCAAGGGGTCGAGCTGATCCCCGTTTCGCAGTTCAGGCACTTGGCAATAATCCGCGCAATGGTGGTTTTGCCCACGCCGCGTGTGCCCGTGAACAAATAGGCATGGTGCAAACGCTGGCTATCGAGCGCATTGATCAGCGCCTTGAGCACATGGGTTTGACCAACCATTTCGTTGAACGAGCGCGGACGCCACTTGCGTGCAAGAACCTGATAACTCATCGAAACCCGTCACGAGAGGAAAGCAAAAGTGGGCTAATCCTAACGGAGCATGGGGCAAATTGCATCCGATGCTCGGCCCGCATGCGGCAGGAGGTAAACCAGACCACAGATTATCCTGGCGAAAATTTGATCAGTCGATTATCATGCTTGCCGTTCGTACCACGCTGTAAGTCAATTAGGCCTTCTGGCCCACCTTGCTGGTTTCCAGGTAAAGAGCGCATTGCCCCATCAATGCCGCACAGCTCTCGCCCATGACCCCAACCTGCTGACTGATCTGGCCATCACGCGCAAGCGCTGATTCAAGCCCGCCTCCGAAGTACCGACCCGCACACATTCCCCAATGGGAACTTGTGCGCGCAGTCCAGCTCCAAACCAAACATGCAATCGACCCAACAAGTCGACAGCCTGGAGCTTTATTCAGCGCAATGACGCGCACGTTGTTTTAGGAAGTACCAAAAGAATGAATACACAACACCAAATTCAGGATGCCATTCGCACCCTATCCAGTGCATTTGCACCCTTAGACTGCCGCATCATGGCGGCTCGCAAAGGCAGCTTCAGCTTCACCATTGTCAACCATGCTGGCATCGCCCAGCACAGCCAGCGCCTTTACCCTGGACAGTACAGCGGTGCGCACCTGCAGCAAGTGATTGAGCGCGCACGCCAATCCTTGACCGCCTAACACGCAGACAGACGAACCATCACGCCATCCTGAGGTCTGAGTCAATCACTCTCAGGATGGAGCATCGTCATGGATAGCCTTAACCGCGAACTTGTTGAACAGCTGTTTGCGCCGCTACGCGCTACCTTCAGCCCACCGCGCCCAGATGGTGGCGTTATCCTCTCGCTGCTGGATGCCAGTGACACAACCGCCTACAGCCGCGTACTCAGTGCTGCCCAGCGTGCAGATCCACAAGCCTTGGCCCAAAGCCTAGAAGACATCCGACTGGAACTCGCCATGCGCTCCGGCAACATTCCCGCCGATATGCGCAAGGCGCTCAAAGAACAGGACAGCGTGCTCAGCTATCACACCAATTGAATCAGGCAGAGGCCCGTTTTTTTTCGCCGGGCCTCGCCCATCCATCAGATACTGCTTAGCAGAGCCGCACACGTAGGAGAGGCGCTCAGGTAGACGGCAGAATTTCTGCTCGCAGCAGCGAAACCTGGCCGAAGCCATGCAGGAATACAGAAGGTAAAGAGGGAAAATCGATGCTGGCACATGGTGCAAGTTAAATCCGCACATTCACGAGCCAGTAGATGGAGGCAACCCCACCAGCCACACCTCGGCACACAATGTCACCGCTGCGGCTGCTCCCTTCCAGGCCTGACCGGGTTCACGGCTGATCGTTGCGAGGGGACCGGCAGGGCCACCATAACGCGGCTCACCAGAAGTGAGCCGCGCCATTGTACCGGCTTGGATTGAAGTTACAACCGTTTCAATCACTTAGCCCACTGGATCGACCATCAGACGCGGAATCGACCGACCAACTTGGTCAATCCCTGCGAGAGTTCCGAAAGACGCTGACTGGCCTGCGCGCTCTGCTCAGAAGTCTGCGCAGCCTCATTGGACAGGTCGCGAATATCGCTGATGTTACGGGCAATCTCCTCGGTCACGCTACTTTGCTCTTCACAGGCAGTGGCAATCTGTGCCGTCATATCATTGATTCGCTGTACCGAATCACTGGTATCGGTAAGCGCCTGATCCACGCCTGCCGCCTGCTCGACACTCTGCCGTGCCTTGCTACTCCCCGAGTGCGTTGCCTTGACTGCGTTTTGCACACCAACCTGCAGCCGCTCAATCATGACCTGGATGTCCTTGGTCGAATCCTGCGTACGGGCAGCCAGTGCGCGCACCTCATCAGCAACGACAGCAAATCCTCGCCCCTGTTCACCAGCACGAGCGGCCTCAATCGCCGCGTTCAGAGCCAGCAGATTGGTCTGCTCAGCAATCCCCCTGATAACCGCCAGCACCGCACCTATATTCGCGGCTTCCTGTTCCAGGGTCTGAATGGTGACCGAAGCACTTTCCACTTCTTGAGCCAGCTGACGAATCGAGTTGATTGTCGCACCTACCACCTGCGCGCCTTCCCGCGATTGCGCTTCCGCACTGCGCGCAGCATCTGCTGCATTTTGCGCATTGCGGGCCACCTCATGGACAGCCGAGCTCATTTCCGTAGCTGCTGTACTCACCTGATCCACGGCTGCATGCTCACTGCTGATCAACCGATCATTGGCAGCCGCCATGCCAGCAAGGCTCTGCGCAGAACTTTCAACCTCACCTGTTACGCGACCCACCTCTTTGATCAGGGGCTGCAACTTATCCAGGAACCGGTTAAAGGCATGGCTCAACTTACCCAGCTCATCGTTAGACAGTACATCCAGACGAACCCGCAAATCCCCATCACCATCGGCAATCTGCTCAATGCGATTAAGTAAGCTGTGTAACGGCCCCGTGACCAGAATAGGAAAACCGACGACCAGTACAAGGCAGACAACCAGTCCAATCGCCACGATCAAGCCCTGTTGCCAACTCAGGGTTTCGCCCAACTTGATCGCTGCCAACCCTTCAGCATTGGCAGCCTGATCATCCATTTCACCTAGCTTGTCGATGGCCGTACGCATGGCCTCGAATTGCTCTTCACTGGTTGTAAAACTCAACGCACTAGCAGCATGCGGGTCGCTAGCAGCCAGCTTCAGTACCTGTTGAGACGTGGCTTTCCAACGTTCGAAGCCAGCATCAAATTGGCTGACTAACTGCATCGCTTCGCTACCAGGCTGCATCGCAGCAAACTTATGCACTCGATCATAAGCCTGCTGCAGGTTCTCCGTATGTGCATCTGTCAGCGCAGCTACGCGCTCACCGACTGCCTCATCAAGCAAACTACGCTCTGCTACAAAAGCTTGGTAAAGATCACGATCAGCATTTAGCAACAAACTGATGCCCGGCAAGAATCGGTTGGTCAATTTCGTGCTGGAATCTGCGACCTGGGTAATCCCGCGCATCCCCAGAAAGCCCATGGTCACCAGCAATACCGCCAACAACAAAATAGGCAACGCAATTTTCCAACGAAATCCCAAATCAGCGAAGGCGCGAAGCATGCTGGCTCTCCCAGGCAAATGGCCAAGTAGCATGAGCTTAGACCACGCCAAGAAAGCCTGATAAAAGTTACTCAGCCTTTTCCGTTAGAATCCCCCCCAATGATTAAGAGCGCTCGACAGTACCGAAAGCGTCAATCTTTCACTCAAAGGAGTCACACCGTGGCCATCACTAAAGACCAGCTGATCAGCGATATTGCCGAGGCTATCGACACACCGAAAAGTACAGTGCGCGCAGCCCTCGAGCAGCTCAGCGAAATAGTCTCAGACGCCTTGGAAAACGGTGATGAAATCACCCTGCCCGGCATAGGCAAGCTAAAGGTCACTGAACGACCAGCGCGCACAGGCCGTAACCCACAGACGGGTAAGACGCTGCAGATTGCAGCAAAGAAAGTTGTCAAATACGTTCCAGCAAAAGCACTTAGCGACGCAATTAACTAAACCACTGGAGATTAGCGCGCCCATCCGGTGCGCTGACTCTGACAATCACACACGCCGTATCGTTGTCTATCGACGGTTGAGGTGGGTGCTTCTTGTTTTTTCAGCACAAAATAAAACCCCCGGCCGTTTTCACGATCGGGGGTTTTGGTATAGGTGCTTGACGATGACCTACTCTCACATGGGGAAACCCCACACTACCATCGGCGATGCATCGTTTCACTACTGAGTTCGGGATGGGATCAGGTGGTTCCAATGCTCTATGGTCGTCAAGCGATTCAGCTGGGATGTCGCGGTGAAGCGCTATCCCGAATTGGGTATGTGATGTCTTGGTTTTGCAGTCTTACAAATTTTCGGCTGTTGTAGTCTTCATAGAGAAACACAAACATCAAATTGTTTGGGTGTTATATGGTCAAGCCTCACGGGCAATTAGTATTGGTTAGCTCAACGCCTCACAGCGCTTACACACCCAACCTATCAACGTCGTAGTCTTCGACGGCCCTTTAGGGAACTCAAGGTTCCAGTGAGATCTCATCTTGAGGCAAGTTTCCCGCTTAGATGCTTTCAGCGGTTATCTTTTCCGAACATAGCTACCCGGCAATGCCACTGGCGTGACAACCGGAACACCAGAGGTTCGTCCACTCCGGTCCTCTCGTACTAGGAGCAGCCCCTCTCAAATCTCAAACGTCCACGGCAGATAGGGACCGAACTGTCTCACGACGTTCTAAACCCAGCTCGCGTACCACTTTAAATGGCGAACAGCCATACCCTTGGGACCGGCTTCAGCCCCAGGATGTGATGAGCCGACATCGAGGTGCCAAACACCGCCGTCGATATGAACTCTTGGGCGGTATCAGCCTGTTATCCCCGGAGTACCTTTTATCCGTTGAGCGATGGCCCTTCCATACAGAACCACCGGATCACTAAGACCTACTTTCGTACCTGCTCGACGTGTCTGTCTCGCAGTCAAGCGCGCTTTTGCCTTTATACTCTACGACCGATTTCCGACCGGTCTGAGCGCACCTTCGTACTCCTCCGTTACTCTTTAGGAGGAGACCGCCCCAGTCAAACTACCCACCATACACTGTCCTCGATCCGGATAACGGACCAGAGTTAGAACCTCAAGGTTACCAGGGTGGTATTTCAAGGATGGCTCCACGCGAACTGGCGTCCACGCTTCAAAGCCTCCCACCTATCCTACACAAGTAAACTCAAAGTCCAGTGCAAAGCTATAGTAAAGGTTCACGGGGTCTTTCCGTCTAGCCGCGGATACACTGCATCTTCACAGCGATTTCAATTTCACTGAGTCTCGGGTGGAGACAGCGCCGCCATCGTTACGCCATTCGTGCAGGTCGGAACTTACCCGACAAGGAATTTCGCTACCTTAGGACCGTTATAGTTACGGCCGCCGTTTACCGGGGCTTCGATCAAGAGCTTCGCGTTAGCTAACCCCATCAATTAACCTTCCGGCACCGGGCAGGCGTCACACCCTATACGTCCACTTTCGTGTTTGCAGAGTGCTGTGTTTTTAATAAACAGTCGCAGCGGCCTGGTATCTTCGACCGGCATGGGCTTACGTAGTAAATACTTCACCCTCACCGGCGCACCTTCTCCCGAAGTTACGGTGCCATTTTGCCTAGTTCCTTCACCCGAGTTCTCTCAAGCGCCTTGGTATTCTCTACCTAACCACCTGTGTCGGTTTGGGGTACGGTTCCTAATTACCTGAAGCTTAGAAGCTTTTCCTGGAAGCATGGCATCAACCACTTCGTCATCTAAAAGATAACTCGTCATCAGTTCTCGGCCTTGATTTCCCGGATTTACCTAAGAAACCAGCCTACTACCTTAAACACGGACAACCAACGCCGTGCTGGCCTAGCCTTCTCCGTCCCTCCATCGCAGTAATTAGAAGTACGGGAATATTAACCCGTTTCCCATCGACTACGCATTTCTGCCTCGCCTTAGGGGCCGACTCACCCTGCGTCGATTAACGTTGCGCAGGAAACCTTGGTCTTTCGGCGTGGGAGTTTTTCACTCCCATTGTCGTTACTCATGTCAGCATTCGCACTTCTGATACCT